>CANMUN010000102.1 GCA_947500875.1 Flavobacteriales bacterium | reverse complement strand
TGAAGGGAATTATGGAGCCAACCACGATATCAACCGTTGGAATATGCTTTTGCCTTCGAATTCAAGGATGCTCCAAAGCGCCTTTTATGCGCAAGCAGATCTTTTTGAATTGTTGCAATCCGCGTTCGAAGAAGATTTTGCCTTAGTCTTTTTCTCTTCGGATATTTCATCGCCCGGTTCTACCTTTCAGACCATTCATCAGGACGGAAATGATTTTGCCGTCGCGTTAAATGTCCCGTTGGTGAACGCCAACGAGGAAAATGGAGCAACCCACATTTATCCAAAAACCCACCGATTGAGCGAAAACGCACCGTTTACCAACGACTCGAATGACTTTACCGATGAAGAAATTTTGGAACGTGCTTCGGTTTTAAAACCGATTTCATTAAATGTTGTCACGGGGGACTATACCCTCAGGGATTTAAGGTTGATTCACCGTGGAACTCCCAACTTAACTCAGGAGCATAGACCTTATTTATCGGCCATTTATTTACCTTCAAGTCGAAATGAAGCACCAAGTTTTGCGGCAATCCAGGAAGGACTCGATCTATTTGTTCAATTCAAGGAAGAAGCATTCCCAACGGGAAACATTCGGTTAATCGATTACGCCAACACTTTTGGTCGCCTTGTTATGGCTTATGCTCAATCCGACCGCGTGCATCGTCCTATCTCGAAAGAGGTCAGCGACCAATTGGATGAGCGTGCCCTATATTGTTTGCGGTTCGCAAAATTTGAGGACGAAGCGTTAAATCACCGGATTGTACGAACCGACGCCACCAGCCAGGAATTGCTTAAGGAAATTCAAGTGGCAAAAGATGAATTCAGAAAAATCAGATCCGAGTCTTAAAAAGGGAGCCCAACCAATCGCTCAAGTTGCTGGAATTTACGATGTCCTGGGAATACGACATCCCTGGGGTTTCACTTACCACATAATGAATCCACCTTCTTGGAATGAATAACACCTGATTTTCTCGGAGATCGCCCTCCCACAATTCCATATCCCTACAAGGTAACTGGGCGATGAGTGGATTTGAAAAATCGTTAAAACCGTTGGGTAAGCGAGGAAATTGCTCCTGTTGAACCGTAGCGTGATGCTCGGGACTTATGAGGTATGCTTTTTTCCGGCCTTTTAATTGAGCAATCGCTGTATGTACGGAGTCGTGGTCATAATGTGCGTTGGATACTGAAAAAGCGGGATGGATAAATAACCAATGAGGACTGGTAATACCATGCGTTTGAAAAAAGTTGGATTGGAGGTTCAAGAGGTAATTCCTCTCCTCTATCCATGGAATTCTGAACCCTTCGATTTCAGGAAATAAGCTTTCGTTCAACGAAAGTGCATAGTGTCGAAACTTGGTTTCTGTGACCGATTCCAACCGTTCCTCCACTACATCAAACCCTTCGGGAAATAGGCAATTCGACGGCGCATGTTCTACGTAATCCATATAATTATGGAATAAGCCTTCTCGAATTTCTCGGTAGGGTATGCTGTCAAAGGTTTTTATCTTTTGTTCTTTTGGAACTTTTTGTATTTGGGATAATGTACTTCGTAATAAGCTCGAAAGATCTGCCTCTATCAAAAAAGGAGTTTCTCGCGCAAAATGATTGGAGAATTCTTGTTCGTCCAACGGTGAAATTAAGGGTATGGTTACCCGTCGTGCGTTGAGCTTGGGAAGAAACTGTTCAGGGATTTGCATGAACAAATAAACGAAAAAACCTTAGAATGTAAAGGCTTCATAGAAATTAAATTCCGATTCAAATTGTTCGTTTAGTTGTGATTTCAAGCGGTCAAAATCACCTTTCCACGGTGCTATTTTACGGAAGTAATCCTCCATTTCAGACTCATATCTCGACATTCCTTTTACTCCTTCCCCTGGTTTACGCCCCGTCAGCGGTCCCGTGGGTTTTTGAACCGACTGAATACAAGCCTTTAGAGTAAGATGCTTTTCATAGTATTGTAAGAACGTTTTCAATGCCAAAAAACGGTCCTGCAGCTCTCTGAATTCATCGGCCTGTTCGGCTGCTTCATACTCTTGAACGTACGACAAGGCAAGCTCAGGCTGACGCGCAACCATAGACCATTCCATCAGCAACCAATAAGCACCGAAGGCATAAAATTCCTCCGTCACTTCTTTGGAAAAGCGTACCAAATCATCCATGGAAATTCGTACCTCTTTGCGTTGCACATAATCACCATTTACCCAGAACAATCGAAAATTAAACAATGCCTCCTTGAAAAAGTTAGGGTCATAAAAAAACAACTCACACGCCTCCTTACAATCCTCGAAAGCTGCTTTAAAATCGCTCTGGTAATGATAGCAAACTGCTCGCTGATACAGCACAAATGCCCGGCTTCCTTCCTCCATTTCTTGGGTTAGAAGGACACTAAATGTTTCAATCGCTTTGTTAAATTGATTTTGGTTGGCAAAAACAACCCCGATCAGTTCAACGCAGGATAAAAAATAAGGATCT
Source organism: Flavobacteriales bacterium (assembly GCA_947500875.1). Taxonomy (GTDB): domain Bacteria; phylum Bacteroidota; class Bacteroidia; order Flavobacteriales_D; family Crocinitomicaceae; genus UBA952. The sequence continues at coordinate 837 of CANMUN010000102.1, read as the reverse complement.
CGAGAAGGCACCATGCTAAGTAAGTAAATCGCGTCTTGAGCTCTTCCTCCTTTTGCTAAAAGAAGGGCTTTTACCCTGAGAATACGTCCGTCTAAAGGATAAACGTTGATCACCTTGTCGATCAGATTTGCCACCATTTGTTGATTGCCCCTTGCAAAACACAGGTCTAAGGCCATGCCTAAATCAGAGGGATCAAACTTTTCACGAAGGGAAGCTTCGCTGATGCTTTCTACTTGTCTTAACAGATTCTCTGCTTGAATTTCGTTCATGATTGTCCTGGGTTGATTATCAAATATAATAGTACTTTTGGAAAAAACTGCGGAAGTTATAAGCATTAACGCAAGGTAATACATGAACCGTATTCACTTTTTAAACCAACTCGCTACCAGCGAATGTCCGTATAATTTTGGTGCGGGGGTTCCTCCACTTGATCAATATCCTGTTTTTGATCCTGGTTATTTTTATCGTGTGTTTTTAGAAGAATTCCCCAATAAACCTGTTTTGCATTACCATCAATCCGAAGGCTTTTTGGGGGAAATAAGTCAACAGGTATTTCAAAAAGATGGATTCTCTAAAGCGAAAGGCGGGATAATCACCAACGGCGTTCAAGAATCCATCACAGTGGCTGCATTGCTTTTCAAGAACGCCTGCGTGGCTTGCACCGATCCTTATTATCCTGGCTTCGTGGATGCCGTAAAAATGACAGGTAATAAACCGTTCTTTATTGATGGTGAGCATTGGTTGGAATCGCTTGAATCACTGAACCCTGGATCGTTATTTTATCTAAGCGCAGATTTCGCAAATCCGACAGGAAAACGGTTGACGCTTTCAGAACGA
>CANMUN010000101.1 GCA_947500875.1 Flavobacteriales bacterium | reverse complement strand
CTTGGATATATTTTCATAGACTCTGGCGCGATGTACCGAGGTGTGGCTTGGTTTGCTCTTCAAAAGGGCCTCTTTGATGCGAATGGATTAAATGGCCCAGGATTGATTGCACAACTTCCTGAAATCAACGTGCATTTTTCCACCGATGGTTCCCAAGCCTTGATCCTCAATGGCCAAGATGTCAGCGTTGAAATTCGTTCTACGGAAGTTTCTCAGGTGGTTTCGGAAGTGGCGGCAATCGGTAAAGTTCGCGAGAAGTTGGTGGAATTGCAGCGGGCAATGGGCCAGAACGGCGGCATCGTTATGGACGGCAGAGATATTGGAACAGTAGTTTTTCCCAAAGCGGAATTGAAACTATTTGTTACGGCAGACCTTGAAACCCGTAGCCAACGCAGGTTTAATGAAATGCAAAAAAAACAAGCCACGGCCACCCTGCTCGAAGTCAAGGAAAATTTATCCCAGCGCGATACCTTTGACACCCAACGTGCCAACAGCCCCTTAATGCAAGCCGAAGACGCTATCGTCTTTGACACCGGGAGCATCAGCCGGGAAGAGCAATTAGAACAAGCCCTAAAATTGGTAGAAACGGTATTAGGATATGAAGTGTAGGATCATTTTTGCCCTTTGTTTGATCGCCATGGGCTGTGCCTCCGAGGAATCCCCTAAGGAGAATCCATCGCAACCAAGTACCGAAATCGAAAACCCAGGAGAGGATCTAGAAAGCCGAGCTAAAAGGCATGCAGAAGCGCAATTACAAATTCCCGTAACGGAGCACTACGAACTTAACATCTATAAAGCACACTTGGATTCCGACGGGAAAGAAGACGCCATTATCGCCGTGAATCGTTTGGAGCATGCCTTAGAAGGAGCCGCGAAAAATCCCAATTCCGCTAAGATGGCCGAAATCGGTTTTGTGGGAAATCACAACCTTATTTTTTTCTACGACGGAGGCCTCGACCAATTATCGCCCGCGATTGCGGTACCGTCTTCGCCGTATGTTCCTTTGGAGATTCAATTCGCCCCCATAACAGCCCCCAATTATCAGGACATCATGGTGTCGTACCGCATCCGCAACTCTGGATACCGCGCATTTTTCACGGTGGTCAACCACACCCCAACGCGGTTTTTTGAATGGCCCGAATTTGATGAAATTGGAACCCCCGCTGCCGAAGGCTTCGCCTTTCAATTCACGGAAAGCAGCCAACAACCCCGAAAGAACATTCAAATATATGCCGCTAAACTTGAATTATCGGATACCGTTAAGAACTTCTTTGTTGCCCGACCCAAGCTCCTTAAAACGTCCAATTTATTGCATGAATTTTTCTATCTTCCCGCAAAACAAACCTACGTAACGAAAAAATAGGATGGAAACCGAACACGTCAGCGCCTTTTACGATAGCTATGTTCGGGAACAAGCCGCAACGGGAATCAACGACCGCATTTACGGGGTTTATGAACGCCTTTTGAAGCTCGGAATGAACGAATCATCTACGGTCCTTGAACTGGGTTGTGGCATTGGAATGATGACTTCCCTCCTAAAACGAACCATCATCCAAGGACAAATTCACGCCATCGACCTGAGCGAAGCCTCGATTGCCTATGGGAAAGAACATATAGCCACCCCGAACATTACCTTCAGCACGCAAGACATTACCGCATTTGAAACCGCCTTAAAGCAGCCGGATTTCATCACCTTGATTGATGTACTTGAACATATTCCGCTTGAAATGCATGCGGCCTTATTCAAACGAATCTCGGCGGTTATGGGACTTAATTCACACTTCGTAATCAACCTACCAAACCCCGATTACATTGCCCACGACATCGCCTTAGAAGCCGATTCTTTGCAAGTCATCGACCAACCCGTTCCGTTTGCCTCCTTAATCAAACAATTGGATGACGCGAATTTGGAATTGATGCAGTATGAAAAATACGGCATTTGGCATCACGACGAATACCAGTGGTTTGTCTTACGGTTGAAACGACCGTTCAAGGAAGAAACCATAGAATCGAGCTTAACGCTTTTTCAAAAAATCCAACGTAAAATAAAGCGGTGGAGGATTAAGCGCATAAAGAACTGAGAGAGTTCCTTATGTCCGAATTCTAGAATCGCAGCAAATAAGTAAGCCATGCCTTGATTTACATAAGACTAATCTTTTATGCACCGAACCGAATATCCACTACCTCTATAACTCAAATTTTGTGAACCGTCACTTGTCCTCATAGATTTAGATTGACTCCCAACTACTGTGCTAGACCAATAGTAGCCATCAGTACCAACACTATTCATTGTGCCTTGCGGGTAGCGTCTCCCCCCCAAAGTCCACTTAAGGGGCGATCCAAATGCACCTAGATTATTCGCTGCTCCCCAACTTGAACATTCAGCCACTAACTCAGCTTCCGTTGGTACTCTGTAAGTACTAGGACAAGGATTGTTAATCCCGTTTACTCCTTGCCATAAATTTGTATTCTGTGGGTTACGCCAATCATAATCCCCAGTACTACTAGTTATAAAATTTCCATGAGAGGGTTGGTCTACATTAGAAAGGGTGGCAGTTGTAGAAACGAACCGACACTGGTGCCCGTCCGTAAATCTTCCCCATTGGTAAAGATCTCCGTAGGCATTTTGATCTGTACTGAACGAACCTGCTGTAATTGAACCAAGATTTCTATCCATCCATATTTTCCCAGTTAGGGGATTGGTGACATTAACAATAGCCGTAGCACCAGCTGCACAATTAACAGCAATAGGAGCGTATACAGGAGCTGATGAAACCGGGACGGTAAATGTACAACTTTGCCCTCCCAACGAAATAGCAAACGTCGCTGTGCCTGAACTTGTAGGATTACCTGTTATGGAATAAGTCACGCTACCGTTGCCATTGGCCAAAGTACCTACAGCTAAAGCGGCGATAAGGCCTAATACACCAGTAGAAGCAACGTTTTGAGCGCTATACGTGCCCGCATTACCGCCCGTGTAAGAGATGGCAGTGCTCACGCCGTTGGCCGAAGAGCCACTCGTAAGCGTTCCTGTGGTGGTGGCACCAGCGCAGTTGAGTGTATTTAACAAACCAGTATTAACTAATGAACCACAGGCTTCATTCCATCCATTACCTGCAAAGAAATTGAGGCAATTGGTAGTCGTGTTAAAGATAACCAATCCAAGAGCCGGTGAAGCAATCGCATTGCGTTGAACGGTGGTCATGCGAGGAGGGAGAAAGCCTTGGGTTGTTGAAGTCATATCCGTTAAAGCAGAAGCGTGAGGGGAGGTTGTTCCGACACCTAAATTAGATCCATTATTATAAAAATTCGTTCCATTCACCACCCATTGCGATCCATTCCAATACGGAGTATTTCCAGCAACGGAACCACTGGTAAGTAAACCCATCGGTCCTTGAGGTCCTGTCAATCCAGTTGCTCCTGTAGCACCTTGTGGGCCTTGTGGACCGGTCAAGCCTGTAGCACCTGTTGGACCCGCTGGACCTTGTGCACCAACCGCCCCATTGCAAACGTATTTCGTAAGTGCCGGAACTAT
>CANMUN010000100.1 GCA_947500875.1 Flavobacteriales bacterium | reverse complement strand
CGCCATTGGTTGAGTTGCACCCCAGCCGTTTTAGCGTAAAGGGCATAAGGCGCGCTCATTAAGCGCTGCGAACCATAGTCCACATAGTTGGTGCCGTTGGCAAAGTCAACCCCTAAGCTTACCCAGTAATTTCCGGTGGACCAGTTAATATTAGCGAAGGTTCCCGACAATACGGTACCTTGACCGATAACCATGTTGACCAGACCAAAATTAGAGGTAGCAACCGATTGGCGCTCTGCATAAACCACGGTTCCTGAAGAAGAGTTTTGTTTGATTTGAACTCGAATGGCTACCGTGGTATTGGTCACCAAGGAACCCGAAGTGGTGCGAATCACTGCTTGGTAGTTGATGCCCTCAGGGGCTTGGGCCATGAATTTCTTGGATGAAAGAACCATAAAAGCAAGAAAAATGCCTTTGAAGAATGTCGTAGTATAATTTTTCATGTTAAGTTATTAAAAAAATGTTGTTGTCTAAAGTATTGAATTTTTGTCAAAGTACAGAATGTTCAATGCCTATGTGCTGAGTTCATTTAAATTTAATCTTTTGCCGAAATAATATTTTTACCTTAGCAAAAATTCAAAGATGTACTTCAGAATACTTTTGTTTTTAGCGATTATCAAGGTGGGCATGCTTTCAGCCCGCGCGCAGAATTTACAATTCAGCCAGGCTCTTCTGTTCAACGGAACCACGGTTCAAACCGTCCCTGCGGGTAAGGTTTGGAAAGTTGAACACCAAGCGCAATCGTATACCAGTTCAGGAAACGGCACACACGCCTCCTTGGTCATAAATGGGGTCAATTGGTATCTGAACGGAACCAGTGGATCCCTTCCCTCAGGAGCAATATGGTTGCCTGCTGGCGCAACCGTTGCCGGATGGGGGCAATATACGAACTACAACATCCTCGAATTCACCATAGTACCATGAAGTATTTTGCGCTTTTACCCCTTCTTTTTATCGGAGTTCAAGGATTGGCCCAAGGAAATTTACAGTTCAATCAAGCCCTTATCGTTACCAACACCCAATTAACGGTGCCTGTTGGTAAGGTGTGGAAAATTGAATCTTACACCCCTTCAAGTGCCTACAGCACTCATAACGGAAATCCTCAAACACATACGCTTCTCATAAACGGGGATAGTAGAATCATCGGTTTAAGTGGCGGTTTAAACACGAACTACAGCTCTGGGAGTCACCCTCCGATTATTCACCCATTTCCAATTTGGATTCCTTCGGGAACAACCTTAATTTCTGGTCCAGGAACCTCGATGATTTCGGTTTTAGAATTCAACATTATACCATGAAACTTCTAGTAGCAACCGCAATATTGTTTGTTTTTTACAGTTTCTCAGCGCAAGGAAATTTACAGTTCAATCAAGTCTTGCTCATTGATAACAACACCGCCACCGTTCCAGCGGGTAAGGTATGGAAAATTGAAAACATTGTATACGAGGCGGTTCCTTATTTTCAAGCAAGCAGTGGAAGTGGTAGCTGTGCCCCCTGCAACGGGTCTTCGCAAATGTGGACAAATTACACGACACAAACGTGTCAAGTGCCTTCCACGAATCCCATGACCATTAATGGCATAAAAGCCAGCGCCGGGAACACTGGGTCTCCGCTCTGGTTACCCGCAGGAAGCACCTTGGCAGGAGAGACAAAAACCTGTACTCCTAACGCAGGGTCCTATGGGAATTCCTGCATCTGCCCCCCGCCCAGTGTTACTGCAAAAACGTATATTAGCGTTATTGAATTTAATATTATACCGTGAGAACGCTGTGTGTCTTCGTTGTATTAATCTTTTCAAAGTTGGCCTTTGCTCAAGACACCACCCTGGTGAAGTCCTGTTATGGGGGAGGGAGTTTAACCGTACCGAAGGGTGTGACATGGGTTGTTGAAAAAGCGTACATCAACAGCGGCGACGGGTACAACATTATGGTAAGCAACTCGAATTTTAAAAAAATATACCGCTCAGAGGAAAAACTTCAAACGCCTTATTACATGGCCGAAATGGAATTGTTGGATAAAAAAGATGGCGTGTTTTTCATTTTCTACCTTCGACAGTCGAAAGAGTAATCAGATTTTCTTAAACTTGTAAAAACTTATGCCCATGAAACCCATCATTTTCACCCTTCTATTTGCCACAATTTCCATTTCATTTAACGCTCAAATCGGTTTGGATATAACTGCAAAAGGTCAATTCAATTCAACGTGGTTGTTCAATCAAAATATTTCCAAGGACGGAGCCGAACAGGATTACGCACCGGGTTGGGGAAGCCACTACGGACTTGGGTTAGGAATGAGGTTGGGTTTTTTCGGTATCGGAATGGAAACCAATTTTGGAAAACATAACGCGGAATACAGCGGGATGATTGCCAACCAAGACTATGCTTCCACCGTGGCATTAAGTACCTTTCAGCTGCCTTTATTTTTACGTTTTCAAAACAAAGGGGGAGTCTACTTCGAAATGGGAGCGCAATACAACCGCATTCGAAAAGCATTGTACACCCGCGAGAATCTTTTTCCGGTGAGCAGTGACGTTTCTGGTGATTATGCCAAAAGTTATTCCACCGCATTGATTGGTTTCGGCATCAACCGAAAAATCCTGAAAAGCGTTCCTTTAGGATTTGTTTTTGGAATTCGCTTACAGTACGGCATCAAGGATGCCCGTGGGGTAGATGCCTACGGATTACCCTTAGACAATTCGTTGATTTATCCGAATTATGCGAAAACCCGTGCGGCTTCTGCTGGAATCAATATTGGGTTGATGTATACCATCGACACCAAAGAAAAAGAGTCCGGGTATTAATACCGATTTTTAGAATCCATCCAAACCGTTACCGGACCATCGTTCAGTAAGGCAACCTTCATGTCTGCCCCGAATTTCCCTGTTTTCACGGGGACACCAGCAGCTTGAGCAAATTGTAGTATCGCTTGTTCATACATGGGAACTGCAATTTCTGGTGGGGCTGCGTCAATGAAGCTGGGCCGATTGCCCTTTTTGGTGGAAGCATACAAGGTAAATTGGCTCACCAAAAAGATGGAACCTTGAACGTCGGCAACGTTTAAATTCATTTTCCCTTCTTCGTCCGAAAAGATGCGCAATCCCCCAATTTTTTTAGCCAAATACTCCAAATCTTCCCCGGTATCCTGGTTGGAAATTCCTAAAAATACTAACAACCCCTTTCCAATAGCAGCGATTGTTTCTCCTTCTACCGTCACGGAAGCGCCGTTAACCCGTTGTATCAATGCCCTCATGCGTGTTTGTTTCTTCGATAGGGATCTTCCTCGTTCTCAGCAAGCATGGAAACATAGTGCGAATAGCGTTGCCGATGGATTTCCCCAGCATTCAAGGCTGCAGTTACCGCACATCCCGGCTCCTTTAAGTGCATGCAATTATGGAACTTACAATCTGCCATTCTGTTCCGAAATTCCGGAAAATAGTGGGATAAATGTTCCTTCTCCAAATCAATTAACCCAAAAGAGCGAATACCTGGAGTATCAATTACATAAGCGCCAAATCCCAACTTGTGCATTTCCGCAAAGGTAGTTGTGTGTTTGCCTTGACGGTGCACCGAGGAAATTTCCCCTGTTCGCAGGTTGAGGCTTGGATCCAAACCATTAACCAAGGAACTTTTTCCAACGCCGCTGTTGCCGCCCAACATCACCTGCCGACCCTTCATATGGTCCCGCAGAAACGCTAAACTTTCGGGGTCGTTGGCTTGAATGGCAAAACAAGGATAACCCAGCGATTCATACAGTGTTTTCCATTCCTTATAGCGCTCATGGTCTTTTTCGCGGTATAAATCCGTTTTATTAAACAGCAATACCGAAGGAATTCTAAACGATTCCGCCGCCACTAAAAACCGATCAATGAACAAAGGGTGGGTTTCCGGTAAGCGCAAGGTAACTATCAGGTAGAAGGTGTCAATGTT
>CANMUN010000099.1 GCA_947500875.1 Flavobacteriales bacterium | reverse complement strand
CGACATTATTGATAGAATTTCTGATAATAGGCCTGATAAGCTCCTGAGGTAACGTGCTCAATCCATTCAGGATGGCTTAAGTACCAATCCACGGTTTTTTCCAAACCTTCTTCAAAGCGCAGCGAAGGACTCCATCCCAATTCTTGGGTTAATTTTGACGCATCGATGGCATAGCGTTGGTCGTGGCCTGCACGGTCTTTGACAAAACGAATCAATTCCCGTGACGCACCTTCCGATCTGCCCAATTTACGGTCCATCAAATCGCACAAATAATGCACTAAGTCGAGGTTGGTCCATTCGTTCAATCCACCCACGTTATAGGACTCTCCTACTTTTCCTCGGTGGAAAATAACATCAATGGCCGAAGCATGGTCCTCTACCCACAGCCAATCCCGGATGTTGCTCCCATTCCCGTAAACCGGCAAGGCCTGTTCTTTCAGAATGTTGTTAATCATTAGCGGAATCAATTTTTCCGGGAAATGATGGCTTCCGTAATTGTTGGAACAATTGGAGATTTTTATGGGCAAACCGTACGTATGAAAATAGGCGTTCACAAAATGGTCGGAACTTGCCTTGGAGGCAGAATACGGACTTCTAGGATCGTAGGGCGTGGCTTCGGTAAAAAATCCGGAAGATCCCAAGCTGCCATATACCTCATCGGTTGAAACGTGGTGAAAAACATGGTTTTCAAACGAACCCGACCAAGCCGACCGTGCAGCCTCCAATAAGTTGACCGTTCCCACTACATTGGTGAATACGAATTCCAAAGGACCGTCGATGGAGCGGTCCACGTGCGATTCTGCGGCTAAATGAATCACATCGGTAATCGCATGGCGTTCAAAAACGCTTTTAAGGGCTTCCAAGGATTGGATATCGGTTTTTTCAAAGCGGTAGTTGGGATGGCCCAATACATCGTCCAGATTTTCCAAATTACCGGCATAGGTGAGTTTATCCAAATTAACAATAAGGTACTTCGGATAGAAGTTAACCAGCCTACGAACCACGTGAGATCCAATGAATCCCGCTCCACCCGTAACCAAAATGCGTTTTTCAAATTCCATCACAAACTCCAATATTCTAAACGGTGAATTTTTCCTTTGTAAAGGCCTTTTACATCGATAAATACGCCTTGTTCTGTCGCCATGAGCGAGGAAAAATACGCCTCGTCCAATGCCGCATATTCTCGGTGGTTCACGGCAACAATGATGGCATCGTACTTGTCTACCGGAGCGCTAACCAAGGATACGCCATATTCGTGGTGCATTTCTTCAGAGGATGCGTGCGGATCGACAAGGTCTACGGACATTTGATAAGACTTTAATTCATTGACAATGTCGATGACCTTGGAATTACGAATATCGGTGACATCTTCTTTGAAGGTCACCCCCATGATCAAAGCCCTGGATTGTTGAATCACCTTTCCTTGGGCAATCACTTTTTTTACCGTTTGCTTCGCGATGTAGAAACCCATGGAATCGTTGACATACCGACCACTCGTGATGACTTTAGAATGGTATCCTGCTTGTTGGGCACGGTGGGTTAAATAGTAAGGATCCACCCCGATGCAATGTCCTCCCACCAAACCTGGGGTGAAATTTAGAAAATTCCATTTAGTACCCGCGGCTTCTAAAACGTCATAAGTGTTGATGTTTAACTTATTGAAAATGATGGAAAGCTCGTTGATTAATGCGATGTTCACGTCGCGCTGCGTGTTTTCAATGATCTTGGCGGCTTCCGCAACCTTAATCGTTGGAGCTCGGTGTACCCCAGCATCCACGACTAATTCGTAAACCGAGGCTACCGTTTCTAAAGCCTCTGGCGTAGAGCCCGAAACGATTTTTACAACGTTTTCTAGCGTATGCACCTTGTCTCCGGGATTGATGCGTTCTGGAGAATATCCCACGAAAAAATCGATATTATAGGTCAATCCGGACAATTCCTCCAGCACGGGAATGCAATCCTCTTCGGTGCACCCAGGATATACCGTCGATTCAAATACCACATAATTTCCTTTGGTCAAGCTTCCTGCGACACTGCGCGTTGCCGACAAAAGGGGTTTAAGGTCGGGTAAATTGGCATCATCGATGGGAGTAGGTACCGCCACAATGTAAAAACTCACCTCGTTTAAATCTTCTGCATCGCTCGAAAAACGAATGTTGCAGTCTTTGAAGGCCTCCGAAGTCAGTTCGTTGCTCGGATCGATTCCTTGCCGCATGAGCGCTACCCGTTCTTGGTTGATGTCAAATCCGAGGACCTTAACTTTCCGAGCGAAAGCAAGAGCTATGGGTAAACCAACGTACCCTAAACCGATAACGGCCAGGGTTTCTTCACCTTTCAATAATCTGTCAAAAAAATGCTTGTTCATGCTTAATTCTCGTAAATTAGTTGTTCGTCCCGTACTTTGTAAATGCGTTCAATAATGTCAACAACCTTCAAGCCTTCCAAGGCATTGGTGGTAGCAGTAGTGCGGCCTTTTAGGGTGTCGATAACGTTTTTAATAACGAAATTGTGGTTAGCGGCAGAGCCTTTATAAGGGCCATAATCGTTGGCAGGATTCGAGGCTTTCAACTCAGGCATTGTATAATCCTTAATGGTGCAGACTTCCACCTCGTTCATGTACTGACCACCAATTTTAATGCTTCCATTGCTTCCAATCACCGTGATTGAACTTTCCAAGTTTTGCATGGCAACCGATGTAGAATAATTGATGGTTCCTAAACCGCCGTTCAAAAATTCAAAACTCACGAAGCCTGAATCTTCAAAGGCAGTGGTGTTCTGGTGGTTAAAATCCGCAAATTTTCCTTGGATGCGATCAATGTCCCCGAAGAGCCAGTACATAATATCGATGAAATGGGAAAACTGCGTGAACAACGTTCCTCCGTCCAAGTCTGGGGTTCCCTTCCACCCTCCTTGTTTGTAATACCGTTCATCGCGGTTCCAATAACAATTCACTTGAACCATGAAGATGTCTCCCAAGAGACCCTTACTCACGATTTCTTTGATCCATTCCGAAGGAGGAGAATAGCGGTTTTGCATGACGCAAAAGACTTGACGGTTCATTTGCAGGGCCGTGTAAATGACCTTTTCACAGCTTTCCCTGGTCAGGCCCATGGGTTTTTCAACCACCACGTGCTTGCCGGCTTTAAGGACTTGAATTGCTTGTTCGGCATGCAAACCGTTGGGGGTGCAAATCGAAACCACGTCGAATTCCAATTTCGAATTCAGTAAATCCTCGATGGAAGCAAAATGGGGAACGAGGTATTCCGAGGTTTGGCATTCCTCGGAGGACCGAACATCGCAAAAAGCGGTCAATTGCGCTTCGGGTTCACGAGCGATCATTTCTGCATGGCGTTTACCGATATGTCCTGCTCCTACTACGGCGAATTTTACAGTTTCATTCATTCCGAAATTCGTGTTACTTGGTGATCCATTAAGGTATATTGTTGGCCCGATTCTACGCACGTTGCGCGTTTTTCCTCATCGAAGGTTAACCGATGACCGTATTCGCTGACCCAACCGATTTGTCGTGCGGGATTTCCCACCACCAAAGCATAGTCGGGAACATCCTTCGTAATCACGGCTCCTGCACCGATCAAGGCAAAACGCCCAATGGTGTTTCCGCAAATCACGGTTGCGTTGGCTCCGATGCTTGCGCCTTCCTTCACCAAAGTGATAGCATATTGATCTTTGCGCACAACATGACTTCTTGGGTTAATGACGTTAGTAAAAACCATGGAAGGCCCCAAAAAAACGTGGTCTTCGCATACGACTCCCGTGTAAATCGAAACGTTGTTTTGGACCTTTACATTTCGGCCCAGAACAACTCCGGGTGAAACCACGACATTTTGACCAAGATTGCAGCCTTCGCCGAGAACGCTTTCAGGCATCACATGGGAAAAATGCCAAATTTTGGTTCCTTTCCCGATGGAACATCCTTCATCAATCACTGCGGTTTCGTGGGCAAAATACTCGTTCATTTAACAATGTATTGGTCAAAATTCTT
>CANMUN010000098.1 GCA_947500875.1 Flavobacteriales bacterium | reverse complement strand
TTAACTCCTGGATTGCTGAGGAAGGGTAGTGGTTGAAGGCTTTGATGATAAAGGTCCATTGCATTCCTAGGGACGACATGCGGTCATTGATGCAGTCGATATTTTCCGATAGTCGGTCCATGTGAAAAAATAACTCGTTACTCCCTTGCAAGTGCCAATATGATTTTTGTGGTTTAAATAGATCGGTTCAATTTTTCCAAGCAATGGGCGTTCGCTCCGTGTTGCAAAGATAAGCAGGTCTCGGAGAGTCGCCGGAAGGAAGGTTAGAACACGCGTTAAAGGTTAAGATCATAATTTTTCTTGAAAAATCCTGGTATGAAACTCCTGAGCCATGGATTAGATTTGGGTCAAACAGCAACAAGCTAGCCTTGGGTCCTGTCGTTTTTTCCAAACCATATTTTTGCTGGAAGTAGGATTTTTCTTCTTCAGAAAAACTGAACAATAAATCACTTGAGGCACTTCCTTCAAGGGAGTAATCAGTCACCTCATTCGCTTCACGGTCCAGGAATTCACGATGGCTTCCGGGAATTACTTCCAATTCTCCCGATCCCTCATGAACATCGTCCAAATAAACAACGGCATTTAAAAAACAATTTTCCGGGTAATAATCGAAAACCTTCCAAAACGGAAAATCGCGGTGGAAAGGCCAAACGGATGATTCCTGTTGGTTCTTTATATTGACCTTTGTTTGATGAAGGTAGACATGCTCTCCTAAAATCCTTTGCGTAATTTCACAAAGCAGGCGCTGCTTTTCAATCCAAGCGGTAAATTGGGGGTTGTTGTGAAAACCGTAAAGGGATCTCAGGGTGCTTTGATCTTGCTCAAAAAACGGTTCAGCACCTTCGCCCATTAAGTCACTAAAGCTTGGTACATCGCAGAAAACTTTGGGAATCAATACATAACCCTGTTCATCGTATTTTTTTATCAACGCTTCTATATCCATCTTGATTTTAACATAACTAATCTACTATTTTTATCGCACTTCACAAAATTAAGTTCAGCATTTAAAGGTGTCCCCACAGTGAAAATATACGTTTCATTTTCGGTTATTTCGACTTTTCCGACATGTAAATGCTCTGAGGGTGTTGGTTTTATCGTCTTAGGGTCCTCGGTAAAACCCGTTCCCCGTAATTTTGAAACGGCTTCTTTTTCCGAAAAGGCTTGTAATATGAGCAAGGCATCTCCTTGAATTTTTTCCCAGGTTGCACGATCAAATGCCACCGAAAGCGCTTCGATTTCTCGCTGTTCTAATAGTTCAATATCAACCCCAACAGGACTATCCGAGACAGCAACGAAAACCCATCCATTCGAATGGCTAATCGAACAATAGCCAATATCCAAAAGGGGTTGCCCTAAAGGACTCTTTCGGAAATTGAGCGAAAGTAAGGAGGATCCAAAAACGATTTGGCAAAGGTCGTTCAAAAGAGTTCGTGCAACCAAGGATTCTTTTTTGCGCTGCAGATGTTTAAAGGAGTTGGTGTAGGCGTCCTCCGAAACCATAGCCGGCATTTCAGGACTATTAACGTGCAATAAGGCTAAGTGTACTTTTTGAAGTTTCAAAGCAGCGAAGGAAATTGGTTTTCAGGGTCCAAACTTTTTTTTAACGATTCATACACGTTTTTTTGCCATTTGGATATGCATTTGCGGTATCGATCGCGATGCACCCTTCCAATGCCGTGTTCACCGGAGATGCTTCCGTCAAAATCAAGAACCACTTGGTCTAATTCAGCTAGTACGATATCCCAAGTTTCACGTTCTTTGGCACCATTGAAAAATACGTGAATGTGATAGTTTCCATCTCCCGCATGGCCAAAAACAATATGTTCAAATGAACCATCCATAAGCCGTTTAGAAAGGTGTGCCACGCCCATTGCAGCATGCTTTACCGGGATACTAACATCTAAATCTACGAAGGGCTTGTAGTTTTGTAAGTTATGGCCAATTAGAAATCTTTCTTCCATCGTTGAAGGCGCCTCGGAGGTAATTCTAAATTCGGAAGAAGCGAGGATGTCCGTGTTCAATGGCCTGCTAAACGCCGCCCAAATGACATTTTCACAGCTATTACTGCTGAACTTTAATGCGTCTTCCGATGCTAATTCCAGCACATAGGGGTCGTACTGAAGCCACTGTGGAACGGAATGCATTAAGCTGCTCAAATCGTTGGAAGCGATACGGTAATACTGTAAATCCGGCAATTTTGGTATGCAGCGAAGCAATGCCGAGACAATGATTCCTAAGGTTCCTTCTGAGCCTATCCAAATGGATTTATCCATGATTCCTTGGGAAACCTTATTGGACTTTCCTCCAACCAAAAAACGCTCCCCCGAAGCGGTCATGATTTCTAATTCCAGAACGGCATTCCCAATTTTTCCATACTTCAGGGAAAGAGGTCCCCCTCCATTGCACGCGATCATGCCTCCCAAGGTTGCGCGTTCCGAACTACCAGGAATTATTGGAAATTCCCAACCACCATGCTGCACAAAGACTTGTAATTCTTTCATCGTTGTACCGCATTCGCATCGTATTATTCCTGATTTTTGGTCATACCATTCGATTCGTGTTAATTGAGACACGTCGATGTAACATTCCTCGGATAAGGGAACTGCACCGCCACTAACACCTGTTAGACCCGCACCAATTCGGAAAGATGCATGGGGGCGCTTGCGAACGAATTTTTCAAGTGAATCAATGGTACGTGGGGAATAGAATTCACAGGGGGTTCCACGTAATCCCGAATAATCAGCAACATCAAACGTCGCCATTTAATTGTATTTCCAAAGATTTAAATAATTGATGGACATTATTCACACCAAACCCATCATAGTCGTTTACCCGTTGGATGAATTCATAAAAAAGGGTTGGTCGATCGCCAATGGGTTCTGTAAATACTTGCAACAACAACTTGTCCCCGTCTTTTTCACAGAGTATATTAGCTTCTTTCATTAAAGCTATCGGGAGTTCTGGAAATTCCTTTTCAATGGCTGCGTAGTAAGTCTCTGGAACCTTGGTAAACGCAACACCCCGTTGTTTAAATTGTTGCACCACGGAAATTAGATCGCCCACTTCAAACGCTAAATGTTGAATACCTGTTCCGAAATGGTGCTGCAAGAAAACATCGACCTGTGACTTCCTTGTTTTTTCGGGTAAGGGTTCTACGATGACCTTGTTGATTTGGGAATGGGAACTATGAAACACATTCATTTTCATTCCAGTCATTAAGTTGGCAAAAAATTCCTCTCCAATGGTTTGAACATGGTCTAACTGTAGAATTTTAGCAAGGTAATTGTTCCAGTAGTCGGATTCATTGACGCGAACTACCGAAGCCAAATGGTCTATGTTCAAAATACTGTTGGGGCTCTGGTCGTCCTGATCTACTGACACAAAGCCAGGTAAAGGTCCAATCGACGAGATGTTTTCTACCAATAAAATTTCGTTGTCATCGAACAGTTTAACCCTAACGCATTTGGCTTTTTCCTTGCCGTGTTCCAGACATTCAATACCGCTAAGGAAAATGGCATGTTGGGCATTAAGATGCTCAAAGGCATGTTCAATGTTCACCACCTCAACGGCGAACCTTTTGATAGAATTCCCATGACGGTCCACAAATGAAACGACGTCATGCGCAGCAGGTTCCATGGCAGACGTAATGAGTAAATTCGCATTTCCCTGTTGAAGCCAATAGGTTATTTCTTCTCCGTACTGTCCTTTCTGGATACGTTTACCTTTTAACGTGAAGCCAAGGGCAAACTGATGCCACCAAGCCACCATCTTTCCCATCCCTACGAAAAGTTCCACGAATTTTATTCCAGAATGCTCTTTAAGTATCACGATAGTACAAATTTATGGATTTTCATGAAACCCTCTTCAAGATTTTTTTCAGAAGGTTTTGCTACCGCAATTCGAATTGTATGATTGTATGAAGAAGTATCTGAAAACAAGTTCATGGGACAAACGGCTACTCCTTCCATTTCGAGTAATCTTGAACACCACTCAAAGTCGAGGATTCG
>CANMUN010000097.1 GCA_947500875.1 Flavobacteriales bacterium | reverse complement strand
TTAAGCGCAAGCTTTCCGTATTAAGGGGGGTTCTTGGAAGTTGATGGTCCGGTATAATGGGAACTTCTTTAAAAAGCTCCATCGATTCCTTGATGCTGATGTTTTGCGAATGGCTAATGCTCGGTGTTGTCGCAGGTACAGGTGCAACCGTAGGTTTCGCGGGCGGAGCGACAACCGATGGGGTGATTTTTTCCGAGGTAGTGTGTACTTTTGGTTGCTGATTCTTGAAAGGTAAAATCTCAATGGGAGCCGTCAGGGATTTTTTTTTTCTGACTCCTGCTGAAGCGAGCCGAGTTCCATGAGCGTGACCTCGACTAACAAGCGCTGATTTTTGGAACTCTTGTATCCGACGTCGGCTTTACTGATGGCATGAAGTGCCCGAACAATGGGCTGTTTTTCCCATTCTCCTGCTTGTTGAATGTATTTTTGACGGACGCTATCCGTCGCTTCTAACAGAGGAGCGGTTCGGATATCCTTGACCATGAGGAGGTTGCGGAAATGCTCAGCCAAACCTAAGAGAAATTGATGGCCATCAAAACCGCGGTTCAAAATATCGCTGAATACCAACAAGGCCCCGGCTAAATCCTCCTTACGAAGGTAATCAACCACCTTTAAATAGTAGTCGTAATCAAGGACATGCAAGTTGGTAAGTACTTGCTGATAGGTGATGTTACCACCGCTGAACGTAACGAGTTGATCAAAAATCGATAAAGCATCCCTTAAAGCACCGTCCGCCTTGGAAGCGATTAAATGAAGTCCTTCTTGTTCGTACTTAACTCCTTCTTGGTCTGCAATGTTTGCTAAATGTAAAGCGATGTCAGTAACACGAATTCTACTGAAATCAAAGATTTGGCACCTCGATAAAATCGTTGGAATAATTTTGTGTTTTTCCGTAGTAGCGAGGATGAATATCGCATGCGGTGGTGGTTCTTCTAAGGTCTTTAAAAATGCGTTGAAGGCCGCCGGCGATAGCATGTGAACCTCATCGATGATATACACCTTAAAATCTCCCAGTTGAGGTGCGATACGTACTTGATCGATCAATCCGCGGATGTCATCCACCGAATTGTTGGAGGCCGCATCCAATTCGTAGACGTTCAGTGAACTTCCTGAATTGAACGACAAACAGGATTCGCATGCATCGCATGCCTCAATGTTGTCGGTGCGTTGGAAACAGTTGATGGTTTTTGCAAGTATTCGCGCAGTCGTGGTTTTACCAACTCCTCTTGAACCGCAAAATAGAAAGGCTTGAGCTAAATGCTTCGTTTTTATCGCATTTTTGAGCGTTTCGGTAATACCTCCTTGCCCAACGACCGTATCAAACGTCTGGGGGCGGTATTTTCGAGCTGAAACGACAAATTGACTCATGCTACAAAAATACACCTTTCCCGTATGCTTTGCTTCTGCTGCGGGTAATTGTTGATAAATTTTAATTGGCTTTGGTAAATCGGAAAACCTGATTTCCTCCCACAGAACTGCAACGTAGTAAGTATTTTCCTTGGGGGAGGTGTGCCACAGAAAAAGCTCCGTTCTCAGAAGGAGCACCAACGAAAAGGAGTTGCCCCAATTCATTGAATACTTCAACCTTTGTCGTTTCGGTATTTTCATGGGGTAATTGCACAACATCGTATACGGGATTCGGATACAGTAGAACGTTGGAGGCTGAAGGTACTTCATGGATGCTTCCACTTTGGGTATGAACGTTCCATTTATTCAAGTAAATCTTTAATGTTCCGCTTCGAACGTCTCCCCAAACGGCGTAGCATGTGTCTCCATAAAATACAACGCTCATGAAATCATTGCCGCTTCCTTCGAGCACACTATCATGAGCCGCAACCGTGGATGATATCGGAAAGTCGGTGGTGAAAGCTGGATTTCCATAAAATTTAACCGCTGCATAAATTTCCGAAGGTTGACTATATCCATCGGCAGGGGCATTTCTACGGTCTCTCCACGTTACCACTAAGTCTCCGCTCAGGTTAAAATCCGCCCAAACCAAATCCTGAACACGGTTATTGCCTATGGGGTCTTGATTTACCCTTTGCATTGCCCCCCAAGTTAACCCTGCGTCGTTCGTTTCCATGACATACACATCCGATTGATCGTTTTGTTCAGTGAGAAAGCAATAGGCCAAATGGCCTGCATGTGCCTCGTCTGCCAGCAATTTTCCAGCGCGTTTGAATTGGCTATTGCTCACGCCAATGTTTACCCCTTGGTAAGCAACTTGATGGTTCATATCTATTCCGCTATGGTCTGAAAAGGCTAGAATTTGTCGTGGATATGGTGATTGTGCGACAAGGTACGAAGGGTAAACAGCATAAAATCTTCCGTTTCCATCGATTGCCGGGGTAGGCATTGGCTGTGGAATGCTGCTCCCTGCCAGAAAGTTCAAGGTATCCAGATACCGCGGATTCATAAACGTTTGTCCTCCGTCGATACTTACCGTTACATAAGGATTGTAAGGTGGCGTAATGAGGGCAGGTTGATCCGCGTTCATGGAAGTAACATAAATGATGGTTTGTGGCCCAGGGGAGGGATCAATCACCATCCAGGGACGATCTACGCACAATTTGCCCGGGCAATCGCTGATGTTGACCGCTTCAACAGCGGGTCCCCAAGTTAGTCCCCCATCGGAGGATTTTCGCACGACAATTTTACCTTGGGTAAAACCTACGTTGTCGTAATCGATATAACACATGAACGCATCTCCGTTCGGGCCAAAGCCCAAACTCACATCAGCAGAAGAATTCCCAGCGGTTTCATGAGGTTGGTAGATGGGCATAGACCACGTTGTACCTCCGTTCATCGAAACCGAGGATTTGATGGTGATTTTCTGTCCGAATTGAAATCCCATCCAGGCTGCGATGAGGTGTTGTGGGTTTTGCGGGTTGAGGGTGATGGAGGGTTCTCCTTCAAAAATATTGGCATTGGAAACCAAGGTGTTTTGACCAAAAGCCACCTTCGAAAAGGCTAATATTAGCAGAAAAAACAAGGTCTTTTTCATGCAATTTATTTTGAAGTAAAGTTATCCATTTATTCCAAAAATCCTCCGCTCTTGTTTTCCAAATGTTAAAAAATAAGACGCGTAGAATAAATGTAACTTTACGGCGTCTCCGGGGTCTTAATAAAAAACATACGCATGAAAAAAACATATTTACTTTCGCTTTTTAGTGGATTATCTTTCGGGTTTTTCGCTCAGTGGAACATTACCCAAGTGCATTTAACGAGCGGTTCGTACCGGAATTTTGGCGATGAACCTTCCAAATTATCTGATTTTGGGGCCCTTGCTCCTGGTTCATCTATTTTAATGAAAGATTTGAGCCAGTATCAAGACGGAAACTATATGTACAATTTCCTGCGACCTTATCCAGGATTCGGGGGCTCATCCAATACCAGTTTTCAGTCACTTCAACTCGGATTGAAGTTGCCTTCGTGCAGCGGAACCTTACGCTTGGGGATTTCTAATTTTAAGAACAATGCCATGAATGCCTACCTGAGCAATTATGAATCGTTCGTGGTGGATACCTTGGTTTCTTCCCAAAATGGCAGCATGACCTTTGTTGATTCAACAGTGCAAAGGAATATCTACGGTAATTACAGCAACCAACAGCTTCGACTGGAGGCAGCCTATGTTTGGGAAAAGGATGCAGGGAAACGCTGGGCTTTTTCTGCCGGAGCAGGCATATCTTTTGGGTTATCATACCAATCCAAAACCACCTTACTCTTTAATGAGTATACCAACAGTTATCAAGGCTATGGTTCAGGATATCAAGGCAATCAGACCAACACCTTTGAGCGTGAAACGTATAAAAATCCCATGAATTGGGGGGCTAATGTATACATTCCGTTGGGGATTAATTTCCGTTTAGGGACCAAGCGCGCCTTTTGGATGCCATGGATGATTTACACGGAACTGCGCCCTCAATTGGCCTTTCAGTCGATTCCTAAGGTGGGCATGAAGTTCAGTCCAGGCATAGGAACTTCCAGCGGCTTACGCTACAATATTCCGCAGGTCAGCAAGCAGGCGAGAGGCCATGCTGATTTTAAATAAGGGATAGGCAATTACAGAAGCAAGAGATAAGCGGCCGCCGCTGCCGCTGTTGCTGCACCTCCATCGACATTTGCAATTTGGTCGCTTGAAGAGGTGTATCTTCCTCGGTAGA
>CANMUN010000096.1 GCA_947500875.1 Flavobacteriales bacterium | reverse complement strand
GAAACACGAGGATTCGACGAGGTTGAAGTTATCATTTCAGAAGAAGCCAAGAGTTTCCTATGGAAATACTGGGTGCGCGGTGATAAGAAAAACACCTTGTTTAAGAAGGGCTTTGTGCTTACGTGTTTACATTACCCCAACAAATCCATCATTAGCGTTCCTTCCAACCTCCCATATGATTTGAAAGGCCTTGGATTGTACTTGGACCGTTTGGAAATTGCCTCCGTATTGAAACAATCCAAGGAGCAAGAATTAACCTTTGCGATTGAATCCTTGGTGAAAGGAAGCGAAGGCATCCCTCGGGTTGGATTTCATCGAAACGACCCTTGGTACGACGGACGCGGAGCGCACAACTTCACCATCATTGACGTACCCCGAGCTGGTAGTTTATTGGACCACGAAACCCTTGATGCCTCCATCTTCGCTTACCGATTATGGAATGAATACGGTCAAAAGTTTAAGTTAGCATCGTTGGATGTTGCATCCCAAGAAGCCTTGTCTGCGGCAGAAGACCTTCCTTTGAACGAACGGCCGTACTTTAACAAAACAAACGACAATGCTTCGCTGCATGCCCTGATTGACGGCTACCACATTCGTTTGGGTATTGCACAGATCCAACATCTGTTGAATTCCCATGTTGATCACACGCATAATTTGAGCGAACGGAATTCAACCAGCATCAAAGCGTGGGTGGAAGCAGCAGGTAATCATATAGAAGCTTTGGTAACGGAACCCAGCAACGACGTATTCATCAACTCGGATCGCATCAAAGACTTCATGATGGAACTCCATCGGATTTCTTTTTCGCAGTATGACTTTATCGTAAAAGTGCGTCATTGGAGTGCTTTATTGGCGAAGTACATTGCTGAAGGATTCTCCTTTTTTCACTCTAGGGCATTTGACGACCAAAAAAACGAGCTGATTGAAAAGTTGGAGCCCTACATCAATCCGACCTTTGCAAGAGCCCTGCTCGATGTATGCCAAAGCCTTCCCGTGCAATCGTTTTCGGTACTGTTCATTAAAATCGAAAAAGACATCAAGAACACCGATTTATTTTACACCTTACTCGCATATCAAAGTGCTTTTAGCAAAGCTTTTTCACCTAAGTCCATCAAAACTTTCTTCACCAACAACGATAAAATATCTTCGGACTGCACCAGCCTTGTACACGCTATTGAATACGAAAAATGGGACGAACCTTTCTTTGAAGAGGTTCCCCTGTATTCCTACAACAGCGTCAAGAATTATGCAGATGATTTATTCCATTTAATGGAAATGGAAAATCCTGGATCGTTGAATAACGTGGAGTTGCATCAATTTCAGCAAACCGATTTCAAACAAATTTTTGATGTTTCGAAGAAGGAAGATTCGCACCAATCCATCGAACATTTAATGGCCTTTTTCACGGCCAATAAAAAACGTATTATTCGGCAACTGTACGGCGAAAATTGTAAGTATCTGCGCAAAGCAAAATACGACATCATTGGAAAGATTGCTGCAGCGAATAAAGGCAAGGGGGGCTCTGTACCGCAAGATATTGAATATCAAAGGTTAATAAAATGTTTGTTGGACTTGGATGTACAAGCCTTACCCGATTTGCCATTCAATCAAACGAGATTGCTCATCAAAAACATCGAAAACTTAAATAAAGGGCAGGATGGACAACCAATAGTTTCTGAGAACTTCATCAACGAGCTGAAATTGTTCGAGGAATTAGGTTCGCTCGAGATGTTATTGATGCGATTGAATCGGTTTGTAACCATGGAAGAATTATGTGGCGAAAATCGAGCAACGAAGGAAGACGACTACATCCGAGGGTTAAACGAATTGACCTTTGAATTGGCGCGATTGATCAGTTTGTACATCAACTTTAACGATTCGGAAGAATTGGAGGAGAGTCTGGGACATTTGATAGACACGTTAAATCAGTTGAAGTTGGTTCCAGTAACAGAGGATCGCTTTGACACCGCTCAACTTCGCGAGAAAATAGCTGCCTTCATTCCGAACATTTCAGACGAAATTACTTTACCGGTCGATGATGTGGAAAGTCAAATAGATTTGAGTCTTAAGCAATACGAATCGCTTACCGGTCAAGGGGGCATTCTGTGGTTGGTAGACCGCTTGCCCCTGTATTACCGGGTAAGGCTTAAAGATGTTTTTTCCGGGTTTAAAACCTATTATAAAAACCGTATGTCCTTTTTTAGGAAGGAAATCAAAACGCTCTTAGAGGAGAGTGAAACCGGCAACGAATCGAAACTGCAGGATCAGTACATTAAAACATGTAATCAACTCATCAATAGTTCGGTGGCTTTCGACTGGCAGGAACTCAAGGATAAAGTAGACGCCCTTTCGGATGACCCCGTTTCCAATGCAGTAAGGTCTTCGTTCTACGAAAAATACTTCTACTGGCTATCGCTTAATAAAGAAACAACCCTTGAAAAATTATACGAATTAAATTCTGAAATTCGTTTTGCCGAGGGGAAATCGAAAGATGAGATTTCCGCCATTGTAAAAAATCTCCCAAAAGCTGAAGGAAAGAATATAACACTTTACGAGTTAACGGTTGATTTTCAACTGCATCAAATCATCAAACACAAGCCCGTTAATTTAATTCACAATTCTTACGATTTCTTGATTGAACATTTTATTACGAAATATCACATCGATAACGTTCGAGAAACCCTAAAGAAATTCAGCACTAAATTCCCATGGTATTACCGATACCTAACGGATAAAAAATACCTCAGGTTGTTGTTTGGATTCTTATTGTTATTAATTCTTGGTGCTGGAGCCTTTGATAGCACCCAATATGACGGAAGTCTTGCCCCTCTTCCCCAATGGATTTACAGCCACGTTGGTAAATTTACCTTTACGGCCATTTCAGAAACCGTTCACTTGATTTGGGGAATTTTCATAAGCATGTCATTTATTCTTCCGCTCTTGGCCTTGTTCCGATTCCTCTATAAAAGGTTCATTTTGAGGATAAAACCGGACTATTCCGACGGCGCTGATAAATTGAATTTTTTCCAACTTATACAAACGATTGAAGGTAAAAGATCGCATTTATTGTACATACCGTTTGTGATCCCTTTACTTATTGTGGTGTTGCAGATGTCCAACCCTGATACGATACTTTTGATTAACAAAATTGAAGGGGTTCGCTTTTTTACCACGCTTTTATTAGTAGTAGGCCTCACCATCTTATCGGTTCATAACTACGTGAAAGAAAAGAATGAAAAAATGTCGTCGTCATGGTTAATGCAACGCACCGAACACATGCTTTGGTTGCACCTCATTCAAGCTTTTATAATCTCCGTTTTTGTTATTGATTTAATTTTGCGATTTCAGGTCTCCGTTTCGGATTTTAACGATAAAAACGGTGGACTGTATTTTTTAGGCATGTCAAAATTCATTGAGATCAAACGTGGGGTAATTGATGTGGTCATCATGCCAACCTTTACCATCATGATAACGATTTTGACCTTGTTCTTTAGTTTCTTTATTGAAAAAATTTTTGGAGGTGGAAATGAATCATAAATGGCTGTTGGCCTTATTACTTTTTGCGGCATTTAGCCTAAATGCCCAAGTACTCAACGTGGACCGTACCCAAGGAAACGACACCGTGTTCCGAAGGAATACGCTTTCGTTGAATTTGGGCTTCAACATGGACAAGCAGCGAAGGAATTTAGTCCAATTCGTTGCACAAGTGGAAAATGACTTGTTTCTTAAGAAAAAGAAATTGGTTTGGATTCTTTTAGCCAATACGGACGCTTCCTACAACGGTAAGGCCATCCTTGAGAACAACGGTTATTTTCAAACCCGGTTAAGGGATAACGATACCCGAAGAGTTTACCCAGAATATTATTTACAATATCAATGGAATGCCGTTTGGGGCTTACAACGGCGTGCCTTAGGTGGATGCAACTTGCGTTTTCGCTTTTGGGAAAATCGAAAGGATGATTTGTATGCGAGTATAGGTGCATTCTACGAATACGAGAAATGGAATCCGAAGATATCCGGTTTCGGTTTCCAGAACGATAGCCTAACAGCCATTGAACGACAAATACCGAGGCTGAATACTTCCTTAAAAACAGCGGTAAAACTCAGCGACGCCATCGATTTAGCAGCGAGCAGTTTTTTACAATTTCCCATGAATCAACAATTTCAAAATTTCTT
>CANMUN010000095.1 GCA_947500875.1 Flavobacteriales bacterium | reverse complement strand
TTAACGAAAATTGCAGTAGCAGCGATGAAACAATCGAAGCGAACCTACCTTCCTCAATTGGATGGGCCGATACCTTTTGTGGAATTCGTGCAAACGTTTCCTGGAGGTTGGATGGCTCATTGCCTTGATCACGAAAAACGGCATGAACTTAACGGGTCCGTTGAACGTCGCATCTTAATTGGGCCAGAAGGTGATTTCACCAAGGAGGAAATAGCGACCGCATTGTCAAACGGTTACAAGGCGATAACCCTTGGCGAAGCAAGGTTGCGCACCGAGACCGCCGCGTTGAAAGCGGTTATGATGTTGGAGCTGTTAGGGGAGTGATTTAGTTCTACACCGTTAATAAAGCCATTTGAAATATTGCTGGGCTAGCTCATCTTTTTTCTCCAAGACAAAATCTTTGAAGGCCTCCGCAACAGGGCCATGCCGTTTACCTTTCAATGCTATCAATTGCCATTGGGTTCGAACAGGTAAACCATCTATGGGGACAAGGATTAACTCTCCTGCTTCCAGTTCGTGTTTTAATCCAATCAATGGCATAATCGACATGCCAAGACCGGCCTTTACCGCTTGTTTCACCGCTTCGTTGGAGGTTAATTCGAGTTTTCTACGTACCGTGATTCCATGTTGTTTTAAATAACGTTCCATGCTTTGCCGTGTTCCAGAACCTTTTTCTCGCAAGATTAAAGGATAATTGACCAAATCCTTAGGGTCCATTTTCGACGGTGTATCGACCATAGGCGAACTGAAAAGATAGAGGGAGTTATCGAGGATCGGTATGGAGTCAACCAATAACCGATCGGGCAGAATGGAAATCAAGGCAAAATCAACCTCGTTGCGGTTTAAACTTTCCACCACGAGTTCTTTATTGGTTACATCCATTTGCAAATCAATTCCAGGATGCTGTGAAAGGAAGGGTTGTAGAAAAAAGGGAATCACGTATTTTCCGGTTGAAACAACGGAAATCCGAAAGGTTCCCGTTAGTTCTCCTCGGTATTTGAGGGCCTTGTGTTTTAATAAATCCGCTTGGAAAATAATTTCCTTGGCGCACGCTGCAATTTCATGTCCGAATGCCGTAATGTGAATTCTTCTCGAAATAATTTCGAATAATGGAATATCGAATTGGTCTTGAAAATTCTTCAATTGAATGGATACAGCAGGTTGGGTCATGTGAAGCTGCTCCGAAGCTTTAGTAACGCTTTGGTTTTCAACGACCTTTAAGAAAACATGCAGTTGGCTAAGGGTATAGTTCATAATGCATTGTTATATTTAGCATCAAATATATAAATAAAAACATATAAAAATATCCCTCGATATTTGTCCAAAAAAAAAAGAACCATGAGAATTACCATTGCCAAGGGAGATGGAATAGGTCCCGAAATTATGGATGCGACATTGCACATCCTGCAAGCTGCAGGTGCTGATCTTCAAATAGACGAAATTGAGGTGGGTGAAAGAGTATATCTTGGTGGAAATAGTGCCGGTATTTCCAAGGAAAGTTGGGATGTTATACGTCGCAACAAGGTGTTTTTAAAAGCTCCAATTACAACCCCCCAAGGGGGTGGCTATAAAAGTTTAAATGTTACCACGCGGAAATTTCTGGGACTGTATGCCAACGTTCGTCCATGTAAAAGCTTACATCCCTTTGTGCAAACCAAGCACCCTATCATGGATGTCGTTATTGTACGTGAAAATGAAGAGGATTTATACGCTGGAATTGAACATCAACAAACCGACGAAGTGGTTCAGTGCTTAAAACTGATTAGCCGTCCAGGTTGTGAAAAAATCATTCGGTACGCTTTCGAATACGCCAAACAACAAAACCGTAAAAAAGTAACGTGTTTTACCAAAGATAACATTATGAAGCAAAGCGACGGTTTGTTTCACAAAGTGTTTGACGAAATAGCGATTGAATATCCAGCAATAGAAAATGAGCATTGGATTATTGACATAGGTGCGGCGAAGTTGGCAGATACTCCTGAAGCATTCGATGTTATTGTCATGCCGAATCTTTACGGAGATGTTTTAAGCGATGTAGCTGCTCAGATTACCGGATCGGTTGGTTTGGCAGGCTCTTCCAATATCGGAGAAGAGTGTGCGATGTTTGAAGCAATTCACGGTTCCGCGCCGCGTAGAGCAGGACAAAATCTTGCCAATCCTTCGGGCTTGTTGCAAGGAGCTATTTTAATGTTGATTCATATCGGGCAAACCGAAGTTGCGGAAAAAATTCAAAACGCGTGGCTTAAAACCCTTGAGGATGGGATTCATACCTACGATATTTTCAAAGAAGGCATGAGCCAAGAGCAAGTTGGAACCCGAGAATTTGCCGAGGCAGTTGTCGCTCGGTTAGGTCAAATGCCTCGTACGTTGCAATCCGTTTCCTATGACGCTTCCTACCAGATGAACTTGCCAAAGTACCAGCGTAAACCTGCCAAATCTAAAAGCTTGGAAGGCGTAGATCTTTTTGTTCATTGGGCTGGAGAAGATCCGAACGAATTAGCCGAACACGTAAGGCAATTAAACCATCACGGAGTTGAGTTGTCCATGATTACCAACCGAGGAATCAAGGTTTGGCCTGAAGGATTTAAAGAAACGTTCTGCACCGATCATTGGCGATGTCGTTTCAAATCGACAAATAAAGAAATCACTAAAGCAAGCATCGTCGCGTTACTCATGCGAGCGGAGGAACTTGAAATTGATGTGGTAAAAACGGAGAATTTATATGCATTCGACGGAACATCCGCCTATTCCTTGGGTCAAGGTCAATAAAACTAAATCAGTATGAAGTTACACTTAATTGATGGTACTTTTTCTACGGAAGATGCCAAAGCGTTGTTGAATAAGTTCATCGCTGCTAAAATTGAATTTCTGGAGTCCAAAATTTCTCCATCAGAACAGGAAGAGGACATCAAACAGCGCGAGCTTCGGATCCGCATGCTCAACGAGCATCGAACCTCCATTAAGCGAATGAATGAGGCGGAAATCAAGACTATGGACATTGACTTAATGGTTGAATGGGAGCAAGGATGAAGTTGATCCTTGGAGCAATGGCCTCTTTGGTATTTCTAGTGCTGGGCTTTTTATACCCTTATGATTGGATTTCCGACCTGGCTACCATTGCATCTGTTACGTGTTCCTTATTAACCATTGCACACCTTAAACCATCAACGCATGAGTGAATTTAGTGTATCCTTGATCAATGGAACGTTTTCCCTGGAAGAAGGCCAGAAAATCATCCGAGATGTGGTAGCCAGTAAAATTGCCTTTCACCAAAAGAAGCGACTCTCATCTATGATTAAGCATCAAGCCACCGATGATTTTTCAGATAAGCGCATTCGTGAATTGAAACAGGAAATCGAAACATTAACCCAACATCTTTCCTTGGTATCCAGTCATACCCGACTTACGATTCAATGCGAAATAGTAATTAAAGTGGAATCCAAAGAAGATTAACGCTTCTAGGAATTACTGGAACTCAAGGGTACGTGGGTGATATTGCCCTCTTCTACTAAAGGTTCTAGATGCATTTTAAGGTACACTTGTATTAAAGCTATCACGTCTTTTTCGCAGTAAACGGCAATGCGTTGGAGGTCGCGGTCTTCGTAATAAACACGAGCCACATCGGCGCCTGTAATGTCATCCTTTGGAGTTGGCACGCCAAAAACATGGCAGAGCAACGCTAAGCTGGTGAAGGCTTTATAGTCGCCGAATTTCCATAATTCCATGGTGTCCAGGTGCTTTATTTCCCAAGGCTTTTTTCCGGCAATATCCAAGGCTTGAGGTAATGCTATACCATGGATTAACATGCGTCGGCATAGGTAAGGAAAGTCAAATTCCTTGGCGTTGTGACCGCATAAGATGCCGTCTCGGTAATGGTCGTCCAATAATCTTTTGAATTGATTCAATAACGTAAATTCGTCATCGTGTGCAAAGGATTTAACGCGAATGGTTCTTCCGGTAATGCTGTTTTTTACCATTCCCACCGAAATGCAAATAATTTTTCCGAATTCGGATTGTATGCCTCCCAAATCTTGGTAAACCTGTGCCCCTGTTTTTTCTTCGTTGATTTTCATGCGGTTTTTCGCTTCGAATAAGGTTCGGGTATCAGGCGTCAAATCGTTGTAGAAATAGGTTTGAGGAACGGTTTCAATGTCCAAGAAAAGGATGTTTTCAAGTTGGCTTAGGCTCATGAATTTTATTTTATTGCGAATTACGATAATAAATTGGAAATTTACCGAATGTCGGAGAGTTTATTCGTACATTCTGGGTCCAAAAACGAAAAATACGAGGCCTTATTGCAGCAGATTCCATCGTTGTTGGATCCTCAAGTTGACTTGGTGGCTAACATGGCGAATTTGGCAGCAGCCCTCAAAGAAACCTTTGGTTTTTTTTGGGTGGGTTTTTACCG
>CANMUN010000094.1 GCA_947500875.1 Flavobacteriales bacterium | reverse complement strand
TTCTTGAGTCAGGTTGAATCCTTGATTTCGGATGCGGTCTTTCTCCGATTGCATATCATCCCATGAACATTCCCGAGCAGAAACTTGCGGTTTTCCATTGCGCAACGTAACCCAAACGGGTTGTTTTAAACCTTCGTAAAGTACCTGAGAACGCAGGCATTCATAGGATGCAATGAGCGTTGTGATTCCGTTCAATATATCCGTGAATTCGAGCGATTTTACTTGAAATAATAACTGTTGTACGTATTCTGAGCCGCTGCTTTTTAAGCTCGCACTTAGCATGAACTGTTGCGCTGGTAGCAACGGTACAATCGATTCAATATCTTCTTTGTTCATCAAAGGCCATTCAATAAATCATCAATTGCTTGGAGGTCATCTTCGTCGATGGACACATCGACATGAGGACGATGGCCGAAATGCTCTGCCAGTTGTTTCTGGGAAAAATGTTCAAATGCATCGCAATACGAAGTTAGTTCAAAATTGGGATGGGAACGGAACATCCAGCGCAATTTACCTTCCACGATTAATGCGTTTATTTCAACATGAGCAAGCATGCTGTTTTCCAAATCCACCATGGACCCTTGCGAAATACTCGAAGGACGAGCCAATCCTCCCCAGTTTTCATCGAAACTTCCTAAAAAATTGATCAACAATGGATAGCAAGGTTTCGCATACCCTTCCGTTCCCATGTAGGCCAGTTGGTAGGGAGAAATCTCCTTGCTAACAGCATGAAGATGCTCCAGCAGTTGGTCAACCGGAACATGCTCGTGGATTGGAACAGGATAAAATTGGGTAAACCATCCCAAGCTTTCTGCTAATCCTGGAATGGAATCGTAGGATCGACCATGGGTTTCCATCATTGGCGTCACCATGGGTAAGGCGTGTTCACCCCAGGCACCCATCACTAAGAACAAAATCTTTTCGTTGACATGCCTTTCCGCTTCCCATTTTCTTAAAAAAGTTTCCGTTCTATCCATCTCCCAATCAAAGGTGATATAGCGTGATTTTTGATAGGAGCACGGCGACCAATCTTCCCATGGATTAAACCAGGTTTTCGAAACGAAGGGGCTCAGTTTTTTTATGGCAAATTGCACTTGTGCAAAAATGGATGGCCCTTCATAGCGCATGCCTCTTCCTTGAAGCCTTTCTTTCAATTCATCTAATACAATGCGCCAAGAAAATCCATCGCAATAGAAATGGTGCATTGCGATGAACAAATAGGTCTGTTCTCCCACCGATAAGACTGCAGCTCCCGCAACCGGCCCCTGAGTTAAGTCGAAGGAAGATTGGATCCTTTCGCAAACTAAGGTTATCTCTTCCGTTGTTGCTAAGGCTTCCACGGTAACCATAGGATGGATTCCTGGTTGCCAACCTGATCGGTAAACTTGCCGTAAAATGGGAAATGCAGCCAAGGTCTCGTTCACCAAGGAACCCATGGTTTCAAGGGGTATAGGCACATTAATCTCCAATAAAATAGATTGGTTAAAATGGTTTTTATTCCCTTTATACTCCTCCAAAAACCACGCTTGAATCGGAGTTAATTCAAGTTCATCGTGGGAAGAAACAGGTTTGTTTTCCATTTCAAGGGATTGAAAAAACGCATCCAAGGAAGCTGCGTTAAGCAGATCGTTAATGCCAGCGCCATAGCCCCACGTATTGAGTTTGCCAATCAGCCTTAATCCGAGGATTGAGTCCCCACCTTGTTCAATGAATCCATAAGATCCGTTTAACGTTTCAAAAAGGGGCAATTCCTTGAGTTTAAGCAGTAGGGCACTAGCACTTTGATCTGGATTCAAGGTAAGGGATTTTTCCCTTTCATAGGTTCGAAGCATGGAAAGTTCATCGATTTTTCCATTGCTGTTCTCGGGGAACTTTTCCATCAACACAAGGGCGTCAGGGCGCATATAGGCTGGGAATTTCTGAACAAGAAATCGCTGAATATTTTCTTTCAAACGTTCGTCGCTATGTTCTATAAATAACACAAAGGAATGCGCGTGGAAACAGTAACTTATCCTCTTTATTTCATGGAATGCTTGGCTCACGCTTTGCTCAATTTCATGGAGTTCGAACCGTTGTCCCAAACGCTTTACTTGCCGATCGTTTCTCCCAATTAACGCAATGGTGCCTTGGCGTTTTACGCCGAAATCACCGGTTCTGTAATAGGACCTGCCGTTGTGTTCAAAAAATCCTCCTTGCGTGTCAATGTATCCCAATGCAACTCCATCGCCGCCAATGACAATTTCACCAACGATACCCTCAGGTACTTCTCGCAGGAGTGCATTGCAAATATGGACCGTTTCATGCTTAAGTGCACGTCCAATGGTCGGATGGTATTCTTCACTTAAATCAACGATGGTGCTGTAGGTGGTGGTTTCCGTAGGACCGTACCAATTTTTAACTATCAGGGAGGGATTCGTTGATTTTAAGTGGTTCCAAAGGGATTCGGTAAAGGGTTCTCCGGCGCTATGTACCACAGATAAGTGCTTGATTTCATGGGCTTCAAGTCGAGAAAGTACCGATGGAACGGTGTTCAATAACCCCCTAGGAAAACGTTCTAAGGCTCGTTCTAATTGAAGGATATCGCCTACAACGACGACTGATTTTCCTATGTATAAGCCGTAAAGGTTTTCAAACAGTGATAAGTCGAACCCTAAATTGGTTATACTGAATAAGTGATCAAATGCAGTTGGATTGACATGGTCTTTACACGCATGGAAGAAAGCAGATAGGTTTTTGTGGCTTAATTTCACTCCTTTTGGCATTCCCGTAGATCCTGAAGTAAATAAGACATAAGCTTCGTCTTCCATACCAAGTTCAGGTAAGTTTCGGTTCTCCAACGATAATGCAATGTTTTCAAAAGCAAGATATGGAATATCAACAGAGATTGGCATTTGAGGGTTAGGCCCTAATATCATTGTGCAATTTGCCATCGATAATACTTGCTGTATTCGATCTTCAGGCCAACTTGGATTTAAAGGGACGTAACTGTATCCGCAACGCATTATTGCATAAATAATGCAAGGAGTCCAATGATTTTTTTCTCCATAAATGCCGATACGACTGCCTTTTGTAGCCCCGGAAAGCACCTCATTTAATCGATATACCCAAGATGGCGTATCCGCCATGGCTAGGAAGGCCTCAGAGGAAGCATCGAAAATGCTTGACTTAGTTTGCTCCAAAACCTCATCCACTACCTCGGTCCATAAGGGAAATTCCTTTGACTGCTCGGGTTCTATCGAAGGTTCGAAGGTTACCAGTGGCTGATCTATATCCCTTTGTATACGTTCCACCATCGAGGCCACTTGGTCTAAGAAATAGGCAACATATGCTTCATTGAATAATTCTTTTTGATAAATGGCCTTGAATTGATAGTGGTCTCCATCTGGCATAATTAACAAGGTCATTGCGTAGCCAGTTCGTTCAAGGTTGTATACTAAGTTTCCTGAAATCCGCTGACCTTTTACTTGGTTATAGGGGTAGTTTTCATAAACAAACAGCACATCAGGAATTTCCATGTTTTCGCTGGCTTCTATGGGAGCATGCTCAAGCGACAAGCCAAGTTGCTGTCCTTCAATTACCTTTCGGCAAATCGTGCCAAGGTTATCCTCGGGCTGCCAATTCCAGCCAATAAGAACATTTTTGATGAACAATCCTACGGCGGTTTCTGCAAACTCGGGAAGGAGAGACCGACCGCTTGAAATACCGTGAATGTAGCTTTGATGTTGTCCCGTTAACGCAAAATTGGCCATACTCAACGCACCTAAAAACACCTGTTGAGGGGTCATTCCTTCTTGCGAACAAAAGGAGGATAGCCCGGAAAAATCCCGCGTTATTTCCATTTCTGCAAAGCCAGTTAATGCGCTTCGTTGCTTGTTGAAATGAAGCGGTGTCAATTCCTTGAAAAAGGCTGTCTTCTCAGCCATCGGCAAGGAACCAAGTGCTTGCTCCTTTTGGTGAACTAAGTACTGAAAGTTGGGTTGAATAATAGGTTTATCGTCGGTATCCAAGCCTTCAATGAACTGCTGGATCAACAAACCAACACTCCACCCGTCCAATAGTACATGATGGTGCGACCAAAGTAAATAGTTGGCGTCCAAACAGCGGAAAAACTGACAACGCATTAATTGGGATGGAAATCCTTCTTCCAAATCGTTAGTTAGGATGGTATCCACAGAATCAACGCTTCCAAGGTCTCGGAAATCCGCTTCCCAGTCGTGCACTTCTTGAAACCACTCATGCTGTTCTTGCTCAACGATTATCCGCAACTGAGGATAAGCGGTCCAGATCTTTTGAAATGCCTGTTCCAAAACAGCCGGTTCCGGCGATTGGCTGAGCTCAAAGAGAAATTGTTCGTGGTAAATTCCACTGGCCGAAGCTGCACGTTGTGTCCAGATCTTCTCCTGCATAATCGTTAACGGAAAACGCAGGGGTTGAAAGGCTGTTTCGGGTGCTTTGACCGATTCTTTTAAGTTCCATAGAAGCACGCTAGGAGCATTGAGCAGGGACCCAAAATCTCCTTCAAATCCTAAAGAGCGTATTTTCGACAAAAGGCGAATGGCTTGTATCGAATCTCCTCCGTTGGAAAAATAACTCTTGTTCCAGTCTAAAGGTTGCTCGAAGA
>CANMUN010000093.1 GCA_947500875.1 Flavobacteriales bacterium | reverse complement strand
TCCGAAGTGACACCAATTTTATACCAATTTCCCTGCTCGAGGACTGAAGAAGCTGCATAATCTTTGGCAATTGGTTTCGGAGGCAAATGCGATAGAGTCACTTGAAAAGAAACCACTCGGTGCAACGAACCTTGTTTATAAAAAAAAGGTTGGCATACCACACTCAACTTTGGATCCGTACCTTCCCTCGTCACCGTGGCAGTAATATTAACGTTTTCCGAAGGTTGAAAACCCACCGATGTGAAATAAGAAACGACCGATGCTTCAACCGCTTCGGACGCAATTAATTGAATGTTTGCAGCAAAATTTATCGATTTTAGCGTTTCGACACGTGAAAACTTAGGCACTCCATTGGAGGGAATTTCTTGCGCAATCGTGGGTACAACATAGTTTATACCATTTTTTGCGACCAACGCGTTCGGGGTCCAAGGTATCGAATATACGAATGTCTGGGCTTTGAATTGATGAAAACCAATTACGCAACTCAACGTAAAGAGCCCAAAAAGTCGTTTGAAAAAGGATGTCATGCTATGCAAAGGTACGTGAAACGACAAAAACAAAGGTTCATTTTATTTATTAGAAAATATTTTAGATATTTGTAACCAAGTTAACTAAAATCCGTAGAGGCGCATTGTGATTAGACTCGGCTTCATTTCTAAGTTTGTTGCACCCAGGGCAAATGCTCTTGTGTTCCTGTTATTGTGCAGTGCACATGCGGTAGCGCAGGACCCTACGTTCACTCAATTCTACTCCAATCCCTTGTATTTAAATCCTGCTTTGGCAGGAGCTACAGGTTGTTCTCGTTTCTCATTTAACTACCGTAATGAATGGCCTCAGTTAACTGGAAACTACGTAACGTATTCAGCGGCATATGACAGCTATGTCAAAGACATTAAGGGCGGACTCGGTTTTTTGGCTACGTACGACCAACAAGCTGAGGGAACCATTTCAACAACGATGATCGGTGGAATATATTCGTACAATCTTAAAATCAACAGGAAATTATCTGTAAATTTTGGGGTAAGAGCGGCCTACATTCAGAAATATTTGGATTGGGATAAACTAACCTTTGGAGATATGATCGATCCGAGAAGAGGATTTATTTATCAAACTGGTGATGTTCCGCGAGGAGGCAAGCGTGGATTATTTGACGCAAGTGCAGGAGCAGTTATATTTGGCAAGTACTTCTACGGAGGGGTTGCAGCGCATCACCTCAACCAACCCGACGAATCGATGATTCTTGGGACAAGTAAACTTCCAGTGCGAATTACCATTCATGCTGGAGGTACTGTTCCTATTGGAAGAAGGGGAAGGTACACCGATGGCACAACCATTAAACCCGCCATCATCTACCAATATCAAAATGGTTTTCAGGAATTAAACATCGGTGGTTATTTAAATTACGAACGCTTAAACATTGGAGTATGGTATCGAAATAAAGATGCCATGGTCTTTATTATTGGCTTGAAGGCGGACAAATTCAGAATTGGCTACAGTTACGACCTTACCGTTTCAAAATTAGGAAATGGTCTAACAGGTGGTTCGCACGAAGTTTCTTTTCAAACGGATATAAAGTGCCGAAGAAAGCCCAAGAATTTTAGAAAAATTTCATGTCCTTCCTTTTAAGTGTAACGAATGAATAAAACGGTATTTAAATTGAGCCTAAATAAAAAAAGTATGAAACGTTCAATGATTGCAAAGTTTGCCTTTTTGACCCTCGCCTTGGGCGTAGCAACTGGATGTCAGAAAGAAACTTCCACCTCTACCGGATGGGATTACAACAACGTACAAAACGGTGGTTTTGAAAAAGCGAATTTCGAAGAACAAAGAACCGGCCCAGGGCTTGTTATGATTGAAGGAGGTACTTTTACCATGGGAAGAACGGAGGAGGACGTCTTTGAAGACAACGATAACCGTCCTAACCGCTTTACGGTATCTTCGTTTTACATGGACCGAACCGAAGTTACCAATTTCCATTGGTTGGAATACGTATATTGGATGAAAAGGGTTTATAACAAGACCTACCCGCACATTTACAAAAAATCGTTGCCGGATACGAACTGTTGGAGAGACCCTCTTTCCTACCGTGAAAAATTTGTGGAGTATTACTTTCGATATCCCGCATACCGCGACTATCCAGTGGTGGGAGTGTCTTGGGTACAAGCCAACGACTTCTGCAAATGGAGAACGGACAGGGTGAACGAATACATTCTTGTTGAGCAAGGTATTATCAAATGGCATTTTGCGGATAAAATCGAAGATGGGGGAGATCTAGGAGCTATGGGGCCACCAGATCAAGCTAAAAAAGCAAAAAAAACATTTAGTGCCCCCGAAAACATGTTCAACACTGAAAGTTATTTAGCAGGTCAATATAATATTGAGTCAGGTAAATTAAACTCGGAAAAAGACGAACTCAATTACAAGTATAAAGGTACGGGATATACGCTTACCGATGGAAATGCAACAAAAACCAAGCCTGGAGAGACTTATCCAAGAGACCCATATCAACTGAATGACTTCGATCCAGTTTACGCTGTAAACGATGATGGTAATTTTTATCAAGGTAAACGAAACGTTCGCATGGAAGATGGGATTCTTCTTCCGAATTATCGTTTACCCACCGAAGCGGAATGGGAATATGCAGCGACTGGACTATTAGGGAATTTGGATGCGAATTCTGAAAACGTGGATGAGCGCAGGATTTATCCTTGGGACGGACATTACGTGCGTTATGACGAAGAACAATTCCAAGGGACCATACAAGCGAATTTCGTCCGTGGAACGGGAGACCACATGGGCGTTGCAGGTGCATTGAACGACGGAGCAGACGCAACAACACATGTTGATGCCTACTGGCCCAACGACTTTGGTTTGTATAACATGGCGGGCAACGTCTCCGAATGGGTTTTGGATACGTACCGTCCAAGCACAAGCGACTTAGCCGATGGTTTTATGCCATTTCGCGGCAACATGTATCAAGCGAAATTGATGGTACCTGATGGTTTACATGAAAAATATGTCAAAACAAAAGATAATATTTACGACGTATATGGAATGAAAGAATTCGTGAATGAGTACGCTAGAGTTCTGTATCTTGCGAATACTCAAAATTCACTTGATCCTACTTCAAGTTATTCTGCGAATCTTCAGAAGCAAATGAATCAAAATTCACTCCTTCTATCGGGATTAAGCGTGAATGCCACCCCGGGTGGACCATTTGGAAAATATCAGCTTACCAACGGATATAATTATGTAGCAGTTGGAGATACGATGCGATTTGAAGTTAAATCCCTCAAAGGGGCTGCTCAATATCAAACGTTGCTTAATGCAAACAAGGGTGCTAAGGGTGCATGGACTAGTTCTGTTCCTGGAGCTACTACGTTAAGAAACAACGGAGATTCTATTTACACCATTGAATTTACAAAATATTCACCTGCCCCTGGTGATACTGGAAGTTTAATTTTTACTATCG
This sequence comes from Flavobacteriales bacterium, assembly GCA_947500875.1. Taxonomy (GTDB): domain Bacteria; phylum Bacteroidota; class Bacteroidia; order Flavobacteriales_D; family Crocinitomicaceae; genus UBA952. The sequence goes on along the minus strand of CANMUN010000093.1, from coordinate 1,391 downwards.
GCTCGGAATATTTTAGAATGCCTTTTAAAGTGGTTTCAAGTAAATCTGATTTCAATCCTTACGTTAACAGCATTTCGACTGGCGTGAAAATCAACTCGAATCAAGATCCACGTAAATACAAATTTAACAGCCTAAGCAAGTACTATACAGCAAATAACAAAATGTATACGGAAGCCGACAAAGCAAAATTTCAGGTGCTCGATGATATTAATGCAATCCTAGATACCGCAATTTACCTTTACAATAAAGGAAATACGGTTAAATCATCTGCCTATGTAGAAGCAGCTTTGTTTGGAGCCAAAACGATGACTGAATTAATAAATTCTGATATTCGAAGTAAGGAAGTAATTCAAAACGACCCTCTTTTTGGAAATGACCCGAAAGGTAAAATTGAAAAAGCAGGAGTATTTTTAAAAAGATTTGCTGACGACGGAACGCCGGAAGACGGTGAATTTAAACCCGTTTTTGATCAAGAAAAACCTTCAGGGAATGACGATAAATCCTACTTAGCAACTAGATTTCCAAATTATACGGTGGATCAAACGATAACCACTTGGTTAATTACCTTAAGAAATGGTTTAACGGAATATACCTTAGAATCCCGAGGTAAACAACGATGGAGAAATGTAACGGAAGAAGAGAACATTGGTCGCTTGAACTATCGTAAAGACGATTACATAGACTATTTAGACGGGGATTTAGAATCGTCCATTTTCTACAACAATCAAAAGCGTATTAATGACATTAATGCAGGTAGATTGAGTGCTAAGAATACCGTCTACCAAAGTGAACATGAAAACCGTGACCTAGAAGGCAACATGCTCTCTCCTTCCTCTTCCGGTTGGCCGACTACCTTGATCTCTGATAAGTCAAAAGTGTACAAGGGAGGTTCATGGGCAGACCGCGCTTACTGGCTTTCCGCAGGTAACCGCAGGTTCTTAGATCAAGACAAGACCAGCGCCACCATTGGTTTCCGTTGCGCCATGGATCGCTTGGGTGACCAGCGTAATATGAACTACAAAAAAAGGAGACGTCGGTAAGATTCAATAACTTTAAGTAACTTTAGTCCCGCTTCGGCGGGACTTTTTTTTTATGCAAGCATTATTTGAACTTTTTTACCAAACCACAGGCGTTTGTACCGATACTCGATCCCTTGAAAAAGATTGCCTGTTCGTGTGCCTTAAAGGTGAGCGTTATGATGCTAATGAATTTGCTGAAAAAGCAATAGATTCAGGTGCAAAACATGTTATTTCTTCAGAGTATACGAAATGCAACGGAATCAACATCCATTATGTTGAGAATACGTTAATTTATCTGCAGCAACTTGCCCACCATCACCGAAAAAAATTCAATATACCTATCCTCGGAATTACGGGCAGTAACGGTAAAAC
>CANMUN010000092.1 GCA_947500875.1 Flavobacteriales bacterium | reverse complement strand
GATGGAGAAGATCATGGGCCACTCTCCTTAAAATTAATGGACGAAGTTTGTGAGAACGACCCAATTAAATGGGAAGAAGCAACCCGTGTGGCCGAAGAAGCTTTATCCATGCGCATTCGCTTATGGGATGGTGTGGTAAGAAAAAACAATGCGCTTAGCGGCGCGCTGGTTTAAACTTCCTGGGTGCGGGTAAACCCGCACCCGGGGAAATACACTAAACATCTAACACCTGATCCGAAGGAATTGTGAAAAACTCTTGTAACGTAATTCCCAACAATTTGCAGATTCTAAGTAGTGTTCGGATTTCGAAATTTGCCCCTTTTTCTAGGCGCCAATAAGCCGAGCGACTCATCCCGAGTTCATAAGCAAAGTGCTCATAATTATTAAACCCTTTCTCTTTCCTCAACTGTTTGAGCCGATTGGCAATCCAACGATAATCTTCTTCGAACGCATCTTGACTCATGCTACAAAAGTCCACAAGTTTTCTTTTTTTTAGTACTCTTATTTGAAGTGTACTATTTATAGTGTATCTTTACACAAAATTTAACGTTAACCTTATGAAAAAAAGAATTTTACTTTTAAGTTTTATTACATTAGGCAGTATTACTGCCTTTGCACAAAATGTTCCTTCTTATGTTCCAAGCAACGGCCTAGTCGGCTGGTGGCCCTTTAACGGCAATGCCAACGACGAAAGTGGGAATGGGAATAACGGAACGGTGAATAATGCGACTTTGACGACGGATAGATTTGGGAGTATCAATCAGGCATACAACTTCGTAAATAGTTCAATTGTAGTAAATAATCCTACTGGATTACCTACCGGTAATGCTCCATATACCCTTTCTTGTTGGTTCAATAACTTTAATAACGATAACGGTAGCATGATTTTTTATGGCGATTACCAACAAAACCAAGCGAATGGTCTTCGTCTCGCAGAAAACTATTGTAATAACTCTGTTGGCATGCCATATGGCATTGTTAACAATTGGTTTTTTAATGATTGTGGATATTGTACAAACGATTCTATGGATATAAAAAGAAATTTTTGGAACCATGTCTTGATTTCTTATGATGGAAATGAAAGAAAACTATATCTGAACAACCAATTAAAAGCTTCTTTGATAAATAATAACTTAAATATAGTTAATACAAGCTCAATTCTTTTTGGGTTAGTGAATAATAGTAGTGGTTATAATTTCCATGGAAAACTTGACGACATTGGAATTTGGGATAGAGCACTTACACCTCAAGAAGTAAACTCAGTTTATAACGGCAATTTATGTTTTCAAACCATCACTGTTACGGATACTTTACTTATAAATATGGGAATTAATGGATTCAATCCTGTAACATATAACAATACGATTAAAATATTCCCTAATCCAACCCATGACCACATAACCATTGATTTTGGCAACTATAGTTCCCTAAGTGGTTATCAACTATTAATTGAAAATTCAATTGGACAAACTATGTTTCAAACTACAATTAATCAACAAAGTTCATACATCAGTTTATCAACTTGGACTGGAAATGGCTTGTATTTCGTACACATTATTGACCCACAAGGAAATACCATAGATATTCGAAAAATTATTCTACAATAATAAGTCGAAAAAGTCTTAAAATACCTGTATTTAAACTAACAAAGTTCTTCGTGTTCCCATCATTGAAGGAGTATAAAACCCACATTGTCACCTCCCTTAATCCCTCCTCAAGGAGGGAAACTAACAATCTACCCATCCCCCTTTCGAAGGCGAGTTCCTAGATTCTAGCACAAGCCTTTATTAGCGTTAGTTCAAAGGAGTCATTAAAGGGTATATTTTTTTTGAATGCAATTTCATCAAGATAACTTTGGAGGTGTGTCTGGCTCAAAGAGTGATATTGACCGATTATTGCTCTTTTTATCGTTGAGAAAAATCCTTCAATATGGCTTAACGTGTAGCCCTCGACTTTCCGGATCTTCTTTTCGTGATTCATTTTAGTTTGTTTCATAAAGTGTTTATCCAATCCGAAATACCCACCAAAACCATCTGTTACAATTTCACTTTCCTTTGTAATCTTGGCTTTCATTATTGGTTTTATTATCTCTCCGCAAGCATGTTCAATTGTATCTAATCGCACTTTACCGCTATTTCGTTCATACATACCAAGAATCGGTATTTTGTGAACCATTCCAGATTTGGATGGATTTCGTCTATTTACATCGGCTGGCTTCATATTTCTTAGTGCCCCTCCAATATAGGTTTCGTCTGCTTCTATAATTCCCTCAAGTAAAATATCCGATTTCATAGAATCACGAATGCGTTTTTGCATATACCATACTGTATTTTTATTGACATTGATTGTTCGAGACAATTGTAAACTAGAGATGCCTTTTTTAGCCGACAGAATAACAGAAATGGCCATGTACCACTTTGATAAGGGAAGTTTTGTAGAGTGAAACATTGTCCCAGCTGTAACAGTAAATGAACGATTACAGCCCCTACATTTAAAACCAACCTCCCTGGTTCTACGATATACTTCTTTATCCTTACAATGAGGGCAAGAAACACCGTCAGGCCAACGAATTTGAATCAAATAGTCATGGCATTCTCTCTCTGACTTAAATTTTGTGTGGATTTCATAAATATTCATATTAGATCATTTTTAGACAAATATCATATCCATGACCGTAAGCAATTTATGTTGTGCCATTTTGTAGGAACTCGCCCTTTCGAAGGGGGACTAAGGGGGATGACTCTAACTAACCTCAGACTTCATCAAAAGTAATTACATAATCGTATTGTCACCTCCCTTAATCCCTCCTCAAGGAGGGAAACAAATGAACTTACTTCCCTCTCCGCTTAGCCAACCAAGGCGGAAGCGCTTTTGAGGAGGTGTTTTCTACGAGTTTGTCGCTGAGATCGGCGCGACCAGCGCGCTTTAAACGGCTTGAAATCCATTCTTGGTTTTCGCGCTTGTACCAGAAGAAATAACGATTCTGGTTCTTTTTCTCTTCCGGTGATTTTGCTGTGAAGACCGGTTTTAAGGTATAGGGATGCAAGCCGGTATAATAAATCACTTCAGCTACGGTCATGGGAGTTGGGGTAAAATCTTGTACTTGCTCCAATTTAAAGCCCATATCCTTGGTTTCCGCAGCTAATTCCGCCATATCCGTTTCTTCGCAGCCAGGGTGCGAGGAAATAAAATACGGGATTAAAGGTTGATTCAACTGATGTTTGGCGGAGATCGCCTCGTACTTTTCCTTGAATTTGTGAAAATACTTGAACGATGGCTTTCGCATCATGCGCAAGGTATTGTCGGCGGTATGTTCCGGCGCTACTTTCAATCGACCGCTCACGTGACGTGTGACGACTTGCTCCAAATATTCATCGTGGTTTCCGTCTTCGTTGTTCTTGTTAAAATCATCCACCAATAAATCGTAACGAATTCCGGAACCCACAAAGGCCTTTTTGATTTTCGGATGGGCATCGATTTTTCGATAGAGTTCCGTCATGGGTTTATGCGAAGTGTCTAGGTTATTGCAAATCACGGGATGTATGCAACTCGGGGCTACACAGCGGGCACAAATGCTTTCGTCCTTGCCTTTCATCTTATACATATTGGCGGATGGTCCGCCCACGTCAGACAAGTACCCTTTAAAATCTGGGTGTGCCGCAATCTCTTCAAGTTCCCTCATAATGGACCCCTCACTGCGCGAGGCAATGAATTTCCCTTGATGCGCAGAAATCGTACAAAAACTGCACCCCCCAAAACATCCGCGGTGAATGTTCAAGGAAAACTTGATCATTTCATAGGCCGGGATTGTGCCACGCTTCTTATATTTTGGATGGGGTAACCGCGTATATGGCAACTCGAACGACGCATCAATCTCGTTTTCTGTCATGGTGGGATACGGCGGGTTAACCACTAAGCGTTGTTCACCGACCTCTTGAAGAATTCGATTGGCACTCAGTTTATTGGATTCAACTTCGACGATTTTAAAATTAGCGGCATAGGCCACTTTATCCTTCAAACATTCCTCATGGCTCGCCAAGGAAACCGTTTCCCAGTTTTTATTTTTTAGCACATCCTCTTGCTTTGAATGCACATACGCAATTTGTGGCAAGGTGCGAATTTGCTCAAAGGGGACGCCTTTTTTCAAGAGCTTAAGGAAGGTTCGTAACGCTTGTTCCCCCATGCCATATACCAAGGCATCCGCCTTACTGTCTACTAGAATGGATGGAAATAGCTTGTCTGCCCAATAGTCGTAATGTGTTACCCGACGTAAAGACGCTTCGATGCCGCCCAACAACACCGGAACATCTGGAAAAAGTTCTTTTAAGATGTTCGAATATACGGTACTGGAATAATCGGGACGAAATCCGGCTACGCCGCCCGGGGTATAAGCATCCGTAGAACGCAAGCGTTTTCCAGCGGTATAATGATTTACCATGGAATCCATGCATCCGGCTGTCACTCCAAAAAAGTACTTTGGGGTACCTAGTTTTTTAAAATCTCTTAAATCATCTCGCCAATTGGGTTGGGCAATAATTCCAATGCGGAACCCTTCGTCTTCAATGATGCGTCCAATCACCGCGGTCCCAAAGGACGGATGATCCACATAGGCATCACCAGAAACTAAAATTACATCAAAGGCATCCCACCCACGCTTTTCAGCTTCTTTGAGTGATAAGGGCAACCAATCGGAAAGGGGGCGTTCTTGCATGCCGTAAAATTACGAAAAGCAAGGAGTAAACGGAAACGATTAGTGAACGATAATCTTTTTACGTTGAATTCCTTTGGCATCGGTGTAAGAAATCACATAGGTCCCTGCATATAGGGTACTCACATCGAAAAAGGCCATAGTAGAACCGGGTAAAATCACCTGCTTATCGATTACTTTACCTTGAATATCGGTAAGGGTTAATTCCATATT
>CANMUN010000091.1 GCA_947500875.1 Flavobacteriales bacterium | reverse complement strand
CTGGAATGTATCGCGTGTCGTTGAAAAGCAACATGGGAACTGCACAGTGGTCGGTAGTTAAGCAGTAATTTCCCCGTAGTTAGGGTCATTACAAGCGTTCACGGATTGCAATAATTACAGTGCATAGGATCCGCGGTTTTTACTTCGTTAGGATACCATAGTTCTTCGGTGAAATGGCACTTGGTGCAGGAAACGAGGTGAATGAGGACATTTTCGGTCGGTTGTGAGCATAAAGAGCAGGGAAGTCCTGGTTTTGAACCCGTAACCGAAAAGCCTGGAGTTTGGCATTTTGGGCACAAGGAATGAACCGTAATCGCCAGTTTTTGGGTTAGTATTTCCAGAGCTTTCATGCGAGTTGGATTGCGCATGGCACGCATATCTGTTTCAACGGAGCAATTTCCATAGCGTTTGAGGTGTTCCTCAAAGGCGGTTTCTAGGTTTGCAAGATGGTTCAGATCCTTGGTAAGTTTCAAGCCGTCATTGCTTGTGGATTTAAGCATTAAACCGTGTTCTGGAAACCCAATACTAAGGGCAAAGTCCTTAAGCTGTCGAAAATTCGTGCAGTCAATACCTCCAAAATTCGTTTCCGTTGTGAGGTGGCGAACCAACACAAAATGGTCCAAGGAGCGGTCCCATAAGACCATAATTTCATCGCCTGCTGGGGCAAAAAAGAAGGAGGGATGGGGTCCAAACGATCCTTCGTTGGCTACGAATAAATCGCACGAAGAAAGTTCACCTGCTCTTCGGCACTTTTCTTTTGCTGCTTCTACGGGGGATAAGGTCCTTTCAATTTCTCCCGAAAACGTTCCAAGTAAATCCGTATCCAATCCCTCAGCCACTTCGCATTTTACCCCCAAAGCGGTTTCTAGGATAGGCGCAATAACCCGTTCCTTGGCATGTTTCGTGGCGATGCACAAGCGTTTTCCTTCGTAAAGTTTCCTATTTAAAACCACTTAGATCCGGTCTTTTTCGAACTGTAATCGTTTTCCTTTGATTGAGTCATTGAAACGCCCTTCGTCATAAACCAAGTTACCGTTCACCCATGTTTTGCAAATTCTACTCTTAAAGCTCCTTCCTTCGAAGGGCGACCAACCGCATTTATACAAGATGTCGGTATCGTTATCCGACCAAGGGTTGTTTAAGTCAATGAGCACTAAGTCCGCGAAATACCCTTCGCGCAGGTAGCCTCTATCGACCATTCGGTACAATTCTGCCACGTTGTGGCTGGTTTTAGCTACAATTTCCGTAAGGCTTAATTCCCCACGATGGTACCACTCCAGCAAAGCGGGAAGGGCATGCTGCACCAACGGACCACCGGACATAGATTTTTGATAGGGTTTGAGCTTTTCTTCCAAGGTATGTGGCGCGTGGTCCGTGGCTACAATATCTAAGCGATTTTCTTTCAGCGCTTTTACGAGTCCAATACGATCTTGGGCCGTTTTGACCGCAGGATTCCATTTGATTAAAGCTCCTTTCGTTGCGTATTCTTCATCCGAAAAAGTCAGGTGGTGAACGCAAGCCTCCGCCGTGATGCGTTTGTTACGAAGGGGTAAGGAAGCTTCAAACAGGTGCGTTTCTTTTTCGGTGGATACATGGTAAACGTGCAAACGGTTTCCGTGGCGTTTTGCGATTTCAACGACCGTTTTGGTGGCGTCGTAACATGCTTGTTCAGAGCGAATAACAGGGTGCAATTCGAAGGGGATGTTTTCTCCATAAATCGAGGCATAATGCGCCAATTGGCGATGGATTTCCGGCTCATTTTCGCAATGAAGTGCTACCAGTGTCGAACAACGTTGGAATAATTGGTCGAGAAAATCGGGGTGGTTGCATAAAATGCTCCCTTCCTGGTTAAAATAAAGTCCATCGTCGGTGATACCACAAACCCACTCGTTGTCAACTTTCAGGGCTTCTTCCATGTTGGAACGGCTGATGCCCATAAAAAACGAATAATTTGCGAGAGAGGATTGCTGAGCAAGCCGGTATTTATCTTCCAACAAATCCAAACTTAAGGTATTTGGAAGGGTATTGGGCATATCCATGAATCCGGTGATTCCTCCGGCAACCGCCGCTTTGGATTCTGAGGCAATGCTGGCTTTGTGCGTGAGTCCTGGTTCCCGGAAATGCACTTGGTCATCGATCATTCCCGGAATTAACAGGCGACCCTTTCCCTCAATGACGCAGTCGGTTGCAAGGTCGATGCTGCTATCAATCCGTTCAATGCGTTCGTTGCGAAGGAAAACATCTCCAATTCTATCGATTCCTTCGTTGATGATTCGAACGTTTTTGATAAGGGTTGTGGCCATAATGTTGGGAATTTGCCACGAAGTTAAGGGTTATTATGATTGGTTAAGCGCACTAATGGGCTACAATCCGAAGTTCGACACGACGGTTTTGAATTCGTTCTTCCTCGGTTGTTTCAGGTAAGGGTATTATTGGGCGAGAGGAACCAAAACCTTGGTGGCTTAATCGATTGGCCGATATACCATTATTTACTAGGTAATCGTATACTACCTTAGCGCGCATTCCCGATAAATTAAGATCGTCGGACGTGGCACAGCAAATATGACCTTCAACGGCTACTTGTAATTTGGGATTTTCCACCATGGTTGTCAGCAACTCTGACAGCGTTGGAATAGATTCAGGCAGCAGCAGGTCCAGTCCTGGTTGAAAATTCAACTGGTTCATTTTTATGTTGTCGCCAACTTTGGCCGATTTAAGTTTATCGGAAAGCCTTTGTTGAAAATAAATGACCACTTTTCGGTCCAGTGGATTTGAGCTAAGGACCTCTCCTTTGCCAAGGACTGTGGCTCGATTCGACACTAAGGGATTCAAGGAATCCAGAAGTTTTTTCACATGTTGAGCCCTTCGTTGGGAAAGGTCAAGGTTATAAATATCCACCCCTAAAGAATCAGTCGTTCCAACAATTCGATCGATGGAAACTATACCGGATTTTAATGATTTTTTCAGTTTGTTGGCTTCACGTACATTCAATTGATCAGCATTGAAGCCGAAGTGAACAACTATCGAGTCCTGAGCTGCGAGGCACCAAGGCATGATTAGGAAAAAAAAGAGGTGTTTCATACGGTTTTAAACGAGGGGTAATTAAACGGTTACATCCTTTCAATGAAGTGATAATTTTCCGGTTCCCGCAGAGCCTAAATCGTAAATGTTGGCGGGGTTTCCGTATAGTTCAATGTTGCCTTCTCCTGAAATCTTGTAAAACAGGCTGTCGAGGCAACGCAGTTGAATATCGCCCTTGGAGTCGTTCTCAATTCGCCCAATGTTCGCCAAAAGCGCCCTCGCATCAACTTGCATGAGCGCATAATTCCAAAGCTTTAATTCTTGACATGAACCTTTAAGGTTAAGCGTACCACCGCAGGGAAAGTTATTCCAGAAATAAAAAGTACTGCATTGAATATTGAGGTCGGCATGGTTCAACTTACTTTTCAGTATTAAACCTAATTCATTGCTGACAATGGGGGATTTACTTTCGATATAACACGTTTCATTAGCAACGATGCGTGAAATATGGCTGAAATGTACTTTTACGAGAATTTTGTTGGTTTGGGGATACAACCAGCGCATGCGATTCTCATTGGATAAGGTGAGGGTATGTTGGTCAACGGTTGCGCGGATGTTGTTTACGTAGTTAGGTTTGCCAATGATTTCGATTTTATTCAATGAATCTTGCAGGAGCTCAACGTTGAAAACGTCCGCGAGAACTAGGGTGTCAAAATCCGAAGAAATGAAGTATTCTTTCGTTGACGTGTTGTTTTTTTTACAAGCAACCAATAAGCACATGGTAAGAAGAACAATTGCCTTAATAAGTCTTTTCATCGTTTAAAGTAATAACCGAAACCGAGTTCAGGATAATCCAAGATATGCAAATGGGATTTCATGGTAATATGAATTAGAAAGTTTGGGGTACAACGCCAGCGGATGATTCCTCGGTTGTACATTTTCGATGGATGTAAACGGTTAGGTAGCCCTAGGTACCATCCTTCCTGTAAAATGAAACTGAAATTTCCATAGGCGATTTCTTGAGAAAGGTGAACACCGCTACTAAAGTTGTCTTTGGCTTGAAAGGTAGTATTGGGTTTAATACTGAGCTCCGTTTTCGTCGAGGCATCGTAAAATACATCAAGTCCTCCTCCGAAAAAGAACTTTGAAAACGCACGGTATGTATACTCTGCGCTCAAGGATGAGGTAAAGTATAAGGTGCTTTGCAGTGCACGAGTATGCTTGCCACCAGCCGCATAGATGAACGCAAATTCATGGGCGGGGCGAAATTTGGGTATTTCTGAATGGATAAAAGGTGCTTGTTTCCCAATGCTTTTTGCAATACCGGCGTGAACATAGAGCATGTTCAATCCTAAATTAGGTTCAGCCATGTTGGCATTGGAAAAATGGCTAAACCGCAAACCTGTTTCAGCCTGAAGGTTGGGACTCAAGGGGATTTTATATCCTAGCTGGTAATCGAAATGCATATTGAGATGAGAACCTACGGAAATGTTAGACGGGTTGGATTCGATATCAAAACGTCGGTTGGTATACCCTAAGCCGAAGCCAAATTGATGGAAAAATGATCCGTTTTTTCCTCGGTAGAAATAGGTGCGAAAGAAAGGATTTAAGGCGAGTTCATGTCCGAATACTTTACGGTTGCCGAGCGAACTATAAAAAAGCGTAAAACCGTATTCGGGATAACGGTATTGTTGTTCCGTTTGGTTACTTCCAATGGTACGTTTCAACCAAGTTACTTCTGCCGATTTTAAGGTCGATTGCGATAAATACGCGATGTTGCTGTATTCTGGTATGAGCCATCCTTGGTTCCATTTGACCATGAGGTAGGAATTATTCTTCCAAGTACTTTGGCTTAAGGCAAGGGATAGCCAAAAGGTGAAAAAATATACCAGGGTCGATTTCAACGCTTAGTCATTTTCAGTATTGTCTCTATTTCTTTCCTCCTCAAATTTAGCCTTCAT
>CANMUN010000090.1 GCA_947500875.1 Flavobacteriales bacterium | reverse complement strand
TTGACTCAAACTGAAAAACTCAATCTGATCTCTGTCTTTCCCTTGAATAAATTTCATAATTGAAGATAGGAAAAACAACTCCTCAAATCGAAATGGAGATGGTTAGGATATCAACAAAGTTATCAAGGTTTTTAGACGGTTTGACGTTTGGCGGCTACAAGAAGTTGGCGATTTTTACCACAAATGTTGATGCGGAGAACCAAGTTTGATTAACCACAAATGTGTCTGCGGAGAACTGAGCCGCCAATTTCTTGTAGGTGCTGTTACAGGCTGGTTTTCTTGTCATTAGTAAGGACTTTTTTCTGTCTTGATACCTACTGGAAGTTCAAAAGTCTTTGCGTCAAGCTTCATTGCTTTTACTTCTGTCGCAACACTTTCCATTGTAAACTGAGCTGTCTCAATAACTGATTTTAAAGGCAAAGAATTAGCTTTTGAAAGATAGTCAAACCAGTTACCAAATTTATGATTTGTAAATAATTTTGTGTCAACGGATAATTTGGAATTGAAATAATATTTCTGAACTCCACTTTTGCAAGTCAAGATTACTTCGTCACATTTATAGCCTAAAATTTCTGTCACACCTTTATTTACTTCAACTTTTAGAACTTCGTCTCCTTGAACGCTTGCGTCATTCCAAAAAGCTGTTTCAGAGTTTGACATTTTGTTATAAAGTTTATTGTCTTTATTTATGTAGAGTTGCCATTGAACTAAAGTTCCATTGGCTATTGATTTATAGTCGCCACCTTTTATTAAATACTCCTGTGTCGAACCCATCATTGAAGTCCATTGTTGGTCTGTCATTTTTGGATTTTTACTTTTGTAGGTATTGGCATAAAACATTTTGCCTTCAAAAGATTGTCCGAATACAGTCATTGTCGTTAAGACTGTGAAAATAATTGCTATTGCTTTTTTCATTTGATTATGATTTATTTATTGTTAGTGTCGTTGTGAAAATTGCAATTGCTTTTTTCATTTTTCTGTCTTTTTTTGTAAATTATTATTTATTTGATTGTCGTTGTATTGTCTACTAAACTTGCCTGTAACTAGCTTATACCCGCTATAAACCTTCCTCAAGCACCCCTAATCGGTTGTATAAGCGCAGGTTTGTTGCGTATGTACGAATATACGGTTATTCCCTTTTCATGAGTACCGGTAAGGACGCATTTTCGCCCAACATTGCGTATTTTTGCCCCAATGGAACCCATTCGAAATAAAGTGAAAGAAAGCGGATTGCTGCCAATGGATTTAGGCGAGTTGTTGCCCGAGGTTCAACTTCGTGAGATCGATTTGAGCACCCAACTTTGGCAGGGCTTGGTCTTAAAAGAAAAAGATTTCAGGTCTTGGGTTTCGACCGAAGATTGGAGTACGTATCAAGATGCCTTGGTGCGTATTCATTGCGCTACCGATGCCATCATTCCTACTTGGGCCTATATGTTGGTGGCTTCCGCCTTAGAACCCTTTACCTCACACGTTGTGGCAGGTTCCGCCAAAGAAGTGGAACATTACCGGATCAACCTCGCACTCGCCGCTTTGGATAAATCCGCGTTTCAAGACCAACGCGTTATTGTAAAAGGCTGCGCCAAACTCCTGGACCAAGAATACGCCCTAACGCGCCTCGTCATGGAGCTAAAACCCTATGTAAAAAGCTTGATGTTCGGAGAGCCGTGCTCTACCGTTCCGATTTTTAAGCGTTCTCGGTAGCGACTTCAGGAACGAGAATACGTCCGCAGTGCTCGCACACTAAAATCTTCTTTTTCGTCAGGATGTCCAATACCCGTTGAGGTGGGATTTTATTGAAACAACCTCCGCATGCGTCACGCAATACTTGCACTACCGCTAAACCGTTTTTTGAATTGTTGCGCAGTCGTAAGTAGGCACTTACCAATCGCTCCTCTATTTTCGCTTTTGCTTTGTCAGAGTCCGCTAACAATTTGTCCTCTTCGATTTGTGTTTCGCTGATTATGGCGTCTAACTGAGCTTGTTTGTTCGCTAGGTCTTCTTTTTTGGAATTTAATTTCTCGCTCACCTCGTTCAACAATTCGGTTTTAAACTCAATGTTGGCTTTGGCCTCTTTGGTGCGTTTATCGTGAAGTTTAATTTCCAATTCCTGGAATTCAATTTCCTTGCTAATGGATTCGTATTCGCGGTTGTTGCGTACGTTGTTTTGACGCTCCTTGTATTTGGCAATGGCTGTTTCTGCGTCTTTTGATGCTATTTTTCGATCCGCTATTTCGGTTTGAAACTCTTTCAACTCCTCGTTGATTTTATTCAAACGCGTTTCCAAACCACCGATTTCATCTTCTAAATCTCGAACCTCCAATGGTAATTCTCCGCGAATCGTTCGAATTCGATCGATTTCAGAGTCTATTTGTTGAAGCGCAAATAATGCATCCAACTTGTCGGCAATCGTGATTTCTTTCTTACTTGCAGTGGCCATAGTTACAGGAAATTTATCGGATTTGTATTATGTTCAGTTATTCGGACCGCAAAGGTAGGAAATTTTTCCTTAATAATTTCAAGCAATAATTCTTGGGTAAATTGCTCGCTTTCGTAGTGTCCTATATCGGCTATCATCGTACGGCCTTCGGCTTCGAAAAACTCGTGGTATTTGAAGTCGGACGATACAAATACATCGGCTCCTTGTCGGATAGCTTCTTTGAGAAGAAAGCTCCCGCTGCCCCCGCAAACGGCTACGCGTTTAACCGGTTTGCCCAAGGGCGCCGTGCTGCGCACAACTCCGGCATGGAAGGTGGTTTTTAAGCGATTCAAGAAACTTTGTTCGCTCATGGCTTCCGCTAATTCTCCAATCATCCCGCTGCCAAGGCTAGGATCGGTGTTTTCGAGCAATACGAGGTCGTGGGCTACTTCTTCGTACGGATGGGATTTCCGCATCGCACCTAAGGCCGCTCCAAGAAGGTGTTTTGGCAACAGGTACTCCATTTTCATTTCTTCCGCTCGTTCTGGTATGTGGGCCTTACCCAGCGTGGGGTTTGCTTTTTCGTTGGCCGTAAACATGCCGGTTCCGCGGCTTTGAAAACTGCAGTCGTAGTAATTTCCGATGGCCCCTATGCCTGAAGCACAAAGATCTCGATGAACCACTTCGACAGCATCCAAAGGGGTGAAAACCGATAGTTTGTAAAGGCTGCCTTTCAAGGGGACCAAGGCCCGCGTGTTCATCAATCCCAATCGGTCGCAGATCTTTTTATTGACGCCTTCTCCGTGGTTGTCTAAATTCGTATGGATGGCGTACAGCGTTATATCGTTCTTGATGCACGCGGTGATGATGCGTTCGATGGCGCTTTTATTACCAATGCGCTTGATCCCCTTAAAGAGCAAGGGGTGATGCGTAATGATGGTATTGCAACCTGTATTAATCGCCTCTTGAACCACTGCTTCGGTGCAGTCGAGCGCTACAAGCACCCCTTTCACTTCTTGTTCTAGGTCGCCGATTTGTAAACCGCTGTTGTCGTAGCTTTCCTGTAAGCACAGAGGGAAACGACCCTCCAAATACTGAATAAGTTCCTCGGTTTTGATCATAGTTTCTTGGTAATTCCGATTCCAATACCCCATCCATATGCGGAATGCATCGCTTCATTGTATTTGGAATAGGTATTCGTTACTTGTTTGCGATACACGGCTTTTACCATGCCTCCCCATCCTGATTTGCCGGTCCATTGTGCACCAATTTGCCCAAAGACTTCCAAAGCAGACGAAGCATACTCATTATTTTTTACCTTGATTTTGTTATCGTCTTTTGCCCCGAGCGCATTGGTCCACCGCGTATTTTGAACGTATTGAGTGAATATTAATGGGGTAATTCCGGGTCCTGCGAAAATTTTAAAGGCGTTGCCCCAATGAACATTCAAGGACAGGGGCATGCCGATGTAGCGGTATCGGTGTTCATAGTGAAAGGTACTATCGCTTTGGGCATCCGAGTAGTCGTATTGCTCTCCGTTTTGTACGAACTGCAGTCCTCCATCAAAGCGCAACCATTTCCCAAGTCCCGTCTGCAAGCCGAAACCATACGACCAAAGACGCAAAGGCATTTCGTGGACCCTTTCACCGAGGGGTGTGTTGAGAAAATCAGGGTTGGGTGTAAGAATGCGTTGGCTGTTAAACGATAAAGCTTCGAAGCATACTTGCGTTGGCGCCTTAAGCTGTTCTCGTTTTTTAGGGCTTGGCTTACCGTTCATTTCCAATTGTGCAAAGCAAACATCGGTACAAAGGCATAGCAGTAGGAATCCAAGAACTTTTTGAAGCATGGGTAAAATTACAAAAGAAACCTTAACCTACATCAAGAGTCCCAACCGTTTGTATGGGCTACCTTTGTCAAAAAATAAAACACTATGAGTACTTGGAAAATTGACAACATGCACAGCGAAGTAGGCTTCAAAGTGCGCCACATGATGATTTCAAACGTATCGGGGAATTTCACCTCTTTCGATGCCACCCTTAACGCGGAAAATGATGACTTCGAGCGGCCAGAGTTTCATTTCACCGCCGATATCAATAGTATTTCTACGGGTGTTGCTGACCGTGACGGACACTTAAAGTCACCTGAGTTCTTCGATGCAGAAAACTTTCCAACCTTGGAATTTAAGTCAACGAACGTTGAAAAACAGGATGGCAATTGGGTGATCAACGGAGAAATGACCATTAAAGGAACCTCTCATCCCGTGACCTTGAACGCCGATTTCGCAGGAGTAGCCGTGGATCCTTATGGACAAACCAAAACCGGTTTAAGCGTAAGTGGTAAAATCAAACGTTCCGACTTCGGTTTAACTTGGTCGGCGGTAACGGAAGCTGGGAACATTGTTGTTGGGGATGAAATTACCCTATCAGCGGAAGTACAGTTTGTAAAGCAAGCGTAATTGTATCTCTCCTTATAATCAGGGGCTTCGGCCCCTTTTTTATTGCAGTTCGGCGAGCATAAGCCAGCGGTTCGACTTATCGTCTAAGTGTTGCACCAATTGGCCTAAATCCTCCCCAATTTTCATCAGCTCCTCGTTGCTGAGC
>CANMUN010000089.1 GCA_947500875.1 Flavobacteriales bacterium | reverse complement strand
ATTTTCGAATGGACTCCAAATTGATGGGAAATGTGGGTCAAATATGCATTTTTAGGTTGGATGTCCTCGATGAAGGCTAAGGCTTCTTCCAAATTGAAATGCGAAATGTGGGGGGATTCGTGCAAGCAATTGATGATTAGGGTATCCACTCCACGCAACAGGCTTCGAGAAGCCTCTGGAACGGTTTTGGCATCCGTGACATACGCCATATTACCGACGCGGTACCCGAAAACGCGCATTTTATAATGCAAAACAGGAATCGGTGTAATGGGAATTCCTTCTACCGTGAAGGGTTGTTCATCAATTTCAAGCACCTTCACCTTGGGGATTCCTGGGTAGTCGTTTCGAAAAATATACGAATAGCTTTCATGTAAGGCTTGAATCACTTCGGAAGGAGCGTAAATTGGTATGGCGCCTTGAATTTGGTAGTTGTACGCCCGAATATCGTCGAGTCCGGAAATATGGTCCCGATGTTCATGGGTGTAGAGAATGGCATCCAGCGCATCCACCTCTGCACGCAGCATTTGTTGACGAAAATCCGGTCCCGTATCGATGCAAAGGGTTTTGTTGTTAATTTCTATTAACACGCTGCTCCTTAGACGTTGGTCTTTAGGTTCCGAGGATTTGCATACCTCGCATTTGCATGCTGGTATGGGGATGCCTTGCGATGTGCCTGTTCCGAGAAATGTCAAGCGCCCTTTCATAGCTTTATGAGTTTAAATCCGATGCCTTTGCGAAGGTACAGGTTGATGATGGACCGAATATCCCGGTTTTCGTCTTTGATTTCGATGAAACGTTTCCAATGCAATGGCGCTGATTGGTTGAAATGGTAAGGTGCGTGACCGTAACCGCGGTACGTACCGTTTTCAATCAATACTAGGCTTTTTTCGCTTCGGTTTCTGCCCTTGTCCACCATGTAAAACGAGCTTTCGTCGTACCGTAAAGCGGCTATGAACTGGGCTACTTTTTCGTTGTAGTTTTCCGGGGTTTCTTCTCCGATGCATGCACCTGCGCATTGCTTAACACTGTGCTGAAAGCAAGCGTCTTGGCTGGGATAAACCCCGTTTATTTTCTGACAAAGTCCAAAATAATCTCCTCGGTTTTTGATGTAGTCGCTCGCTTCTTTTTTGGAATTAAAATAGGTAAGGGGTACGGCTTCTGATTTAGAGGCTAATCCCACTTTGAGGCTCAAGTAGCCCTCATCATTCGGTTCGTCGTACAAGCCGTAGGTAAAAATTGAACGGCGTAGCTGACGGTTAAAAACGGGTTTATGTTCTTTGATTTCTTCGCTTTCCAACAACATCGCAATGAGTTCCGATCCGGTCAACTCGTATTCAATGCGCGCGATTTCTTGGCGCATAATTTCCCCTTTCGCCGTTGCCGTATTTCGAAGGTGTTGTTCGACGCGTTTTTTGACGTTTTTGCTTTTCCCAATGTAGATTAAGCGGTTGTATTCGTCGTAGAAACGGTAGATTCCGGTTTTCTCGGGCAAATCATCCACGCTGTTGATGTCAAGTTTGGGATGGACTTTTTTGGGGTTGACCTCATGCTGTATAAAATTCGCCAAGTTCTGAGGATCCTTATGGTAGATAAGATCGAATAGTTTGGCGGTAGCAAGGGCATCGCCGCCGGCTCGGTGACGGCCGTCTATGGTAATCCCTAAGGCAGCTGAGATTTTACCTAAGCTGTACGAATCGTGTCCCGGTAGGACATAGCGAGCGGCTCGAACGGTGCATAAATGCGGAAACCGAAAATCATACCCTAGTGCTCTAAACTCGTTTCGAAGCATGCCATAATCGAACCCAACGTTATGGGCCACGAATACGCAGCCTTCGCAAAAATCCAATATATTCTTGGCCACTTCATAAAATTTGGGTGCATCCTTGACCATGGCATCGGTAATTCCGGTGAGTCGGACGATGAAATCGGGGATCGATTGCTCAGGATTGAGGAGGGTGACAAACTCATCAACAAGGGAATTGCCGTCGTATTTATACATCGCAATCTCTGTGATTTTGGAGTGTTTAGGGCTCCCTCCAGTGGTTTCAACATCAACGATGACAAATGGCATGTACGAAGTTAAAAATCTTCCCTTGCATGGAAGTAAATTATTGACAGGTATCGTAAAAAAGTAATGTGAAAAGCAGTAAATTAACCGTACTTTTAACCTGGAAAAATAAACTTAATTAATGTGTAACAATGAAAACAGTTCTTTTTAGCCTCAGTCTTTTGCTAGCAGTTGTCGGTTATTCCCAAAGCAGTTTAACCGTCTTTAATAACGGCGGGCAGAAATTTTACTTAATCATGAACGGCATCAAGCAGAATTCGGTGGCGCAAACGAATGTGGTGGTTAGCGGCATTAAAAACGGGGGGTATTCGGTTAAATTGATTTTCGATGACGGAAAAACCAAGGACATCGACAAGAATTTCTTGTTAGATTCTCCCAAAGATGTGACGACAAAAGTGGCCTTCAAAAAGGGCGTTGGTAAATTGCAATTGGTCAGCATGGTTCCAGCAGCGGGAACGGTTACGGAAGGGTCAGTTACCTACCGACCGGACAACAGTGCGGCTTTTTCGGATGCGGTAACCACCACGACCACAACCCAAACGGTAACCACCGAGACTTCGACCATTTCCACTGGGAATTCGAATGGAAACAATGGCAACGGAAATGGTAGTGTTGGGATACAAATAGTTACGCCAACCCCGGTTCCCAATGAAACCCCGACCAATCATGGCAACGGTGGGGTGAATATACAGTTCAACGACCCCAATCAACAGCAGAACCTGAACATTGACATCAACGGGGTAGATCCCAATGCACCCAACATGAACGTAAACATGAATGTGAACGGAACCAATACTGGTACAACGCGTCCAGGGGGCAACACAAATGTGAATTCAACGGTTCCTGGAACCACAACGAACGTTAATGTGAACGGAGGAACGGTGCAAAATTCCACCAATTCAAGCGTCACTACGACCACGACCACTACGAATACCACGACAACTACGGTAAACGGGTCAACGAATACCAACAACGTCACAACGACTACGAATGCAGGGGGTACGAACAACGGTGGGATTTCGAACGGTCGAATGGTGTGTCCCACAACTTTAACCAGCGTTGAAACCTTAACAACGGAATTGAAAGG
This sequence comes from Flavobacteriales bacterium, assembly GCA_947500875.1. GTDB lineage: Bacteria > Bacteroidota > Bacteroidia > Flavobacteriales_D > Crocinitomicaceae > UBA952. The sequence continues at coordinate 2,273 of CANMUN010000089.1, read as the reverse complement.
GTATTCATTTGAAAATGACCGAGTGAATGCGCTGAAAATATCCATGAAAAATAAATGTTTGTACGCTACGGATGCCGTAAAGGTGATGGATTTATTCACCTTTGATGCGAATCAATTGGAGGTAGCGAAGTTTCTTTCCGACCATTTATTGGATTACGGCAATGCGTCGAGTCTTGCGGCGAAGTTCACCTTCGATTCCACTAAAATGGAGTACATGGAATATGTAGGAAGGGAGTAACAGGAGCACTAATGGCTTGAGATGGATGAATAAGGGTACAATAAAAAATAATGCTCGGATATATTGCCTATCTTTGCCTCGAACCTTAAAAATGAAAAAGATGAAAAAAATGTTGGCCGTTTTGGCCTTTGGATTGATGTCCTTCGGAGCACGAGCTCAAGTAGTAGTGGATGGTACAAATATTAATGATTTGGACATTAAGTATGTTGAGTTGGTAGGACAAGCTAAATTGTTGAGCCTCACCAAAATCAAGGTTTTCGTAGATTATGGACAAGATTTCTCTTGGAAGCAACAAACCATCAAAAATACGGAAGGTAAAAACGCAGCGTTTAACAGCATGATTGATGCCTTGAACTTCATGGACCAAAACGGTTGGGAGTACGTAAGCAACTATTTGATAAACAACAACGGTGAATTGACCTACAAGTTTTTACTGCATAAAAAAGAGAAATAATAACGCTTTTCATTCTTAGTTCTAATCCCTCCTTAGCGGAGGGATTTTTTTTGTCTTCCTTCAACTAAAAAGTTCTTTGCTTCGGCGAGTTTCTTAAAGGCTTCAGGTGTCTTTCCTTTTTTGGCTTAAATGGTATCAAGGTAAGCTTGAAATGACATACGGTTTGGATTTAGATGTATGGGAATGCTAATTGTATGCGCGTAAGCGCATGCTCATAGGATTGCGATTACGTGAAGTTATGGGATGTTTTATTCTTTCTTCATAATAAACATTTGTGCTGAACTTCCTTCAATACTTAGCCAATAAATCCCCTCAGATAAATTGCCTAATAGAATTGTTGTGCTCTCAGAAATTTTCCCTTTTAAAACAGATTTGCCAGTTTGGTCATAAACTGCGTAATTTGAGCCAACTAGCTTAGAGTCTACTTTTACGTTGACATAGCTTTGTGTAGGATTGGGAAAAATTTGAATTGGTTGCACGCAACAACCAGTTTCCAAAATATCTGTCGTATAGGGCTGTCCCACGTAAACCATTAAATAATTGTTGGTTGAAATTTTGACAACGCTTGGGTCGCCACCTTGAATATTAGTATTGACAAAACCAGACCAAATACCTCCATTTGGAGAATAATTATACCAAATATTTGCACCGCTTCCATAAAATCGCAGTTCACTATTATTTTCAATCATGTAATTCCCTGTCCAATTATGCAAATTATCTGATGGAATGTTAGCAACAGGTGTGAAATTAAGACCATTTGGTGATACATAATGATAAGCACCTAGTTGCGGTGAGCCAATTGGTGACAAATAGTGCCAGCCCGTATTAAAAAAAATAATAGCAGGATCTATCACTCTATTAAATGGTTGATCTACTCGTTCACCTGATTCAAAATAGAAATTAATCCCATCCGAACTTTTTGCAGAATATGTATTAACCGTTGAATCGAGACCGCCCATCGGTGTTCCGTTACTTGATGAAAAGTATAATCGTAAACTATCAGAATTAAAAACGGTTAATGTTGGATCAAAAGGTCTTTGATAGTTTGCCGGTAATCCATTTATGACAATTGATGCTGGCTGTGTCCAGGATAGTCCATTATCATATGAAAATTTCACTGCGACCCTATCCCATGTAGGTGACGGATTTGGTTGTCTAAACCATTGAAATACGGCGACTAAAGTGTCACCCTTCCATTTTATAACAGACGGAACACCGGAGGAGTCTTGAAATACAGTGGGTGTATTGAATGTTATTCCATCGGAAGACCAGGCTATATACAATGGATTATTCCAAGGTGGATTTCCCTGGCAGTAACTACTTATCGCTGTAAATAGACATACAATTGTAAGGTATGAGTTTTTAATTTTCATTCGTATTATAATTATCGATTCACTATTAGATAATTTTCTTTAAAACTTGGCAATAACGGCAGTTCGTCTAAAAACCCATTTTCAGGTTCCAAACGAATTATTTTTCGGTTAAAGATAGGTGTTTTAAGAGCGTCTTTGAACTTGTTTCACAAAATGTTGGGGAGTAAATCTTTTCAAAAAAATCTTTGCAAAACGCTTTAAAATGGCT
>CANMUN010000088.1 GCA_947500875.1 Flavobacteriales bacterium | reverse complement strand
AAAGGGCACAAGATTGTTCCCTCTGCCCCCTTGGTTATAAAAAATGATCCAACCCTCCTCTTCACGAATGCGGGCATGAACCAATTCAAGGATTATTTTCTTGGCAATGAGCCCGCCCCTGTTCCCAGAATTGCGAATTCGCAAAAGTGTCTTCGCGTTTCCGGAAAACACAACGATTTGGAAGAAGTGGGCGTGGATACCTACCATCACACCCTTTTTGAAATGTTAGGAAATTGGTCCTTTGGGGACTATTTCAAGCAAGACGCCATTGATTGGGCGTGGGAACTCTTAACCAAGGAATACCAACTGAATCCCAAAGATCTGTACATAACAGTGTTCGAGGGAGATACCACCGATCAAGTTCCTGCCGACCAGGAATCAAAAGAAATATGGTTAAAACACGTGGACCCGTCCCACATATTAATGGCCTCTAAAAAAGATAACTTTTGGGAAATGGGCGACACCGGACCGTGTGGTCCATGTACGGAAATCCATGTCGACTTAAGAAGCGAAGACGATAAATTAAGCATTCCTGGAGCGAGTTTGGTGAATAAGGACCATCCACAAGTCATTGAAATTTGGAATTTGGTTTTTATGCAATTCAACCGTAAAGCCAACGGTAGCCTTGAGCCTCTTCCGCAAACCCACGTGGATACGGGAATGGGATTGGAGCGTTTAGCCATGGCCTTGCAAGGCAAACAAAGCAACTACGACACGGATTTATTCCAAGCCTTGATCCAGCACATGGTCCAACATTCAGGGAAAGCCTACGGTACCAACGAATCCACAGACATCGCCCTGCGGGTCATCGCGGATCACGTGCGTGCGATTGCTTTTTCCATTGCCGACGGGCAATTGCCCTCCAATTCAGGGGCGGGCTACGTGATTCGACGCATTCTTCGAAGAGCGGTGCGTTATGGTTATCAAACGTTGGAATTGAACGAACCGTTTTTATGCGGTTTAGTCCCGGTATTGATCGAACAAATGGGAAACCCGTACCAGGAGTTGATTGCCCAGGAAGCCCTCATTATCAAAGTAATCCGCGAAGAGGAACTCAGTTTTTTCCGAACCTTGGAACAAGGCATCAAACGCATGGATTTGCTCATGGAATCTTGCGTGAAGTCGGGCCAAAACCGCCTCGACGGAGGTACGGTGTTTGAACTGTATGACACCTACGGTTTTCCGCTTGATTTGATTCAATTAATCGCACGTGAAAATTCGTTCTCGGTGGACGAAGTGGGATTTAATACAGAATTACAGCAACAAAAAGATCGTTCTCGTGCAGCAACGAGCGTAAGCGCCGACGATTGGCATCAGGTACACGAGGAGGTTACAACGGAATTTGTGGGATACGACACCCTGCAAAGCACCTCGACAATCCTTCGTTATAGAAAGGTTAACCAAAAAAACCGAGCGTTTTACCAAGTGGTATTGGATGTTACCCCTTTTTATGCCGAAAGCGGCGGACAGGTGGGTGATACCGGTTGGTTGATCGATGCTCAAGGACACAAGACCCCAATATTCGACGTCAAAAAAGAGAACAACCTGATCGTTCATTTATGTGAAAACTTGCCCAATAACCTCAATCAAACCTTCGAAGCAATCGTGGATCACGTGCGTCGGAGCAACATTCGAAAGAACCACAGTGCCACTCACCTATTGCACCATGCCTTGCGTAAAGTGCTTGGAAACCATGTAGAACAAAAGGGTTCTTTGGTTGGCCCGGACTATTTGCGTTTTGACTTCTCCCATTTCGCTAAGGTCAGCGAAGAGGAATTGCACCAAGTCATTGAGCTGGTTGAAGCCCACATTTCGTCCAACATCCCCCTGATCGAGCTGCGAAACACGCCGATCGCAGAGGCGCAGGCCATGGGGGCTATGGCCCTGTTCGGAGAAAAATATGGCGATAACGTTCGGGTGATACAATTCGGAGAATCCTTGGAATTGTGCGGTGGAACCCACGTTGACGCTACGGGTGAAATTGGACTAATCAAAGTGCAATCCGAAGCTGCGGTAGCTGCGGGCATTCGACGCATCGAAATGATTACCGGAAATGCTGCTGAACGGCACTACAAAGAAGAAACCGCCGTGATGGCACGAGTACGCGCTCACTTCAAAAACCCGAAGGACATCATAAAGAGCATAGAGGATTTGGCGGATCAAAACCAAGCCTTACACAAAGAAATAGAAAACCTGGTCAAAGAGCGGAACAAAACCCTGAAAAAAGAACTTAAGGAAAAAATGCAGGCCATCGATGGCGTACAGGTTTTATGCACCCAGCTTTCTCTGGACAGCAACTCCGTAAAGGATATTTTATTTCAGTTCAAGGGGGAAATTCAACCCTTTGTCGGAATCATTGGAAATATCGAAGGTGAAAAATGCGGTTTAAGCGTCATCATCGACGAGGCTTTGGTGGAACAGAAGGGTTGGAATGCCACGCAATGGATCCGTGAAGTTGCGCCTTTGATACAAGGAGGAGGAGGTGGACAAGCGTTTTTCGCAACCGCTGGAGGCAAAAATCCGAAAGGACTTCCCGAGGCATTGAGCGTTTTGAAACAAAAATTATAATCCTTGCCAAACGCTGAAATATCCGTTGCAATTTGCACCTACAACCGGGAAAAATACCTTCCCCAGTTGTTTGCTTCCATTGTTACCCAAACCCTTGAACCTAAACGTTTTGAGATCTTGTTAATCGATAATAATTCTCCGGGAAACACCCGAGAACTGTTCGATCGGTTTGTACAATCGCATCCCACATTTACCGCGCATTATTTTCTTGAAACCTCGCAAGGTCTTTCACATGCTCGGAACCGCTCCATTCAAGAAGCGAAGGCACCCCTTATCACCTTTTTAGACGACGATGCCTTTATTGCCCCTAACTACCTCGTAACCCTGGTGCAGCAGTTCCAAGAATTTCCAGAATGCGGCGCTATTGGAGGACCCATTCACCTTCATTACGAAGAGGTTAAACCCTCTTGGGAGAACCCTTACTTGAATTCACTTTTGGGATATTTCGACCAAGGAACCCAAGCCTTTTTTTTCGAAAAAGACTATCCCCGTGGATCGAACATGGCCTTCAGAACGTCGGTATTTGAGCGCATCGGATGCTTTAATGTGGAACTTGGGCGCATTGGAAAGCGGATGTACGGAGGCGAGGAAAAAGACCTTTTCAACCGAATTTATCAAGCAAGCATCCCCGTTCGATATGTACCCGAGGCCATGGTCTATCATTGCGTACCCTTGGAACGAACAACCTTTGATTTCATAAAAAAACAAGCCTTAGGCACCGGCGTCAGTGAGCGCTTGCGCAGTAAAAACGAAGGGACTATTTCATACGTCAAACGCCTTATATCCGAGGGAATTAAATGGTCGGGAAGCATCGTCTTGTGGTTTTTATATGCCATCCGTGGACACCTCGCCAAAGGAAACATGATCCTTTTCTTTCGTTTTTGGGTAACCCGCGGCTTACTTTTTAAGTATCAAGGTACATGAATTGGCTGAGTTCTATCAATAGTGGTTTGAAGTTGTGGCTGCAAACCCAGCAAAGCGCCCTACGCGTGTTGATTCAGAGCAATTTTACAGGCATCGCATCCAACGTACAACCGAGCAAACCCTTGCTCATTTTGGGAAACGGTCCTTCCCTCAATGAAACACTCCATTCCGATCAAGGATTGATGGACTCCTTCGATTTAATCGCCGTAAATTATGCCACAACGCACAAAAAATTCGAAGAACTTAAGCCCCGATATTACCTGATCAACGCGAATACGTTTTTTCAGGAGGACCATGAATTGAATGATTTGTACCTTGAAATCAACCGTGAGTTATACCATAATTTACGAACGAAAACCCAATGGAAGATGACGATGTTAGTTCCTTTTCGAGCCAAGAAAAGCCGAGCTTTTCGCCAATTATTGGAATCGAATCCCCACATCGACGCGGCCTATTTCAACCAAACCCCGATCGAAGGTCTTTCTTTTTGGTCCCACTGGGGCTACCGACTCGGATGGGGAATGCCGAGGCCTCACAACGTACTTATTCCTTGCATCATGGTTGGAATACGATTGGGTTATCGACATATCGCGCTCGTTGGAGCCGACCATTCGTGGCTCGCCGATCTATCCGTCAATGCATCCAACGAAGCGCTTTTACGCCATGTTCATTATTACGATACCGAAGGCACTAAGCCGATGAAAATGGAGGACCGAATTCAACAACCGCGCAAACTTCATGAGATTATACATAAATTTTACCTTTCTTTTGAAGGCTATTGGCGGATAAAATCCTTTGCTGAGCAACAGCATATAACCATCATAAACGCGAGTAAGACCAGCATGATTGACGCGTTTGCTCGTAAAAGCTTGGCACAATTCATCCAAGACATGCCGCAGAAATAATGTAACTTTGTTAAAATGAACAATCGATCAATACTCATCACAGGCGGAACGGGATCTTTGGGTAAGGCCTTAACGCGCCACATCCTTGGACAGTACCCGAACGTTAAGCGTTTGGTAATTTACTCAAGGGACGAGCAAAAGCAGTTTGAAATGGAACAGGAATTTCCTGTAACTAAATACCCACAGATTCGATATTTCATTGGAGACGTAAGGGATTACGAGCGCTTAGAGCGCGCCTTTCAAGGAATTGACAGCGTCATTCACGCGGCAGCGATGAAGCACGTGCACATTGCCGAATACAACCCAGATGAGTGCGTAAAAACCAACGTTGGAGGTGCGGAAAACGTGATTAAAGCAGCCCTCAATTCGAACGTCAAGGATGTCGTTGCCCTGTCTACCGACAAAGCATGTGCTCCCATTAACTTGTACGGGGCTACCAAACTTACTTCCGATAAACTCTTCGTAGCAGCCAATAACATCCGTGGTAAAAAAGACATCAAGTTCTCGGTAGTTCGTTATGGAAACGTCATGGGGTCGAACGGTTCGGTCATCCCCTACTTCATTAAGCGTAAACAACAAGACGGAATCTTACCCATAACCGTAGCGGAAATGACCCGTTTTAACATTTCCTTGCAGGAAGGCGTTGACATGGTGATGCACGCGTTGGAACACGCTTGGGGCGGCGAGATTTTTGTACCGAAAATACCGTCCTATCGCATTACGGACGTAGCAGAAGCCATTGGTCCGGATTGCGAGAAGCCAATCATTGGCATCCGGCCAGGTGAAAAAATCCACGAAGAAATGATCAGTTCATCGGATTCATTTTTCACCTATGATTTAGGGAAATATTACACGATACTACCCCAATCGCCCTTTTGGAATTTGGAAGAATATATCCGAACCCACGGTGCAGCTCGAGTAGCTGAGGGTTTCTCCTACAATAGCAAAGACAATCAGGCATGGGAAAGCGTTGAGACGCTCCGGGAAAAGATACAAATACACGTTGGCAACTTTTAGGGAGGATGACCTTTCAAGAATTCATCGCCGCCTTT
>CANMUN010000087.1 GCA_947500875.1 Flavobacteriales bacterium | reverse complement strand
CATTGATGGACCAGCATTTTAGTTTCAACCGTTGAAATCCAATTGATGCCCGTTTCATCCTCCTCGCGGTTGCGGTCTAAATATCCGTCTTGGGTTTGCGCCCACTTCAAAATGACATAAGGTCGACGTTTTTCATGGAAGGTAAAAAAACGCTTATTCAGTTCCCTGCTGGCTTCTTCCAATACCCCTTCAACCACTTCAATTCCTTCGCGTTGCAAGCGGTCGATGCCCTTGCCAGCAACCGTGGGATTCGAGTCCCTGCTACCGATGACTACTTTTCTGGGTTTTAATTCAATCAGTGAAGCTACGCAAGGCGGTGTTTTTCCAAAATGCGTGCACGGTTCTAAAGAAACGTAGACCGTTGCTCCTTTGATGGCCGCGTTATCTCCGACGTTCTTGATCGCCTCTATTTCTGCATGCGGTGCTCCAAAGGCTCTGTGATAGCCTTCGCCAAGGATCACCCCGTCTTTAACGATCACGCATCCTACCATGGGGTTAGGTGCTACATGACCTAAACCGAGATAGGCTAAATCAATGCAGCGTTGCATGTAGTGCTCATCAGAATTCACGCTACGAAGTTAGTAATTTCGACGAACTGGGCGATTAATTCGGCTTTACGCCTGCAATTGCCTACCTTTGCACCTCATGGCGCATAAATCAGGTTTTGTGAACATTGTTGGAAGTCCAAATGTGGGAAAGTCCACCTTAATGAACGCTTTGGTGGGCGAAAAACTCTCCATTGTTACGTCGAAGGCTCAGACCACACGCCACCGCATTTTAGGAATCGTCAACGATGACGATTATCAAATTGTTTTTTCCGATACTCCCGGAGTGGTGAATTCCGCCTACAAGCTGCACGATAACATGATGGAGTATGTTTCGACATCGCTTCAAGATGCGGACGTTTTGTTGTTCGTTACCGACACGCTGGAAAAGAAAATGAACCACGAGGAGACCCTGGAGCGCATCAAAAAATTGAAAGTTCCTGTGCTTTGCCTGATCAATAAAATTGACCTTTCCAAGCAGGAAATGGTAGCAGAGAGGATCGCATATTGGCAAAATGAACTTCCATCCGCCGAGGTTTTTCCAATTTCCGCGCTGCATAAATTTAACTTGGATATTGTTTGGGATCGAATTCGAACCATGATTCCAGAAAGTCCTCCGTATTACGATAAAGAGGAATTATCCGACCGCCCCATGCGTTTTTTTGTCTCGGAAATCATCCGTGAAAAAATATTCAACTTTTGCCAAAAGGAAATTCCGTACAGTTGTCAAATTGAAATAGAACACTACGAAGAAACTCCGCATATCATTAACATTCGCGCGATCATTGTAGTGGAGCGCGATTCGCAAAAAGGAATTGTTATCGGAAAAGGCGGGGAAATGCTTAAAAAAATTGGAAGGCAAGCACGCATCGATATTCAAAAGTTCTTGGATAAAAAGGTGTTTCTCGAATCGTATGTTAAAGTAGACAAGGATTGGAGATCATCGGAAGCTAAACTAAAAAAATACGGATACTAATGAGCAATATCGTTGCAATTGTGGGAAGGCCAAATGTGGGGAAGTCCACCTTGTTTAATCGGTTAACGGAATCCCGTGACGCCATAGTTAAAGAAGTGAGCGGTGTTACGCGTGACCGTATCTACGGAAAAGGGGAGTGGAACGGTTATAAATTTTCCGTAATAGATACCGGAGGTTACGCGACCACGAAAGAAGATATTTTCGAGGGCGAAATACGAAAACAAGTGGAATTAGCGGTGGATGAAGCGTCCCTTATTTTATTCATGGTTGACGTTACTACGGGGATCGTAGAAATGGATTTATTGGTAGCAGAACTTTTGCGTAAAAGCCGAAAAAAGGTAATGGTGGTTGCCAATAAAGTCGATTCGAACGATCGTATAGGATTGTCGGCGGAGTTTTATTCCTTCGGATTAGGCGAAGTATTTGATTTAAGTGCTGCCAATGGAGGAGGAACCGGTGACCTGTTGGATGAGGTCGTGGTACATTTGGACAAAGAAGATGAGAACGTCTTGGAACAAGACAGCTTACCTAGAATAGCCATCGTTGGTCGTCCGAACGTGGGGAAATCTTCCATGATCAACGCGTTGACCAATCAAGAGCGAAACATTGTAACTGACATTTCAGGAACCACAAGGGATTCCATTCATACCCGCTACCGTGCCTTTGGTCATGATTTTTTATTAATCGACACTGCGGGAATCCGAAAAAAAGCAAAAGTCACCGAAGATATTGAATACTATTCCGTACTTCGTTCGGTGCGAACCATTGAAAGCAGTGATGTTTGCTTCATGATGATTGACGCATCCGAAGGTCTTCAAAAACAGGACTTGTCCATCTATTACATGATCGAGAAAAATTCCAAGGGCGTCGTGGTTTTAGTCAATAAATGGGATTTGGTAGAGAAGGATCAATCGACCATGAAAATCTGCGAAGAGAACTTACGAAAAGATTTGGCTCCTTTCAACGATGTACCGATTCTCTTTACCTCTACGATCACGAAACAACGCTTGCACAAGGCCGTTGAAACGGTCATGGAGGTTTTTGCCAACCGAACCAAGAAAATTCCTACTTCGAAGCTGAACGAGGTGATGCTGGAAGTGATTAATAACAATCCTCCTCCAGCAGTTAAAGGGAAATATGTAAAGATTAAGTTTGTTCAGCAATTACCAACACACGCTCCGTCCTTTGCTTTTTTCTGCAACTTACCGCAATACGTTAACGATTCGTACAAGCGTTTTTTGGAGAATAGACTTCGTGAGGTTTTTAATTTTACCGGAGTTCCTATAAAAATATTCTTTAGAAAGAAGTAAGCTTATCTCAGTATATTTACAAATCCAGTAACTACTTTCTTTTCGTCGGTTTCCTTGTTTGCATACTGAATAATCCAAGTGTAGATGCCTGCTTGTACTTTGGTTCCGTCAGCACCATAGGTTCCGTCCCATTCACCCTTGGAATCATTGCTTTCCCATACGGTTTCACCCCAACGGTTGTAGATTTTTAAGTTAAAGTTATAGGGATCGTAACCGGTAGTAAACACGGGGAACCACGTTTGATTGTGTTCGTCCTGATCAGGCGTAAAGGTATTCGGAACGTAATAAATAGGATCGCTGATCACCGGTAAGCTGACCTCGTAAGATGTGGCACACCCTAAAGCGGTAGATCCTGTCAACGTTACAAGAATGTTTTCGGTAATTCCATTATAGAAATGAGGGCCTTCAAATTCTGTAGAGGTTTGACCGTCACCAAATTCCCAAAAGTAACTAATTGCACCTATGGTGTTATTGCTAAAATTAATGGTTTCTGAAGTTGATGATAAGACATTGGGAGCAGCCGTAAACGAAGTGTTCGGATAATTCTCCATACAGATGTAATCGGTGTACGTGGTGGTTTCAATGCATCCTTGTAAGTGGTACTGTAGTGTGATGGTATGACAACCAGCGGCCGTGAACATGTAATCAATCACGGATCCCGTTCCTATGGTATTTCCGTTCCATAAGTAGGTGTAACTTGCTCCGGGTACGGGGTTCGTTGTGAAATTTACCATGAGTGGATTGCAACCTGTTATGGTATCAGCAACAAAGGATGGTGGAACCGATGGAACCACAATAACATTCATGGAGATAGAATCGGCACATTGGTTTGGATTCGGTGTAAAATCGAACGTAAAAGATCCTGGTAGTGAACTGTCAATCGTTGGAGGGTTCCATGTACCAACGATTACAGGATTATTATTAGAAACCAATGGGAATGCTGGAGGAACATCGCCCTGACAAACTAATGGCATTGGCGTAAACTGCGGTATGATTAATGGGTTGATGACAATGACCATCGAAGCAGTATCGGAACATTGAAAAGGGTTTGGTGTGAAATTGTACGTAAAAATACCAGGCTGTTGAGTGTTAATGTTCGCTGGCGACCAGTTACCAGTAATAGGAGTAATATTCGTACTTGACGCCGGCAATTGAACCCCTTGGGTAAATTGACATAAGGGACCTATCTGCTGAAACGTAGGATAGGTGTAGTTCAAAATGTTGATATCCATGGTTGTGGCTACAGCGCACTGTCCAGCAGTAGGCGTAAACGTATAGGTGTAGGTTCCTGCGGATGCCGTAGTAATGGTGGGTGGTGACCAAGTACCGGTGTACGGTGTTGCGTTGGTAGAAGGATTGGGTAAAACCGGTGGTGCTGAATTGATGCACATAGGGTTTATTTGGGTAAATGTTGGAGTTTCGTTGGGTAGAATGGTAATGTTCATGGTCGCGGGATTCGCGCAAAACTGTGCGGCGGGGGTGAACGTGTAGGTAAATGTTCCCGGAGATGCCGAAGAAATCGTTGGAGGGTTCCATGTACCCGAAATAGCCGTGGGAACATTGTTGGATGTGCCTGGTAATGCAGGTACAGCACCGTTGTGACAAATGGGATTTATTTGAGTAAAAGCGGGGTTGATTGGGGTATTAACTACAACTAGCGTTGAGGCAGTACCATTACAATTGGGAGTTGTATAGTTTAACGTGTAGGTACCACTGTCTAGAGGTGTTGCATTTGGAATGGTCGGGTTCTGTAGGTTTGAGGTAAAACCATTAGGACCCGTCCAAGAATACGTGGTTGCGCCCGCAGTTGCAGAAAGCGAAATCGTTTGACCAGCGCAATAGGGACCCGTATTGCTTGCACTGATGTTAATACCTCCTGCCTGGTAGTTGATGGTTACGTAGCCGTGGTTGTTGTTGTTGTTCGCCAAACATGTTCCACCTGCGGGAACAAGGGACGAACCTGCACCACCACCACCACCGCCGTTCGCGCCAGTACAGCAACCGTCGTTTCCACCGCCACCGCCGCCATAATAGCCACCACCGCCCCCTCCACCAGAAGCCGTTTGCCACACTCCAGCTTGACCTCCGTTTCCTAAAGTACCTGGCGAACCACCCGGAGGGGTTCCTGCCCAGGGTGTTCCCCCGGCGCCACCTGCTACCTGCGTTCCTCCTTGACCTCCTTGACCATAGGTGTTGCATCCAGCGGCTCCGTTGTTGCAGTTGGCTGCTCCTCCGCAAACGGGTGAAGATCCTCCACTGCGTCCACCGCCACCTCCCGCAACAATAACACGGTTGGCAAGGGCTGTTCCTCCAATGCGTATGTCCGAGGCTCCTCCGCCACCCCAAGAATTGTAGGCTGCATTTCCATTGGTTGAAGCATGACCGGTTCCTCCACCGTTCCATCCGCCAGAATTATTTCCGCTAGTCCCCATGCCTCCACAATAAATATTCAGGATTTGCCCTGGAGTTACAGCAATGTTCGCAGTAATTCGAGCGCCATTTCCTCCATTGGCACCTCCGCCTTTTGCTCCAGCAACAATAACGTTAATGGTATACACGCAAGGTGGAACGGTCCAAGTTTGGACGGCACCTGTGTAGTTGAATGTAACCGATTGAGAGAACGTTGAAAAGGTTATTATGCCAAGAAGTAAGAATAACCAATGTTTCATCTATAGCGTTGTTTAGGGTACACAAATATAATAACGAATCGTTAATGTTTGTAAAAAGAGAATTATCCAGTTATTTCAGCAAGTTTACATGCCCAACGACTGCTTGATATTCATCGTTTTTTAACACTTTAAAACGAATTCGGTACGTATACGTACCACTGGGCACTTGGTTGCCATTTAGACCATAACTACCATCCCAACCGACATTAGGGTTCAAGCTTTCAAAAATCAATTCTCCCCATCGGTTATAAATTTGTAGGCTGTAATTGAAAGGGTCAAATCCAGAGGTAAAGACCGGTTTGAAATAATGATTGCTGGGATCACCGTCAGGGGTGAAGGTATT
>CANMUN010000086.1 GCA_947500875.1 Flavobacteriales bacterium | reverse complement strand
GATCAAATGTTTTTAACGGGAGTGGATGCTGTAACACTTTCCCAAGCTCAGCAAGCGACCTTTTTTCCGGACTCTACCTATTTCATTTTTAAACCGAATCGCGATATGATCTTCAAAGGAGATCTTGCTGTGGGTAAGTTTCAAGCTACCTTGACCGATGCTTATTTCTCTTACCAAGAATTTAAGATAAAATTAAACATCTCAACATTTGCTGGACTTGCGGTAAATCCGTTAAGAGCGGAAGACGGCAAGGAACCAATACCCTTGTTGAGTACTTTTTCAAATTTAAAAGGAGAACTGTTATTGGATGAAGTTTCTGCTAAATCAGGGAGAAGTAAAACCAATGGAGCTTATCCTAAGTTATTGGTTCCAAATGCGATTAAAGTGATTTACAATGACCCATCCATCGTAAAGGGAGCTTATGACTCTGCTCGGTTTTATTACAAGTTAGAACCTTTTGAATTGGACAGTTTAGATAATTTTCATGAGCTTTCGCAACGTTTTAAAGGTGAACTTATTTCCGGCGGCATTTTTCCTCCCATCAAAGAACCTTTGAAAATAATGCCCGATTATTCCTTGGGTTTTTCAACCGTTGCTCCTGCGGGTGGTTGGCCATTTTATGGCGAAAATTCCAAATATGAAAACAAGGTCGTGCTTTCCAATAACGGTCTTCAAGGTTCTGGAACCATTAACTACAGCACAGCCACCGCCGTTTCCAATAAATTGACCTTCCTGCCTGATTCGACCATTGGAATTGCAAAGTTTACCAACAAAGAAGTGGTTACGGGAGTGCAAGTTCCGGGGGTGGTTTCCGAAGCGGCTTACGTTTGTTTTATTCCCAAAAAACAAGTGTTAAAAGCCAGTTCCTGGAAAGAGGTTAACCTTCAAATGTTCAATAACCAGTGCGAAATGGAGGGTACGGTGGTCTTGTCCAAGAACGGAATGCGGGGGGATGGTACCATGCATTTCCCAGATGCTGATTTGGGGTCATTCAATTTTAAATATACCCACGAAGAAATTCACGCGGATACTTCGAATTTCAAACTTAAAAACCGATTTATTAATGAAGGGAGCGCTCCAGTAGCCATGGAAACCAAGGATGTCAAAGCCGATGTATCCTTTAAGACGAGAAAAGGAGAATTCAATTCCTTTGGAACGAAGCGAATTAAGTTTCCCCCTAACCAATATTATTGTACCATGGATAAGTTTTTTTGGTACATGGATAAGGCAGATGTTGATTTTGAGAAAAACAAGACCAACCAAACTACCTTTGAAGCAGGTTCCGGACTGGAGGAATCCAATTTCTTTTCCATGCACGATGATCAAGATACCCTTCAGTTTCGTTCCTTGCTTGCACGATATGATTTAAAACTTCAAACCTTGTTTTGCAATAAGGTGGAATATGTCCGTGTCGGGGATGCGAAAATTTACCCAGATTCTATGAAGGTTACGATCCGAAAGAATGCCGTGTTGGATCCTTTGAAAAATGCAAGAATTGTGGCTCCCTTCGCGCGTAAATCCCATACCTTTATTGAAGCCAATGTGAATGTTACGTCCCGTAAAAAGTACGAGGGGATTGCGAAATATCCTTATTACGACCGAGACAGCAACCTAACGGTTCTTCCGCTGAAATCCATTAAGTTTTTGAATTCTGTTACTCAAGCAGAAGGAGAGGTTTCGCAAAAAGAGAATTTTAAGTTGAGCAAGGAGTTTGATTTTTACGGCAACATCAAAATAGTTGCAGCGAGTAAAGGCATTTTTTGCGATGGTTCAACCCGTATTAACCACGCGTGCAATAATTTTGACCGTTCCTGGTTGAATTTTAAGGATACCATTATCGCTAATAATATTCAAATTCCAATTTCAGAAAAGGCCGAAAATGACCTCGGGCGACGACTTGCGGTTGGATTTTTATGGAAAAATTCGGAATCCATGGATAGCGTCAAGGTATATCCGGCATTTCTATCGAAAATGCAAGGTGTGGACGATCCAAATGTATTTCTCGCTTCCGGCTATGTCCAATACAATCCGAATGGACAAACCTTTCAAATTGGATCGAAAAGTCGACTTAACGGAGATACGGATATTGGTAATTTGTTGACCATGTATACGGAAACGTGTTCCTTAAGCGGAGTTGGAGAAATTTCATTTGGTGTTGATCTAGGGGATGTTACCGCTCGTTCTTTTGGCGCGATCAACTATGAAAAAGAAACGAAGAAAATCGATATGGATGTAACGACATTGCTCAAGTTTCCCCTGCAAAAAAGCGTTTTTGAAAACATTGCCGAAGGCATAAAAAAGCTGGAAAGTCAGAAGCCTACCGAGTTAAAGTCTAAACAGCATAATTTTTCTCAAGCGGTTCGGTATCTTTTGTCCGAAGAAAAAGTCAACGAACTCTTCAAGGATTACGAAGAAGAAAAGTTGCGGAAAATGCCGGATGCCCTGGAGCAAACCATTGTTTTATCCGGTTTGCGTTTCGATTTCGTGCACTTTGGTACCAAGGCTTCGGATAGCAAATTTGCCGCGGGTTGGGTTAGCAGACCAAGAGCAGGCTCCACCGAGGTAGATGGTGAGGGAGATGCCGTAAAAGCGAAAAACCGAGCAGCCATCATTGCGATTGAAGGGCGACCGGTATTAAAAGAACTTGAATTGACGTTTGTTGTAGCGCAAGCTCCAAAGAATGTTGAAGAACCAAAACTCATTCTTTCATTCAAAAATGCTGTCGAGAAAGAATACCTTTTCGAGTATGAAATGCCAAAAAAAGATGGTAAATTAGGGGTTTATTCAAACGACGAGCCATTGAAAACTATGATTACAGAGATGAAAGGGGACAGAAAGAAGGATAAGAATTTTTCTTTTGATTGGGCGAAGGATGAACTGGTAAGCTTGACAAGGGTGCGCTTGCGGGAGTTCCTTAATGCCAAATAATGATTGTTGCTACCATTCTAATATCTGCTTATTTACTGGGTTCCATACCATCAGCTGTTTGGCTTGGAAAATGGTTGTATGGGGTGGATGTTCGTGAACACGGTAGCAGGAATTCAGGAGCTACCAATACCTTTCGCGTTTTAGGCAAGCCTTTGGGGTTTGCGGTTCTATTGTTGGACATATCGAAAGGTTTTCTCGCAGTACAAGCCTCGTATTGGATTATTCCTGAAGGAATGAGCTATGTTTTGTTGGATGTTTTTGCAGGTTTATGTTGCGTACTGGGACATATTTATTCCGTATTTGTTTCCTTCGAAGGAGGCAAAGGAGTGGCAACCTCATTGGGCGTTTATTTGGCATTAAATCCTTACACGGTTTTGGTTTGTTTGGCGGTTTTTTTAGCCGTTTTCTTAACCACACGGTATGTATCTTTGGCTTCGATCCTTGCGGCATTATGCATTCCATGGATTAGTTATTTCCTTTTTCAACAATTTGAACCAATTACGATCTTTTTCAATGTTGCCATTAGTGCACTCGTTGTTTTTTCCCATCGAAAGAACATCCAACGATTAATCAAAGGCAGTGAACCTAAAATGAACTTTTCGAAGTCTAAAGCGTAGATGCAACGTGATGTTTACCAATCTATGAAAGTTATCGTATCGGTTTGTTGGCTTGCTGTCACGTTTAGTTCCTGGACGCAATCCGTTATTCAAATAGAAAAACGAGCGAATGAAGCACTTTCCAATCAACAGTACGAACTTGCAAAAGTCGATTTTCAAACCTTATTCTCACGCGAACCAAAATCCCCGACTTACAATTATAACTACGGTATTTGCTTGTTTTACACCAACGAACGCAGTGCAGCATTGAATCATTTTCAGTTGGCGGCTACTTTGGGTACGGGAATTTGCGAGGCGCAATACTACATCGGAAGAATCCACCACCTCAATTATGATTTTATCAGGGCTATCAGCGCCTACAATGCCTATGTTACTTGTTTCCCGGAAGACCCCAAAAATGCTCGTCGGGAAATCGAACGATGCAACCATGGAAAAAAACTCTTGGTTAATACAACCGCTTTAGAAGTACTCAAATCTGAACAGTTACCTATGAACGGGTTTTTATCCAGGATTGATTTTTCGGATTTAGGCCTTAGCGGAGGTTATTATACGGATTTAACCCTTCAATCAAAAATCGATAAAAAAAAGGGTTTCATACCTCATACTTTTGTTAAAGCGGGAAACAAATATAAAATCTACCCCAGCTATGTTGAGTCAGCGGACATGACGAGCCTGTATCTAAAAACGAAAAAGGGCGATGTTTGGTCGGAACCGATAAAAATTCCTTTGCCAATGGATGAAAAAACCGACGTTTTGTATCCGTTTTATCATACCGAAAGTGGCCATCTGTACTTTTCATCGAACGGATTTAATGCCATGGGCGGCTTCGACTTTTTTAAAGTTTCTTTCGATCCAGCTTCGATGACCCTTGGTGAGGTCGTCAATTTAGGTTTTCCTTTTTCCTCTACTGACGATGATTTTTTGTTCGTTCCACTGGATTCAGCCGGAAATCATGCTGCATTTTCGACCATACGTTCATCAGATATCGGTAAAATTGAATGGGTGCAGGCGATTTATCAAAAATCCAATGCAGGAATCGTGCTGGTACAAGGCGCCTTCAAAGATCAAGTAAATCCCAAAAACACGAACCTTCAAATTAAGGTGAAAGATCTTGAACGCGGATTGGAGTATGGCCCCTTTGTTAGCGATTCATCCGGGAATTATCAAGTAGTTCTTCCGGGGGAGGGATCCTATGAATTTGTTGCTAGCATTAGCGGTACCCAACAGGTTTTTATCGATAAGAAGGTCCTGCCTAAACAAGCGTCAGGAGTTGTTTTTGAGCAAAATATCGACTATACAATGAACGACAGTAAAGAGTTGGCCTCCTTTAGCTATAAGTTGAATGGAAAAGCTAACGAAGAAATGCTCAGCCTAAAATCCAAGAATATCGCCTCTCTGAATAAAATGTACAATCCCAAAGAAGGGGGGACGGTACCCGTAGTGGACGATAATGGGAATACTACACTGAGTCAAAACCTGTTCGATTTGGGATTCACGGATACGTCCTCGGAAAATCAAGCACAAGCTTTGTCCGATAAACTGTTGGAAATTTCGAACATTGGGGAGGATTTCAACGACAAGTTGCTTTTTCTGGATCGGGAAAAAACGAAAACCGCTGCGAACATTCGGCAGCTAAATTTAACCGCAGATGCACTTAAAGAACGAATCGTTAGCGATACCTCAATTGCAGTAAAAAAGGTGTATCAGTCCTATTTAATGGAAATCTATGATTCTTTGGTGGAGGCTAAAAATACCTTAGCTACCAACCAGGCATTGACGCAACAATTGGAGAACGATCGAAGAAAATGGATTCAAAATGGCCACGAAGAAAAGGCAACAAAATTGAGTGAAAACATTCAACTTTACGTGTTGAATAAGGAGCAAGATAGCTTATCGGCCTATATTAATGCCCATAAAAAATCGTTGTCGGAATTGATGGCGTTTTCGAAAGTGCTGAATGAAGATTCTATAGCATTGGAAGCACTGAAAACCCAACAACAAACTTTGAAGGAAGATAAGACGTTGCTTCTTGGGAAAATAGAACAATCCCAAAAGAGGATTGCCGAGTTAGAAAGTCAGGTTTCAACGGCCTCGAAAAAAGACAAATTAACGCTGCAAGCTAAAATGGAGGAAGAAAAATCCACCCTTTCCAACTTCCAAAAATTATTAACCCTTAAAGAAGACGAGCAATCCGCAACTGCGTTGGAAATATCCTCCATCCAACAACGCCTGCAGGTTTCAACAACCATAGGCAATCTACCTACTTTTTCTCCCACAATTAAACCTGATTTGACCGAGGTAATGGCCCAACAAATGGAGCAGAAAGCCCTGCAAAAACAACTGGTCTTGACCAACGGTTCGAACAGGGCGAATGAAGCAGCTGCTTTGGACGAATTGAACGCTGAAATGCAGGTGGTTCGTT
>CANMUN010000085.1 GCA_947500875.1 Flavobacteriales bacterium | reverse complement strand
TTGAATGTTCGTTTCGAAAACACCCAAAATACGCTTCGGATCAAGCAGTGAAATGATTGCTGCCGTAGAAAAATTAATTTTCAATGAGTAAGAGCATTATAGCAAGAACGACATAGGGGCTTGTAACTTTCTACCGCACCCACCAATACCTGAGTAGATTCCTCCGTAAAACGGTAAGAGAACTGAGCCAAATTACCGCATTCCACGCAGATAGCATGGACCTTTGTGACGTACTCTGCAATGGATAACAATGCGGGCATTGGGCCAAAAGGATTGCCCAAATAATCCATGTCTAAACCAGCACAAATGACCCTTACGCCTCGATTTGCTAACTCGGAACATACCTCCACAATCCCCGCATCAAAAAACTGCGCTTCATCAATGGCAACAACGCGCTCATCGTTAACCAATAACAGTATTTCGTTTGAATGACCCACTAAAACCGCGGGAACGGCACTTCCTTGATGGCTTACAACATCCTCATCGCTATACCTGCGATCAATATCTGGTTTAAAAAGAATTAACTTCTGTTGGGCAAACTGGGTTCTTTTTACTCTCCGAATCAATTCCTCGGTTTTACCCGAAAACATGGATCCACAAATCACTTCAATCCATCCGTTAATTTTATGTTCGGTCGGAAACTGCTCTAAAAACATGCTGAATTTCTTTTTAACAAATGTACTTGAATTAAATTAGTCAACACCAACCCTTTGCATTGTTATAGCGCCTATTTTTGTCCACAATCCGAAAAATATTTGAACAATGATAAAGGAACTCACCCAACGTTTGAACCAAGAGATAGACCATTTCACGGATGGGGATGGAAGCGTTCAAAGCCTTGATTACGCAATAAAGACCGCTCAGGAAATCATGGAAAAACTATACATCCTTCGCTACAAAGCATACGAAGCTGGGTTATTTGCCGATGTCAACGGAGAACCTTCCCGTCAAGAATTTGATTTAGATTTAAGCCCCATTGCAGAAGAAGAACTTCCTTCTTCGGTGGTGGAAAAATCCCCGTCTGAAATAGAAACCCAGGACCCTATCAACGAACCCGCTTCAACGGTTGAACCCTTCGTTGATTCCTTGGAAATCGCCGAGGTTCCTACAGCGTCTGTTGACATCCATGAAGTTACCGATGAAGAGCTGACAGTTGTTGATGCATCACCCAACGAGGTTGAAACCACCACAGCATCCGAACCAACGTTATTTCATCATGAAATGCCAATCGAGGAAGGAACTTCATCCTTCGATCTTATGGCCTTAATTCATCAATCCAAAGGGAAACATGAAAAAATTGATGCCTTCAATGGTAATTATTCGCTCAAGGAAAAAATTACCTTTATCAATGCTTTATTTGGTGGGTCCAGTGAGTCTTTTGGAACTGCGGTGAAGCAAATTGATGGGTTTAAGTCTTTGGAAGAAACCTTTCCAACCCTTGAATTTTTTGCCTCCACCTTTCATTGGCAAGAAGCCGACCCCCAAACCTTACGCCGGTTTATGGAAAAACTCGTCGCAAAATATGCCTAACCGAATTGTAGGATTATTTTTCCTCCTTCTACCGCTTTCCTTTTTTGGACAAGAAGCGGAAAAAGCGGCAAATTCTGTGCTTAGTTATGCTCGAAACTTTACTTCCACCTTGTGTTCTCCTGAATACGAAGGGCGAGGATACGTTAATCACGGATGTAGAAAAGCCGGTGCATTGATTGTGGATGAATTTAAACGCAATGGCTTATTGCCATATTTAGGAAACTACGATCAAGCGTTTAACCTCAACGTTAATACCTTTCCTAACCAATGCAAGGTTAAGTTTGGATTGCGAAAATTAAAACCGGGTAGGGACTATTTAGTTCACCCAAGCTCGGCGGGATACAAAGGAGTTTTATCCTTGAAAAGTATGAGTGCTGCTGAAATCATGAATTACCGAATGGGAACCGCTCCTTCCAAAACGGCGATCGCATTTGTTGCAGGAAAAGTTCTGTCCGGAGACAGCGTGAAATTGGTGCGTTCGAAGTTGGAGAAAATTGCGCAAACCGAATGCGCCGTTGTCGAGTATACGCGTGAAAAGCTGACCTGGAGTGTCTCGAAGCAACGCTTTAAGTTTCCTTATATCACTTGTTTCGACACCCTTCAACGCCGAAAGGATTCGAAAATAAACGTGAACATTGATAACGACTTCCTTTCACGATACGAAGTTCGAAATTGCTTCGGTTGGGTCCCGTCCGTAAACCCCAGTGACAGCATCATTGTGGTAAGTGCGCATTATGACCATTTAGGAAGAATGGGTAAGAAAACCTATTTCCCCGGTGCCAATGACAATGCTAGCGGAGTGGCTATGTTGATGAGTTTATCTCGCGCTATACAGCAACAACCGCTTCAGAACCATTCGGTACTGTTCGTTGCATTTGCTGGAGAAGAAATCGGACTTGAAGGGTCCTTTGCATTAGTGGAGTCGGGAATCCTTGACCTTAAAAAAATTTCCATGGTCTTGAATTTAGACATTCTCGGAAGCGGGGAAGAAGGCATTACCGTGGTCAATGGCTCGGTCTTCCCTCAGTTTTATCACCGCTTAGTTCAACTTAACGAATCCATTCCTGCTGTTCCAGTGGTTAAGCCGCGTGGTAGAGCCGCGAATTCAGACCACTATCCATTCTCTGAAAAAGGCGTCCCTTCGCTTTTTGTTTACACCATGGGGCCCAATAAAAATTATCATGATATCCATGATCGATATGAGAATTTATCGTTTGATCGTTTTGAGTCGCTGCACTACTTATTTGTGCGGTTTCTCAACCGATTTTAAAAAGGCAGTTTGTTCCCAAACTTGAATAGCCAATACTCCAACGAAAACCAGCAAGGCCCACAACAGGTTAACAAAAGGAAGGTTGTCGTACCAAAAAACACCTGCGGCAAATAAGAAAAACAGCATTTGTAGGGTAATTAACAGCAAGGAAGGCTGTAAAATATCTATAGACTTTGCACGATAGGGCTTATAGAAAAGTAGGACGTATACCAAATATAATCCTCCGTTTAATCCCAAAGTGGTTACTGTCATCCATACATTCTTGAAAAACACCCAAAGAAATAAAGAACAGAGAAATATCCAACAAAAACCAAGGACGAATTTAATGTTATTCATGGTTTTTTCGTGAGGTTACGAATGAGGTAAACCAACGAACCAATCACACCGAAAAGTAAGCCTGTTAAGGTCAAAAAGGGCGTTTGAAACGCAAAGTACTCATCAAGCTTGTACCCCAAAAAACCAAAAATCGCCATGAATCCAACCATCTGAAATCCGAGCGACGAGTACTGAATGAAAGATTTTGGGGTTTCCTTTGGGTCAGTCATCCAACTTGACGTCCGCGGTAAAGGTGGCATGTGAAGTTGGCGACTTCATGATGCAAGATCCCTCGAAGATGGCGCCTTCCTGAATGACCAGTTTAGCCGTTTGAATATCTCCCTTGATACGTGCAGTTGATGTTAGGGTTAGTAACCCTTCGACCGTTACCTCTCCGTCTACCGCACCTTGAATTTCAGCGTTAACACAAACCAAATTTCCTTTGATTTTTCCCGTGGAGCCAATGATTACTTTTCCCGAACAAGAAATGTTACCGTTCATTTCACCGTCCAATAAAATGTTGGAATCTGAAACAAGATCACCGTTGATTTCTGTGCCCTGAACAATGTGGTTCATGGCAGTACTCTCTTCGTATTGTGCCGTGCTATTGAAGAAATCTTTTCGCTTTAACATAGTCTAATAGTTAAGGTCGTGAAACGACTTATATTCCTCAAAGTTATCGGATTCGATTAACTTTTTCAAATTTTCTTGGGTAATTATGAGGCATTTATTGTTTTGGTAATCCCCCAAGTCGTCGACCGAGGATTTATAGGTGTTGACATATTCGCGAGCAAGGGTAAGCGTTTTAAAGTCAGCGACTAACAATAAACTGGATCCTTTAAGGGTCAGTGCAGACGTTATTTTGAGCTTGGACTTCTTGAAGGTTTTGGTTGTAAAATCAGAAACTGTACTCTTGAGGTCATCAAAATCCTCTTCAGCGTCAATATCCGGTAAAATCAACACCCATTGAACAACCGTGTCATTGTACTTAAAAATGCCATTTGACTTGGGTTGATAAGGAGTAAATGACGATACGCCTTTGGATAAAATCCCAAGTAATTCTTTAGCCCTGTCCGCTTGGGGAGTTCCGGGTTTCTCCTCTACCAGGGCGTTTAATTTCGGAATTAAGGCCTTTTTATCGCTGGTAATTTGACCAAAAGCCATAGCATTTAACAGGAGGTACTCCGCCCTGTAAGCATTGTTGCGGTCATTT
This sequence comes from Flavobacteriales bacterium, assembly GCA_947500875.1. Taxonomy (GTDB): domain Bacteria; phylum Bacteroidota; class Bacteroidia; order Flavobacteriales_D; family Crocinitomicaceae; genus UBA952. The sequence goes on along the minus strand of CANMUN010000085.1, from coordinate 1,709 downwards.
ACTACCACTTTTTCTGTGAGATCAAACGCCTTTTTGTACTCCTTTAATTCGTATTCATGCAAGGCAAGTAAATATTCTTTTTCCGCTGCTCCTCTTGCCGCTTTGGACTTTTCAAAGAAATCCGGATCCAAAAAATAGTTAGCTACGTCTGATTTAGGATAATAGTTAATGATGTGCGTTTTATATACTTGCGCTTGTCCGGAGGATTCATTGATTTTATATAGCTGAAAAGCGGACGAAAGATCGGTGATATTGCGCGTGTTTTCCTCCAATACTTGTTTAAATTGTTCGGAAGCCAAAGACGGTTCATTCAACAATTCCTTATATAAATTACCTGCAGTATAACGGGCTTCAATTTCCCGTAGCACCGAGGCTGTGTACGCCGTATCGGAAAGCGGTAATCTCTTTCGTAAGGATTCTACATCCAGGGTATCTTCTCCTCCTTCAACATTCGGATTTGAAGCCATTAAACTGTCTTTTGGATCATTGGAAGCGGCGTTGTCTCCCGATGACAGTTTATTGGATCGCCGCCAATCGTCCTCATTCTTCCGATCGCCCCACATTTTTCTAAATTCATCGAACCCTTGCTGACGAAGCTTTTCATTGTTAAAAATCCATTTATTGCCATTGCCCAGTTGCGATCCTGCGTTCGCTTGGTCTTGCAGAGCACGCAACTTGGCGGCCTCCAATTCCTTTTTACGTTGAGCTTCTTCTTTCATTTGTTGAATGACCCCTTTTATAAAAGCCGTTTGGCTCTTTTCATCCATTTTAGCAATACGTTGCACACTGTCTTCGTACTGAGCTATTTCAATTGCGCTAACTAAGCTGGCCAATTTGGCCACCTTGGCCAGGATGTCTTCGGCATTCGGATAATTCTCCGGCATTGCTTTGGCACATGAATCATAATATTTCTGGGCATTGAGGTAGGAGCGCTCCTGAAAAGACAGATCACCCAACCGCTCGTATGAAAGGGCTTTCTGTCGTTGGTTTTTTGTGCTGTAAAATGCTGATAGCGTATAATAGGATTTGGCTATCGGAGTATTTCCTCGGCCAAGTTCCATTTGAGCTTTCGCATAGTATATTTGATCCTTGTAGGCCGCATTTTTTTCATCGCGCAACATTTTATCCAACGACTTCTGGTCTTTATCGCTCGTTCCCAACACCGCGTAATTTAATTTTCCGTTGAACGCAATATCATAATCTGCCGATGGAACAACGGTATTTTTAAATGCTATTCGGGCCGAATCCAATCGATTGTTGGAAAGGTACATTTGGCCAAGGATGAAACTCAGTCGTGCTCGTTCACGCTTGTTGCGGCATTTATCAACCGCTTGGCTCAGGGGAAAAATTACCTCATCCGGTTGCTTTTTCAAGAGGTAAAGCGCCGCTCTCGTTCGGTACATTTCATATTGAATCTTCTCATTCATTTCAGGCACATAGTTGTCGTCCGATTTTGGTACCTTATTTTTTTTAGAAAAGCGGGGCCAAAGGGTCTTCTTTTTTTGAGACAATGCCGTCTTTTGTAACTCGTCTAGGATGGTTTTGGCCTCTGCTAAACGGTTTTGTTGCAAATAAATCCTTGCCATCCAAAGTTCGGCAACATACTTTGAAGGGTCTTTTGCGAAGAATCGTTTGGTGAATTGAAAGTTCTTCAAGGATTTTTCATACTCCCCTCGGTAATAGTAGGCCCGACCAATGGTTAACCAATT
>CANMUN010000084.1 GCA_947500875.1 Flavobacteriales bacterium | reverse complement strand
TTTGCAGACCGGTGCCTAGCCGCTCGGCCACGAGACCAATTCGATTGCAAAAGTACTAAAAACCTTGGATTCTACAAATTCTACTGCTTCACCAACTTAGCGGAAAAGAAACGGCCATTTCGGTTCACAGAAATATAATATAGTCCAGGAGGACATGGATTATTATCCGAACCCAATCCGTTCCAGTTCAATTGATGTTGCCCCGAAACAATTTGAGACGTTAAATCACGCATTAACGCTCCTTGAGCATTATATATCGCCACCTTCATTCCATCTACAAATTCCTCCTCGAAAGATATTATAGCAAGGTCCGAAAAGGGGTTTGGATAAACCCGTAATTCCTCCGATTGAAAACCCTGGTACTCCGGTAAACTAGCACTTACCAATTGACTTAAATCGTAGTTTTCGTCGCCTGCTTGATACAGTAAATAATGGTAATAAACGATGAACATTTCGTCGGTTGTATTTTCACCAAACTGCACATTCAAAGGAGGGGTATTGGGATTGTTCGGATTGTTAGTCGTGTTGTCGTAGACGGCCTCTCCTTTGACCTTATAGCCGGCAGGAATTTTTTGCAAGTGAGAAAACGTATAAAACCCTTGCCAATGAAAATCCCATTCAGGTATGTTAATGTGCTTTAAGGTGTCCACATTGTTGGGAGCTAATGCATAGGATTTAATGCTCTTGCCTAACAAGTGCATGTGAGGGGCAACGGAAAGGGCAGAAATAGCAACGGGTATTCCTCCGTTGTTCGGATACTGTGCCGTTAAGGTGGTAATTTGATTGGCAGGAAGGTTAAAACTGTAATCGGCAATCACAGGGTCTGCCGAAACTTGCCGAATACCGCTTGCTCCCGGGGGATAAAAATGAAGAATAACCTTCGTACTATCGAGCATTCCTGCGCTGCCATTCGGATAATGCATGGCGAAATATATTTTTGATCCAGGACCTATATCGACCCCAAGCTTCAGGGGGGCGGCAGAAGGGAAAACCAAGGGCGCTGAGCCCGGAACATAGGCCGACAACAACTTGGTGCTTGCAGAACTCGGGCTGGAACAAAATCCATTGGTATTCGTGCTTTCGACCCCATTGTGGTCGATGTAAATCAGCGCATGGTGAACTATTTCCATATTTCCTGGCACTACTTCAACCGCTTTTATCGTTCGTGTTTGGAGTAAATTTGTTGGAATGGCAAAGCAAACATAGTCGTCCAACTGTGAGGTAGCATTGGATATATAGTTCGGCATTTTTACCGTTAAATCCCCGTTACCCAAAACACTGCCCACATTGTATACCGGGGGCGGAGGTGTTTGGGCTGCATTTCCTTCCGGAAGACCGTTGTTCAACCAATTGAACAAGGTGGTTTTTTCGGCGGCAGTTAAAGCGCGGTCATGCAAGTATTGCTGATAATTGTTGTCCGGTGGCCAAGGGGGCATTTGGTGGGTTGCGCCTGGGGAAATCGCTGCATAAATGGCCGCCGCCATTGGTGCGGTTTCTTGATACGTTGTTAAGGGGAACGGGGCAATTCCTCCTGTATGGTGGCACGAAGTGCATTTGTTGTAAAAAATTTGCGCAACGTCGTTGCTCCATGATTGAGCCGTTGCATGGTAGCCCAGAACTAAAAAAACAAGACCAAAGAAAAGATTTTTCATTTTTATGGTTTTAGGTTGTTGTGGTAAGGTTAATGAATCACCCATTGTTTAACCCCAACGGAGCCATTTTCCAACTGAAAACGCACCCAATAAGTACCCTTCTGAAGGTTTTCAATTTCGAGGGCTTTCTCCTTAAAAAGACCAGTAACGTTATACAATTGCCTACCCAGTGCATCGTAGACGGCTAAATGATGAACGGTGTTTTCAGCGGTAAACATGGAAAACCCAGTGCTTGGATTCGGATAAATGACCGCGCTCTCATTACCTAGTTCCTCCTCGATTCCAGCGATGCACGTTTCATTCGCCGGTGTGCCGTCACAGTATGTTGAGGCATACAGTATTGCCTGTTGAAGTGGCACATTCGCAACTTGCAAAGGAGCCTCATTACAGCCTAATTGATTTACCATAAAGTCTCGAATAAAACGCTCGGTAGTATCCATGTATGCAGCGTTTCCGATGTAGGGACAATGACCTGCACCCGAAAACGTATAAAAATCGCTGGATACATTTACGGCACAAGCTCTTTCGTGCAGCATTCTGCTACCGTCTAAATACATCAATGCCGTGCCGGGATTCACGATTCCTCGGTTGTATTTTACCGTACCATCCGCCGTACCATGAATAGAAACCATAGGTACATCACCCGCCTCCAACCAAACATATTTTGCCAATGCCCCGCACATATTAATAACTCCTTTCACATCGGTTGAGTAACCTGGATTTCCGCTCGAGCCTTCTAGCCCGCCCAATTGATTGATGGTGTTTTGGTTTAAATAGCCTGATATTTCGCATTCATTGTTCAAGTAAGCAACATGTAAGGCCGTTATTGCCCCAGCAGAACTGCCACCAATGTAAATGCGGTTCGTATCAATGCGATAAGTATCCGTGGTTTGCTTGTCTTTGTAGAAAAATCGAATGGCCGCCTTCAAATCTTGTACCGCCCTTACTACCGCCTTCACAGCATTTGCTGAATCGATGGGAAAAAAACCAAGACGGTAATCCACTGAGGCACAAGCGTAACCTTTGAGGGCAAACCGCTGGGATAAAGCCGTCATATCAGGATCCGTTTTAGAGCCGCCGAGAAAACTTCCCCCGTGCACCCACAGGATTAATGGTCGGTTGACCTCATTGTCACCCGTTGGCTCGTAAAAATCCAATTTAAGTGAAGAGTTAGAGCCGGAAAAAGAAGTGTTAGAACCATAGGTAATGTTACTCGTTAAGGTGTAATTTGGAAACACCGCGGATGCGTATCGACCATTTAGGCAAGGCTGACATAGACCTTTGAAAGCAAAAACTGCAAGAAAAACGAAAATGTACAATTGTTTCATAGGATAAATTTAAGGAAATAAAACTGCATTGTAGTTCAAGGCGTTGATTAAAGGAATATTAGAATTGAACGAATGGTTGATTGACTTAATGAATTCATTGGCCAAAAGGGCATTGCCTCTTGGGTTCAAGTGGATGCCATCCAAGGAAAAAACACCTCCGGAAACAAATTTCGCCGATAAGGGAACGCCGTTAAACGCAAATCCAGAAGGCAACTTGCTGTACAAGTTTTGCGTTTCCACTAATGCAAATCCATAAGTAATTGCTTTCTGACGAATGATAGCATTGAACTGATCGATTCGTGTTTGAATTTCATTAAGTTCATCCAAGGTCAAAACGAACTCATTTCGAAAGGGGAAAATAGACCCCATTTGATAACACTTCACCGAATCCAAAGGAGCGGACAACAGAATTTTCTCCCCGGGAAGTGCTGGTCGAACCCCAAACATACCTGCGTTGGGGTCAGCAATCATGAAGGGGTTTTCTCCAACCACAAATGAAAATCCTAGGGGGTTGTAAATTTGATTTAAAGAAGCTGCTTTGTCAGCGTCCAATTTTAATCCATTGTAGGGAATGGTATTAAAAAATGGCCATTCAGCTACGTTAGGAATCGTTGCTATTACTGCCTTCACGTTTTGAGCATACAACTGTTCACACAATTGCCCTAAGGATTCTTCAAAGCCTACCCCAGGAAATCCCGCAATCGGCGTCATGGGATTGGCGGTTGCGCCACTTTTAGCATAGGGAAGCACGTCTTCTATTCCGATATAAATGGAACAGAATGAAGGATAACCATTTCCGAAAAGATTGTCTTGATAGGTACTGAAGGTCCCGGAACCAGGAAAGTTAAATTGGTCTTTTGACAGGCGGGCAAAGAAAGGATTGTGCTGGGGCAAGTTGATGTTGCCGAAGCTCGATGAAACCAAATCGATCATGCGCAGTCCTGGAATACCAAAATTTGAAAACTTTCTGTTGGGATCATACACACTCGTTGAAAAGGAATTTATTTCCCCTTGCGGACTAATCCTAAGCGGCGACAGGGACGTAACGTTCTGACAGTCGGTTTTGTATCCAAGAAACAACCTCGATTGTCCGTTCCAATTGACCCCTATATTTCCATTGTCCATCCAGGGAAGGGACACCTCCTGAGCTCCAACCATGGCTAATTGCCGCTGTAAAAGCGTTCCTAATGAGTTTTCCTGTCCAATACTGTAAAGTGCATCGTCCATATACCCCGCAGTGTGCCCATCTCCAATCGTCATAAATTTTGAGAAGTCTGCATTCCCAGAATTATAAGCGTTTTCGGGTGCTTTGGGTTTACACGCAATGAGTATCATCAGTAAAGCAAAGAAGGATATCTGCCGCATAAGACTTACCATTTGTAATTTATCCCAAGACCCGGAGCGAAGGCAATGGTGGTGAAAGTTCCACTCAATCCTGTTTCGAGGTTGGTGTCCGCTCGTTGAATTTTAGTAGCATAAACCGAAGCGTCTAAACTGAAATGTTGGGAAAGAATATAGGATACTCCAGCTGTTCCGTACCATCGGTTGGCGTCGGGAGTTTCAGGAGTGACATACCCGCTTTGAACAGGGGAAAAACCAAATCCGCCGCCAATCCTAGCGATTAACTTTTGACCAGAATCGTCAGAAATAGCAACGTATTGCAGTCCCGCACGAAAGGCGAAAATACTCTTATACCTGCGCGCAGATTTTGTGTCGAGCAATGAAGTCGTATTCGTAGCATAATCAAAGGACAAGGTGTCGTAGGTTTTCCAACCAACATAATTGATATCCAAGACGGCATTCAAATTCTTGCGGACTTTAACATTAAAACCTAAGGTAGTAACAGCCGGCAGCGGTAGGCTGGAGGTCAGCGCTCCGTTGGGGAAGTTGGTTGATAACCCTTCTGGCACATGAAAAGCCACGTTTCCTTCAGTAACTGACATGTTAATTCCGGAACGATAGGATAATCCAGCAGTAAAGACACCTCCTGGATTGTAAAAAACCCCAAGATTGTATCCAAAACCCATGGCCTTACCTGAAATCATGGCGTGACCGAAGGTTCCGTCGTTGAACTGCACGGGAAGGTCTTTTTCTAAAGTAACCTCCCCGGGCGACCAAACGAATCCCGCCCCAATACCGATGTTGTCAGTTACTTTAAGAGAAACGGTAGGTTGAATGTGAAACACTTTCATCGCCAACCGTGTGATGGCAAAACGACCAATCCATGCGTCTTCGTATTGAACGGTACTTCCAAAAGGAGTGGTTATTGAAATCCCATAGGCTAAACGATGGTACTTCTTAGGTTTGATTAACGCGTACGCAGCAAAGGGTGTCCCCACCGGGTTTTTCGTTCGAAACACCTCTTGTGTTGCTGAGTCAACGTACATAACATTTGCGAAAATGGGAGTAGTTGCGCCATTAACCTCACTTTTGGAGGAAAAACATGCACCACCCGGATTGTAAAACAAGGTTGAGGCGTCTTGCGCAAAAGCGGATCCTGCACACCCCATCCCTTGTTGCTTTTGTCCTTGAAAATTTACCTGAAAACCTTGAGAAAAAAAGGGATTCAACAGGCTTATAGCGAATATAGCGATCGAGTATAATAATGGTCTACAGGTATGCATTAACCCCAAATTTACTTTTTTTTTCAAACTTCCTCGTTGAACCAGGTAGCTTCATCGGTAAATTGCGTAATGTTCCTGCGATCTTTTTTTGTTGGTTTGCCCGTTCCGTAATGCTGGTAGGCTTTTTGAGCCTCGATGTAATTTCGCCATTTTAACCGTTCTTCTTCTGGAGTAATGTCTAAAAGAAACCTTGGTACTAATGCAGCACCTATGCGCTTTTCGGTTAACTCCAGTACTTTATAGGAAAACCAGGCATTGGCTTTTTGAAATTTAAGGACATCTCCAGGCTTGACTTCCTTAGCCGCCTTAACCGGTTGATCGTTGCAAAGCACCTTTTTCTTGACAACCAACTCCGTGGCAATTGAACGAGTCTTTGCCAAACGCACTGACCATATGAACTTATCGATTCTCAAGTTCTTGCCTTGTTTTTTTAG
>CANMUN010000083.1 GCA_947500875.1 Flavobacteriales bacterium | reverse complement strand
AGGATGCGATTGCCACCTGGACCAAGGCGATAATGGATGAATATCCTTTTATTAACATGGTCGGTGAGGTCTGGTTGCATAATCAGGCACAAATTTCGTATTGGCAAAAAGACAGTAAAATAGGAGCCTTGGATTCGTATAACAGCGGCTTGCCTGCCGTTATGGATTTCACCTTACACGACGCCATCATGCAGGCGTTTAATGAACGAAATCAAGGGTGGGACCAAGGCATGGCTCGTATCTATGAAAATTTTGTGAACGATTTTGTCTATGAAAATCCCAACAATTTGTTGGTCTTTATGGAAAATCATGACACCAAACGCTTTAATGAATATTGTCCAAACCTCGCCGATTATAAACTGGCACTGACCTTAATTGCCACTACCCGAGGCATTCCTCAAATCTATTACGGTTCTGAAATTGGCATGAAGGGCTCAAAAGATGCAGGGGATGCCGACATCCGGAGAGATTTTCCAGGCGGATGGGATACGGACACGCTCACAGCATTTTATGCGCAAGATGATGTCCGAAAACGTTCAAAATTGGGTCGAACCCCCGAACAAGAAGCGTATTTCCAATTCACCAAAAAGGTATTCAATTGGCGTAAGAACCAAGCGGTTATTCATGAAGGAACTTTGGTACAGTATGTCCCGGAGAACAATGTGTATGTGTATTTTAGAATCCTGGGAGAAAAGAAAATTATGGTCGTACTGAATAATGCTACGGATGCTCAATCCCTTGCAACGATTCGTTTTGTTGATGTCCTGGATAAATTTTCTATTCGGGCGGTTCCCCTAAAAAAAGAGGTATTATCCGACACCTTCATTGACATGTCGCAGAAATCATTAACCATTCCAGGAAAAACCGCATGGATCATCGAATTGTAGCTAAGGTCTTAGTCCTGATATTGTTTTCATGGATTAACGCTACAGTGTGGAGTCAAAATCCGACACGTCAATTTAAGAGCATTACTTCAATTCCTGCGGGAGTTAAAGTTTCCGTTTCGGATGGGGAGTACATTTTTCGATCCTATGGTCCTAACATTATTGAAACCACCTTCATTCCGAACGGTCAAAAGCACGAAGTAAACTCTCATGCCGTGGAAAAAATACCGGATGAGAACGCGTTTACGTGGGCAGCCTCATCCAATGCCTTGATTCCTCCGTTCATCGATATCTATCATAAGGAAGATCGTGATAAGAAAATGAATCCTGTTATTTTGATTCAAACGAATCCGTTTAAAATCTCCTATTGGCACAAGGGTAAATACTTGCTATCTGAACGTTGGGGGTATGATGTGGATTCGAGCATGGAAAAGATTCAGTTCAATTTGAGTCAAGAAGAAAAGTTATTCGGAACCGGAAATCGAGTAGTAGGAATGGACCGAAGAGGGTATAGGTTGCCGCTTTACAATAAGGCGCATTACGGGTATGAAACACATTCAGAACAGATGAACTATTGCATGCCCTTGGTTATTTCAGATCGGCTTTATGCCTTGCACTTTGATAATTCGTACACCGGTTTTCTAGACTTGGATTCGAAAAAAGACAGCAGCCTGACCTACGAAACCACCGGTGGAAGAAAAACTTATCAGGTAATCGCAGCGGATAATTGGAAAGAATTAGTGACGGCGTATACGAGTTTGACCGGAAGACAACCCCTGCCTCCGCGTTGGACCTTTGGAAATTTTGCGAGCCGTTTTGGGTATCATTCGGAACAAGAAGCTCGAAAAGTAGTGAGTCAATTTAGAGCGGATAGCATTCCCTTAGATGCCATTGTGTTCGATTTATATTGGTTTGGTACCACCATCCAAGGAACCCTGGGGAATTTCCAATTCCATAAAGACAGCTTTCCGAATCCAACGCAAATGATCTCGGATTTTAAAAATAATGGGGTAAAAACAGTACTGATCACAGAGCCGTTTATTTTAACCACCTCGCGCACATGGGAAGAAACCAAGGCCAAAAAATTGTTGTGCACGGATGTGACGGGCGAACAGCCGTTTACCTATGACTTTTATTTTGGAAATACGGGATTATTGGACATCTACAAGCCAGAAACCAAGCGGTGGTTTTGGGACATCTACAAAGGTTTAATCGACATGGGGGTTGAAGGGATTTGGGGAGATTTAGGTGAGCCTGAGGTGCATCCCGATGCCTTGTATCATGTCAACGGTCGATCAAATCGCGTACACAACACGTATGGCCATGATTGGGCTCGATTGATTAGCGACGGCTATAAGGAAGATTTCCCGAACCAACGGCCGTTTATTTTGATGCGTTCAGGGTATTCAGGTTCTCAACGGTTTGGCATGATTCCGTGGACGGGTGACGTGAACCGTACTTGGGGAGGATTAAAGCCACAAGTGGAATTAACCTTACAGGCAGGCTTGCAAGGAATTGGATACCTGCATTCCGACCTTGGTGGCTTTGGTGGAGCGAACGATGACCCCGAACTGTATGTTCGTTGGTTGCAATATGGTGTATTTCAACCGGTTTTTCGTCCGCATGCGCAACAGGAAGTGGCCAGTGAAGCGATTTTCAAGGACCCCAAAACCAAAGCCTTGGCCAAGCAAACCATAGAGTGGCGCTATCGCTTACTTCCCTACAATTACACCCTAGCGTATGAAAATTCAACCACGGGAATGCCTTTAATGCGCCCGGTTTTTATGGAATATCCCGACCGCAAGGATTTCATGGAACGCACCGATGCTTTTATGTGGGGACCCGATATTTATGTGGTTCCTATTACCGAAAAAGGACAGCGTGTTGCTAAAATTGATTTTCCAGATGCAAATCCTTGGTTTAATTTATTTACAGACGAACGTATTGTTCCACTTCAATTTGTATCTATGGCGCGCTGTTTTTGGGGATCCCGAATGGAAATGGTTTGGAATGAACCCACCCTTGATTCCTTGACCATGGATCAAATTCCGGTATTTGTTAAAGCCGGTGCGTTCATCCCGATGGCCAAAAAAGGCATTCAATCCACGGAGCAGTATCGTGACGATGAGGTGGAAATTCACTTTTACTACGATCCAAGCGTCACATCCTCCTCAGGCCAATGGTTTTTGGACGATGGAAAAACGCCTCAAGATTTTACTAGTACATGTTATACAAACTACCTTTTTTCCTATGGTAAATCCTTCGGCAAGACCTCAATCATTGATGTAAAAGCGCTCAGTCCGAACTGTAAACCCTTCCATACTACCGTAACCTTAGTGATTCATAATGTGGAAGAAATGCCTCGAGTTATTGGGCGAAAAAACGATAAAGCGCTCGGATACCCATTTCTGATATCGTTTGACAAGGCTTCAAAAACCCTGCGAATACCCTACGCCTTGGTTACGGATAACCCATTGAAAATCAAATTCCCGTAAATTTCTTTGTGTCATAATGACATTAAGAAAAAAAAAGTATATTTGAAATCGTTAAATCTTAGCTAACCTTAAATTAATTTTTGATGAAAGTACTGCTACAAAAACTATTATTGCTGTTTGGAGGCTTGGTAATTTCTACTTCGTTGATGGCCCAAAAAGGCAGCATCAGCGGATTAGTATCCGATGCGGATGGTAACGCCTTGTTGGATGTGAAAATCCTTTTGGAAGGTCCCGTGAAAGCCTTTGCCCTAACGGATGCCAACGGAAAATACTCCGTGACCAACCTGACGGCGGGAAGTTATAAATTGACGTTTAAGTATACGAGCCTTTCCGAAAAAGTTGTGGAAGTACAATTAGCCGAAGGTCAAAGCCTTACGCAAAATGTCACGATGACCAACGATCAAGCCGAGGATGAGGTGGTGGTGATCGGGTATGGTACTACGCGCACCAAAGACCTTACGGGCTCTGCTACTGTGATTAATGAGAAGAACTTCTTAAAAGGGTCCTTGGCAACCCCCGAACAATTGATTATGGGAAAAGTTGCCGGTTTGAAAGTGACGTCGAACGACGGTGCGCCGGGCTCTGGAAGTACCCTGAGGTTGCGTGGAGGAACTTCAATTAATGCGAGCAATGACCCCTTAATTGTAGTCGACGGAGTTCCTTTGGATAACGGAGGTATTGCTGGAGTTGCAAATCCACTTTCCCTTATCAATCCAAACGATATTGAGTCCTTTGTGGTGTTAAAAGACGCTTCTGCCACTGCAATTTATGGTTCTAGGGCAGCCAACGGAGTCATCATTATTACCACGAAGAAAGGTGCAGCAAACCAAAACCAAGTTAAAGTAGTTTGGGATTCTAAAACCTCTGTTTCTACGGTTGCAAAATATGCAGACGTTCTATCCGGTGATTCCCTTCGTAAATTAATTCGCACGAAAGGAACAGCAGCTCAAATCGCATTACTTGGCATCGATTCCACGGTAAATACCGACTGGCAGCGGCAAGTGTTCCGAAACGCAGTAGTGGTAGATAACAACGTTTCTATTACTGGGGGCATCAAGGGCTTGCCATACCGACTTTCGGTGGGGAATCGTTTCGAAAACGGCCTCTTGAAAAGGGATAATTTGAACCGAACTACCTTGGGAATCAATTTAACTCCAAGTTTTTTAAACGGTGCTTTGCAGCTTGAAATCAACCAGAAATTGGTGCAATCGCGTTCGTTTTTTGCGAACCGTGGTGCTTTAGGTGCCGCGTTCTTTGATCCAACTAAACCGGTAATGTCGGGAGACTCCATCTTTGGAGGTTACTACGAATGGTTGGACAACGGTAAGCCGAACACGCTTTCCGCACGCAATCCAGTTGGTTTGTTGATGCAGTCCGAGGACCGAAGCGTGGTTAACCGCTACATTGCCAATGCAAAAGTATCCTACAAAATGCCCTTCCTTCCGGAATTGAAAGCCGTAATCAACGGTGGAACGGATCAAAGCGAGGGAACCGGGTTTACCGAAACCTTGGCTACTTCAGCCGCAGGATACTACTCGAAAGGAAGTTACAGCCAATACCGGCAAACGAAAGGGAATAAATTGATTGAGGCTTATGCAAATTATAATTCCGCCGATAAATTACCCAACCAATTATTGGACGTTACCGCAGGTTACTCTTACCAAGACTGGTATACGGAAAGTCCCAACAATCCTACCTACAACCAAGCGCAAGATTCTATTATTGCTCCTGCCGCGGCTAATCCGTTTTACACCAAGAATGCCTTGCTTTCCTACTATGCACGCGCCATTTATTCGTTGAAAGACCGATACGTAGTGAACGTCTCCATGCGCCGTGATGGCTCGTCACGTTTTAGTCCGGAGCAGCGTTGGGGATGGTTTCCTGCGGCCTCTGCCGCATGGATCATTAGTGAAGAAGCATTTTTGAAAAAAGCCAAGTTTATTAACATGCTAAAATTCCGCGCTGGATGGGGGGTCACTGGACAACAAGACGGTATTGGAGATTACGCTTACATTGGAAATTATTTTGAGGGAGCCACAACCGCTCAATACGCCTTTGGGGGCCAGTATTACACCGTTTATCGACCTGCAGGTTTTGACGCCAACCTGAAATGGGAAACCACCGAAAGTTACAACCTTGGTGTGGACTTTGGTTTATTCAAGGACCGAATTTCGGGTTCCGTGGACCTTTACAAAAAAATTACTTCGGATTTGTTAGCGACGGTTGCGGTTCCAGCAGGAACGAACTTTACCAATGAAATTCTTACCAACGTGGGTGGGATGGAAAATAAAGGGGTGGAGTTTAGCCTTAATGCAGGATTAATTGCGAAAAAAGACCTTCGTTTGGATTGGATGTTTAACATTTCCAGAAACATCAATCAGGTTACACGACTAGCGCAAATCCAAGACTCTACTTCCCCGGGTATTCTCATTGGCGGAATTGCCGGGGGAATCGGTAACCAAGTGCTTATTCACCAAGTGGGGTATCCTACCTTTACGCTGTTTGTGTACGAGCAACAGTACGATGCAAACAACAACGTGATTGAAGTAGGCCAACAAGCCAGTATTGATATGAACGGCGATGGACAAGTTACCAGTGCTGACAAATGGAAGGATACCAACGCGTTCGTAGATCAAAATAACGATGGAATCATCAATGTGAAAGACCGATATTATGCAGGACAAGTGGCTCCGAAATTTTTCATGGGAACCGCTTTGAATTTTCAGTACAAAAAATGGAACGCTGGAATATCTATGCGCAGTGAATTAGGCGCTACCATTTACAATAACATCCATTCGAACAGTGCTACTTTTACCGCCGTTGAAGGCACCAAAAAGTACCTCAACAATATCAGTTCCTTGTATTATGAGGACGAGGTACAAAAGACCACTACCAACCAATTGTTGTCCGATCACTACCTAGAAAAGGCTGATTTCTTAAGAGTGGATAACATCAACATTGGGTATAATTTTGGAAAACTCGGCTTTTCCAAAGACAAAGTAGGTTTAAATGTTGGGCTTTCGGTGCAGAACGTCTTTGTTGTGACCAAGTACCGCGGACAAGACCCTGAAGTGGGTGGAGGTGTTGACAACAATTTTTACCCAAGACCTCGGGTATATACCCTTAACTTAACCTT
>CANMUN010000082.1 GCA_947500875.1 Flavobacteriales bacterium | reverse complement strand
TTGCTGTATTTGCCTTAATCCCGTCGAAACTGGGTAGCAGAAGCTTGGGCAGAAGGCATAATAACCACATCGTGAATGGAAACATGAGAAGGACGGGTAACGATGAACCGAAGGGTTTCAGCAATATCCTGTGCAACGAGGGGTTGAAAGCCCTGATACACTGCCTTAGCAGCCGCTGCATCGCCTTTGAATCTTACCAAGGAAAACTCGGTTTCTGCCGCACCTGGAGCAATGGAGGAAACCCTGATTCCGTGGGGCAATAAATCCATGCGCATGGACTTGGTTAATTGATCCACCGCCGCTTTGGTTGCACAATAAACGTTTCCTTGGGGATAGGCCTCTTTACCAGCAATGCTCGTAATGTTCACGATGGTTCCGCTTTGCTGATCCTTCATCCATGGAAGTACGGCTTTCGTAACGTACAATAAACCTTTTAAATTGGTGTCTATCATTTGCTCCCAATCGCTCATCGACCCCTCATCGAGCGTATTTCGACCAGCGGCCAACCCTGCATTGTTCACCAAAAGCGCCGTGTTTTTTTGAATGGAGGAAGGAAGCTGTTCAGACCACTGCTCAACGGCCGTCCGGTCTCGAACGTCTAATCCGTAGCTGAGAATATGAGGCGCTATGGCGGTTAATTCTTCTTGAAGCGCCCGCAACCTTTCCACTCGTCGGGCTAATAAAATCAAACCAAAGCCTTCCTCAGCCAAGACTCGGGCCATGGCTGCGCCAAAACCTGAAGAGGCTCCGGTTATAATCGCGTACTTAACCATTGTATGATTTTTTGATTGTTAAAAAAATGAATCGTGCATTGGGGTTGTAAATACAGTAAGCCAAAGACTAAAAAAGGAAGTACCGGCGCCTTATATCGGACCATTGCTCCAACTACAGGTGCCGTCATCCCAATCAAGGAAAAAACAGCAAAACCAAACAACAACATTCCTAGAACCCACATGGGAGCCATTTTGCGCTGAACCACCCCAACGGCACCTCCAATAATGAGCAAAAACAAGCATGCGTTCTCAACAAATGCAACCCAAGAAAGCTCATTTTTCAACATTTCTGCGTTGGGGTAATACAAGGTATTCCAAATGCCCAAGGGAATTAATTTCAAAAAAGTACCCCATGTACCGTCCATGGGAATAACCCAAATTTGACTTCCCGCATTCACCGATTTTGCCATTTGAATGAAATCAAACTGTTTACCTTGTAAGGTGGAAAAAAGGCTCCATTGGGGCATCATAAACCTCGCAGCAACGTACAGCAAAACCATGAATCCGAATGCGCCTAACCCGGCAATCCACCATGATTTCTGATGGCAGTATAATGCATACATCAAAACCATTGGCGCCAAGGCACACAAAATGTAAATCTTTAAAAACAGCAGCATGTAAAGCGTTAAGCATCCCAACATCACATACCGAAGTTCCCATTTCTTCGAAAGGGATAACAGTGACCATAAAAAGCCTCCCAAGGCGAACATCAACAAGGATTCCTTCAAGATTCCACTGGACCAAAAAAGCGTAGAAGGAATCAAAAAAGCAGCAACAAACGCTGAGGGTTTGCGCGCATTAAAATGCAATAAGAAGGCGTAAATCCAATAGCATCCGAGGAACGAAAGGAACAAGAAAAGCACTAAATTGATTCCGTACACTCCCCTAGTCATTAAATTCATGAGCGCATTCACGCGAATCACCATCCGGTTATCGTTGGCCAAACCATGATCGTACGATCGAAACCAATAGTTCATTCGGTTTAAATACGGTAAATCCTTGCTTTCCCAAGTTCCAAAGAAGATTCTTCCGAAGGCTGATGGATCTTCGTAGGCCAGGACCGTTAGTTGCTTGGAATCGTCGAAATACTTAAAAATATCCGCCTCACTCCTTTTGGGATATACGCTCGTATAAATATAGACTAAGGCAAGGGCGGAAACACCCTTCGCAATCCATGCAACAGCACGTCCAAGGGGAGAAAGCTGACGAAAAAGCTTCAGATAGTAGAGCATTGCACCCAAAAACAGAAAACTAACTAAGCTGAGAATTGTGGACATCACTCCGCCAAAAATACCAATTTTATAGGGTTTTGCGACAATTTGAAAGGTGGTTTGTGTCAAAGTGTCAGCAATAGCGTCTTGGTATGTTCCTTGAACGGATCGGAATGCAACTAAAAATAGGTATAACATGAGAACAGGTCAGATCAACGTTCAAACGGAGAACATTTTTCCCATTATTAAAAA
This sequence comes from Flavobacteriales bacterium, assembly GCA_947500875.1. Taxonomy (GTDB): domain Bacteria; phylum Bacteroidota; class Bacteroidia; order Flavobacteriales_D; family Crocinitomicaceae; genus UBA952. Next base: position 4,394 of record CANMUN010000082.1, on the reverse strand, counting down.
ATTCCTTTATTCCGATCACGAAATTTTCCTTCGAGAATTGGTTTCCAATGCGGTTGATGCCACCCAAAAACTTAAGGTTTTGGCAGCGAACGGCGAATACAAAGGGGAACTTGGTGACTTGAAGGTGGAAGTCATTTTGGACCGCGAGGCAAAAACGTTGACCATACGCGACTACGGCATTGGGATGACCGACGAGGAAATCGACAAATACATCAACCAAATTGCGTTTTCAGGAGCAGAAGAATTCGTAACCCAATACCAAGGGAAAGAAGGTGCTGAACAAATCATCGGACACTTCGGACTGGGCTTTTACTCGGCTTTCATGGTCGCAGAACGTGTTCAAATACAAACCTTATCTCGTCATGAAGGGGCTAAAGCAGTACAATGGGAAAGCAACGGTTCCCCGGAATTCACCATCACTGACATTGAGAAAACGCAGCGCGGAACGGATATCGTACTTTACCTCAACGAAGAGGCGGAAGAATTCAATGACAAAAATCGCATCCAAGGGATCTTATCCAAATATTGTAAGTTTTTGCCCATCCCGGTTTTCTTTGATACAAAAACGGAATACATCGACTCTCCTGAGGGAGAAAAAGACGACAAAGGCAATGTGAAACGAGTTGCCATTGAGGTTCCGAACCAAATCAACAACGTTAAACCCGCTTGGACGATTGCTCCGGCGTCCTTGACCGAAGAGGACTATCAGGGTTTTTACCGAGAACTGTACCCAAGCACCTTTGATGCTCCTTTGTTCAACATCCATTTGAACGTGGACTATCCGTTCCATCTTACAGGGATCTTGTACTTTCCGAAAATCAAAGAAAACGTGGAGGTGCAACGCAACAAAATCAACTTGTACAGCAACCAAGTTTTCATCACCGACAGCGTAGAGGAAATTGTGCCGGAGTTCTTGACCTTGTTGCACGGGGTTATTGACTCCCCGGACATTCCCCTCAACGTATCCCGTTCCTACTTACAAAGCGATTCCAATGTGAAGAAGATTTCGTCGCACATTACGAAAAAAGTGGCGGATAAGCTGGCGGAAATGTTCCAAAAAGACCGCAAGGATTTTGAAGAAAAATGGAACGATTTGTACCTTTTCGTGCAGTACGGAATGTTGTCCGACGAGAAATTCGCCGAGAAAGCGAAATCCTTTGCCTTGGTGAAAAACACCGAAGGTTCTTTTTTTACGATGGGAGAATATTTAGAAAAAATCAAAGCGCTTCAAACGAATAAAAGCGAGGAGCAGATTATCTTGTACACATCCGATGCCGAAGGACAATTCTCGTATGTGAAGCAAGCCAAGGACCGAGGGTATGATGTATTGGTGTTGGACGGTCCACTCGCTTCGCATTGGATTCAAAAACTGGAGCAACAGCAGGAAAAAGTCCGCTTCTCACGGGTGGATTCCGACAGCCTGGACAAACTCATCGACAAGGGAGAGGAAATACCGTCAAAACTCAGCAAAGTGGAAGAAGAGAAATTAAAGCCGCTTTTCGAAGAGGCGGTCAACAAGGAAAAATACACGGTGCAATTGGAAAGCATGCCGGAAAGCGAAGCGCCAATCCTCATTACCCAGCCGGAATTTATTCGAAGAATGATGGAGCAGCAGCGCATGGGCGGAGGCGGTTTTTACGGAGCTTTTCCTGAGATGTACCAACTCGTCATCAATGAAAACCATCCCGTAATGGGTAAGTTGCTCAAAATGAAGAGCCCTCGACAAAAAGATACCGTAAAACAATTGGTGGATTTAGCGATGCTTTCCCAGGGATTGTTAAAGGGTGAAGCCTTGACCGATTTCATCCACCGTTCTGTGAACGGAATGATAGAATCTTAGTAATTTTATCCAAAAAACACCTTGTACAAGTGGCTCTTGGGCGTAGGCCTGCTCGTTTTAACCGGTAAATTCCGGTTTGCCATCATTGGATTTGTCATTGGTAGCATCATCGACTTTATAAGCCGAGGTAATGCCGCATCGGCTCAATCGTCGGGCTACAGCAACACCGGTTTTGATTATTACCGTCAGCGCGCTACCCAATACGACTTTCCCACGATGTTGATGGCTTTGTCGGCGGTGGTGATGAAAGCCGATGGAACGGTGAAACGCGTTGAGCTGGATTATGTGAAAGGCTTTTTCAATGCCCAATTTGGCAACCAATTCACCACCCAGCACTTGCAAGTATTGAAGCATTTTTTGGACAGCGGGAACATTCCGGTGAACGAAATTTGCTCCGATATTCGCGCCAGACTACCCATAGAGGCGCGCGTTCAGCTGGTGCATTACTTGTTTTCCATCGCAAAATCCGACGGCCATGTCGACGATTCAGAAGTTCGTAGCATCCAAGAGTTGGCCAACAAATTGGGCGTACCCGCTTTGGAGTTCGAGAGCCTTAAGAACATGTTTTACCGCAGCGCGGACTCCGATTACAAAATCTTGGGCATTGAAGCCAGCGCCAGCGATGATGAGGTAAAGAAAGCCTATCGTAAAATGGCGGTTGCATTTCACCCTGACAAGGTAGCACAGCTAGGACCCGAATACGAAAAAGGGGCCAAGGAAAAATTCCAACAAATCCAAGATGCTTACGAGAACATCAAAAAGAAGCGGGGGATGAAATAAGGGTTTCGGTATGAAAATCGTGTAAATTGAAAGTTAGAGTTTCAATTTGCATAAAAAAATAAGGTTTCTTACCTTTGTACTTTCTATTCAAGCGGTAAAACATGTACATCCCCCGAAGCATCGAAGATGAAATTCAAAAATACCTGCGAATCTTCCCGATTGTCGCTATTTTAGGCCCCCGTCAATGCGGAAAATCAACCGTTGTGAAGCGCTTCATTTCAACGGATCAGCATGGAATTTACCTCGACCTTCAGAACCAGGAAGACCTCAATAAGCTAATAGATCCTCGTTTATTTTTCAAAGCCCATGAAGAAAAAGTCATATGTTTGGATGAAATACAATTGGTTCCTGAGTTATTTGGTAGCCTAAGAAGCATTGTTGATGAAAATCGGCAAAATGGTCGGTTCATTTTATTGGGATCCGCTTCTCGTGATTTAATTCAAAAAAGTTCAGAGTCCTTGGCAGGAAGAATTGGATTTCTCTATTTAACTCCTTTTTTAATGAACGAGGTACCAGAAACACCCTTGCCTATTTTTTGGAACCGAGGGGGCTATCCCAACAGTCTTCTGTCAGAAAATGATGAATTCAGCCGCATTTGGAGGGAAAATTACATAAAAACGTTTGTAGAGCGTGATATTCCTCAACTTGGAATTGATATTCCTGCTTTGAAACTACGTCGGTTCCTAACCCTTTGTGCTCATAATCATGGACAAACCTTAAACTTGAGTAAACTTGCTAGCTCCATGGATTTGACCCATCCTACGATTCGCAGATACATCGATATTTTCGAACAAACTTTTGTGTTACGGTCCATTCCACCGTACGAATCGAATGTAAAAAAACGCATGGTTAAATCCCCTAAAATTTATGTGCGTGATAGTGGTATTTTGCATCAATTGTTGCGCATTGAACATATGGACGCCCTTTTTGGCCATCCCATTTTTGGTGCTTCGTGGGAAGGCTTGGTGATAGAGCAATTGTTAGCAAACTTTAATGGTCCGGCGTATTTTTACCGAACGGCAACAGGCGATGAAATCGACTTGGTTATTGAATTAAACAACCGGGTGATTGCCATTGAGTGCAAGGCCTCAAGCGCTCCTCAATTGACCAAAGGTTCGTATCGTGCACTCGAACAAATTAAACCGGATATTACGTTGATCGTTTCCCCTATTCAATCCGCGATGTACCAACTTCAAGAAACGGTATTCGTGGGAAATATACCGGCTACCTTGCAAAAATTGGCAAGCTTGGCTTAGGCCTCTTCCTATTAACATGCCTTAGTGAACCCTAAATAGAAGCGGGGGATTAAATAACAAAGTTCTTCCCTACCTCTTTCAAGGGATCAAAGAATTTGACTTTACTTGATAATCAATTACGAATGTCGTGCGAATGGTTCTTTATTGTTAAGTGGAGTAACTTTACTTGTGCGGCGGTTGTCTAAGTAAAAACCCCAATCCGATGCGAATTATTATTACCCTTTGCTTTCTGACATGTTGCTTGATTGAATATGCACAAAACACGTATGCAGTAGATGATTATTTCATTTCAAGCAATCCGTCGGCATTCGCTGAGAAAACGCTTTATGTGAGTAATACCAGTTCGATTGCCGATTTAAACAGCGGCCCGTCGATTACTCCATTATTCAACAATTTCTTTGCTTACAGACAACGAGTCGGTTCCTTTTCTTTTGGTCTGACCAATGGGTATAACCAATTTGTTGATTGGAAAACCGTTGGTGCCAACATCAGTGCTGCATATACCACCAAAATTAGCC
>CANMUN010000081.1 GCA_947500875.1 Flavobacteriales bacterium | reverse complement strand
GTGGTCACTAGGATTTTGTTGGCTCCTTGGCGGAAGCGTTCCAGGGTCACAAACCGTTCCTCTTGGGCTTTTCCTCCGTGCAGTATCTCTACCGTCAACCCAACGCGCTCCATAGCTTTCTGAACCCTTTCCGCACGGACTTTGGTCCGAACGAAAATCATAAAACGGTCGTCGGGATATTCCGTCAGAATGTTCTCCAAAAAAAAGCGCTTATCGTCCATCTCTACCATCAGCACCTGATGGTCCACATTCTTAGAAACCGGATTTCCGGGTGTGATTTGAATCCGAATGGCATCGCGCACTACATCATAAGCTAACGACTTGATTTTCTTGTTAATAGTCGCAGTAAAGAAAAGTGTTTGTTTATGTCTTGGAAGCTTGCGTTTGGCGTCCACGATGTCCCGAGCAAAACCGAGGTCCAACATAACATCGGCCTCATCGAGTACCCAAGTGTTGACGGTTGAAATATCCAAGAATCCTTGGGCAATTAAGTCAAACATGCGTCCCGGGGTTGTAATCAGTACCTGGGTCCTTTCTTGCAGTTTTTTTATTTGTTGGTCCTGTTCTACGCCGCCAATAAGGGAAAGAATGCTGATGGACAGATGCTTGCTGAGGCCAAGAAACACCTGTTCAATTTGCCGCGCCAATTCGCGCGTAGGCACCATCACCAAAACCTGCACTCCTTTCTTGTGGGCATTGGCCTGCACCTGATGAAGGATAGGAATGGCAAAGGCAGCCGTTTTTCCCGTGCCGGTGGGCGCCACGGCCATGACGTCTTCACCGTTTAAAATATGAGGAATGACCTTGTATTGAATATCCGTGGGGCGTTTGTACCCCAGATCTTCAATGGCTTGTAAAATGGACGGATGGACGGGATAATCCTTGAACTTCATGGTTCAAAGGTACGGAATCCGAGGCTTATTGATTAAAAAGCTTTTCTACCACCTCGAAGCGGTACGCAAAAATGGAATCCAATTTCTTCCGCACCACGAGCCCGTGCATGAGCCGACCTAAAAAACCTAGCGGAAGCTCGTAACTAACGATATCGGTCATTTCCACCGAATCGCCGAGGTCTTTGAAATGGTGCTCGTGATGCCAAATCTTGTAGGGACCGACGCGCTGTTCGTCAACAAAAAACGAATGATCACGTACGGTTTTAATTTCAGTGACCCAGCGCATAGGAATGTTGAGCAAGGGTTTAACCGTGTATTCGATCATGAGGCCTTCGTACATTTTCTCGGGAATTTCGGTCTTCACCACAAAACCCATCGAAGCAGGGGTAATTTTAGCCAGGTTGTGCGGCGAAGAGAAAAAATCCCAACAGGTTGCAATGTCGGTTTTAACAAGTTGCGTGCGTTTCAATTGGTACATGTTGAAATAACAATCCAAGAAATAAAAAGTTGTAGCACGAACTTTAGTCAGGAATTAAAGGATGGAAATCCATGAAATAATGTATACCTTAGTGAGTAACATGGAGGTGGTTTTGTTTTTATTATCCCTTGGAATCCTGCTTTTGGGATTCGTTGGGGCAGTGATACCAGGGCTCAGCGGCCCTCCCATTGCTTGGTTGGGGTTACTCTCTTTATACCTTGTTCCGGGCACCGATATCCCTGCATGGATACTCGTTGCAACGGCTGTTTTAGCTCTTTTAAGCCTTGTTTTGGAATGGACCATTCCCGCCTATGGAACCAAGGTTTTCAAGGGTTCAAAATACGGCGTTCGAGGCTCTTACGTCGGAATGTTCGTTGGCATGGTACTCCCCATTCCTTTTTCGATGCTTCTTAGTCCTTTCCTAGGAGCATTTATTGGTGAATTGATGCACGATCCCGAGGATCGTCGTCGAGCCATTCAAGCTGCCTTTGGAACGTTCCTTGGGTTCTTATTGGCCATCTTGTTGAATTTCCTCATGGTTAGCTTGGTGGCCTTAGTTTGGGGATATTATGCGTTTATTTGGTTGACTTGATAAATGGGGGCCTACAATCCACTACATGTAGCCCCCTTTATCCTTCTGGTAACCCTCCTCGGTGAATTAACTTCTTTTCAATTCGGTGTGTGGCGAGGTCCATTCCCATCTGCACAACAAAAATGAACATCGTTTTCGGAAGAAAAAAATGATTTTACGAGTATTAATAAAATTTTCAGGAAAACTTAGTATCTAAGTAAAGATTTAGAGAAATTAAAAGCCAAGGGGTCTTTGTATAATATTTGCTCTTAAATCGTTTTGATTTGGAGCAACACCATTACCAATTGTATTAATTGAATTTGGATGTATTGAAATACCTCTTGCATAATGATTTATATATCCAATAACATGACTCGGAGGGTTAATACTTTTTGGAGGACAGGCAAATAGTATATGAACATTTCCCCAGTTTAACCTTAAAGGCAACAAAAGATTATTGAAGATGAAATTTAATTTATTATTAATTTCAATTTGAATTTCTGGAAGTATTCCATTGCTAATAAAAGTCCTTTCTTTGGCATGTAAGGTAATGCCATGTGTTGGAAACAAATCAAACAAAATAATTGGTCTTTGATTTGCTAAATTATCTGTTTGATTCAAAAGACCATCAAGGCATTGTTGTTTCGTTAGACTGTTATGATATAATCCATAATGGATATGAGAACCATTATAGATATTTCTGAGATAGGAATCAGCATTACCATTAATAATATTGTGAGTATTATAAAAAATATAATTTGGATGCGGATGAATTATAGTACCAGGCGCACTTTCCATAGCGATTAATCCTAGTCTGTTAATAGCGGGTCCTGCCAAAAGAATAGCTGCTGCATTCAAAATGTAATTTTCCCACAATGTTTCATACTGAACATAATCATTATAGGTTGGTGCTAGGGGTAAATTACCATAGTGACCGGCAAAACCATTTCTAAAATTTGTGTACTCTACTAGTGTTAACATATTTTTTGATTTTTAATTTGTTACTCATCTTCTTCAAAATGCCTAAATCTTCTAAGCATACTCGTTCCTTTTTGAAAGTCATTTCTACTGGCCTCAGTAATTGAATTTGGTAAAGTAGAATATGTTTTTTTAAATTCTGTTATACATTTGAAATCTATATATGAAAAAACCTCAGTTTTCTCTAGAAATTGACCTTCATCATTGTTTTTGATAATTATTCGATGAAATTCTTTACTTTCTTTAGATAAAAACGATAAAAATGGTTTTCCGAAATGAATAAAAAAACCATTAATTTTATTACTATTTTTTTTACTTAATATTTCTTTAATTTCAAAAACAACATATTCTTTATCCATTTCAAAATTTACTCCATCTATATTATTGCCCGGGTACCAATAAAATTTCAGTTCGTTATTTTTCATTTTTTTTTAGAGATTAGGAGAGACAAAATTTCTTTTCAAATTTCAAAGTAGCTTTTGATTTTTCATCCAAAAGCCCATTTAAATTTAGAATACATAATATGTAATCATATTCAGTATTTTTACCAAAACGGTATGCTATAAATTCGTTTAATATTTCAGTTTTGATAGAATTTAAATCTGCTTTATTTAATTTTAATTTTCTGAGAGAATTTGATGCATAATCAACAATTTCATCTATAATATTTGATTTTATAACATCATAAGCCGTTTCATCTGTTAAAATAGCCGAGCACCCCATGTGTTTGCGAATTAGTTTAAGTTTATTCAAAATATCACTCTTAGAATGAGGTATCAATGCTAAATACATATAATAAGGTGATGCCGTATTTATTGGTGTTAAATAATCTTTTAGAATTAATTCATTTACAGGATTTCCGTCTGAACACCAATAGGCAATAATCTGTGCGTAAGATTCATGAGTAATTTTATCTTTTGCATCATATCCACATTTCCAGTTAGCGCCAGAATCATCAAGAGGCCAATGAGAAAACCAATGTCCTAATTCGTGATATAACACTACTTCTTTCAGTGAATTCTCTATAACAGACAATCCTAATGCTTGTTTGCCTTCAATCATTTCAGCATAAACTAAGATTCTATCCTTAAATAATACAATAACACCTTCATTAACTATTTTTAAATCACAATTTTCCTCGCACTTTATTTTTGAATAATTTGGAATATAAACTCCCAAATAATCAGGAGTTCTCTCCTCATATTTATTTCCTTTCAAGAATGGCCACGCTTCACAAGCATTCTCAAACGTATCATAATAAACTTCTGGGAAACGATCTACGATAAAACCATTTACCATAAAAAGATTCTTCAGCCAAAGCATTTTGTCTATTTCTTGCGCTGAGAATCGATAGGCTGTCAAACCACTCATAATATTAATTTTTATTGTTAATTTTTTCGAATATACACTGTTTCTTTGGGTACTTTTATACACCCAACTAATCATTCACAATGGCCACTAAATAGAACTTATTTTCAAACTCAAACTCTTGGCAAAAAAACGTTGCGTTTTTATTGATTAAATGCTGAAGACCGTTATCCCTCATCATTTCGATTAAACCAGTAGCAAGACTATTATGGTCATAGTTGACGGTTGATTCCGACAAAGTCCAAATTTGATGATATCTCACCGGGGTGTTGTTCTCGTAATTTTCATTAAGGTAAATATGCGACAAAAAACAATTGTTGGCTGCTTCATTGAGCGAACTATCTTGTTTTATGATCATGTTAAATTCGTCTTCAAGCATGTTCATGCATGCATACGCAAAAGGCAAGGTTGGATGTTTTCGTAAATACTCCGTAGTTGGAATCAATCTAATTCTTCGATTAATTTTTTCCGATTCCTCTTTTGTGAAAATTTTCGGTGTGTAAGAAATTACCACACTGCCATCTTCCGTTGTTTTTTCTTCTGTTATTTGAGCTTTGATTGCCGAAGTAATTGTCATAATCGCAACACTAAAAAAGATTTTTTTCATTTTGTTTAAATTTAGAATTAGTAATAACATTTCATTTTTTGCTTCGAAGAGATAGGAAGATCCTTCCTCCCTACTCCATCAAATACTCATCCCTCAACTCCATTAAAATTTTTCCCATCATATTTTGACCATCTCCATCATTTTCACTTATTTTTTTTGCACCCCAAAACTTATGCCTCTCCCCATTTCTATTACCTATATCCTCATAAATAAAAACACCCTTTGTTTTCATTAATTCCTTTTTCAAATCAGGGTGCTGATCAAATTTCATTCTAACACACTTTCTCATATTCTCAACATCCTGGGGAGACATTGGAACCACCACCATTTGATCCTTGAACTTTTTCGCTTTCATTTTTGCCCCCATTGGACTTTTTTCACTACTAATTATTTCCTTAATACCCACAACATCATACCTCATACCTTGAAACAAAGCTTCACTTGTGAGCCAAACTTTACCATCAAACTTGATGGGATATGGCGCCATATTTCCCATCCAACCATACTCCTCTTTAACTTTTTTAAACCAAATACTCATATATTAACATTTTAGGGGTTACACATTATTAGAGCATACAAAATGCCTTCACCTCAGTGACTCATCTCTACTCTTTCATTAAATTGCTGGAGGACTTAATCGATTGATACGAATCTAGTATTTCGATTCGGAAGAAAAAAATGATTTTGTGAAATTTCTTCGATTAACTCGATTTTATTTATAAAATAGCGCGAATTTCCATTAAAATCTTGCCCATTACGTTGTTACCCTGCAATGCAACATTGGGATTCGCTGGATTGGGGTGCGCGCCCCAAAATAAATCATTGACCTTTTTACGACCGCTCGCGTCTTCGAAAATGATTTGATTTCCAGTTGCCAAGAGTAAATTCGCCAAATTCGGATGCTGCGTAAACTTCAACATCACACACAATTTCATGTTTTGAACATCTTGCCTCGACATTGGAACCATCACTCTATTAGGCGTATTTACCCCACTTTTAGCCACCATTTTTGCGCCCATGGGGCTTTGTTCGGCTTGAATTTGAGCCATTATAGCTGGATTAGCATATCGAAGTGCCTGAAAAAGCGCTTCGCTCGTTCGCCACATTTCACCGTTGAAATAAATGGGATAAGGCGCCATATTCCCCATCCATCCATAAGGGGCTGAAACTTTTTTAAACCAAATACTCATACATTAACATTTTAGGGGTTACACCTTATTAGAGCATACAAAAGGCCTTCACCTCCGTGACTCATCGCTACTCTTTCATTAAATTGCCGGAGGACTTAATCGATTGATACGAAGCTAGTATTTCGATTCGGAAGAAAAAAATGATTTTTGAAATTTAATCCATTTTTTTTCTTACCGCAAAAACACCCAACGGTTTTCCTCCGATAAATCCTTAACGAAACGGTAATTATCCAGGTCAAAGCCTTGCAAATCGGTTAATTGTTGGGTGTTATTTTCCAGCACGAAACGCGCCATTTTTCCACGGGCATTTTTGGCGTACATCATCACTACCTTCGGTTTGCCTTCATTCTCTTCCATAAAAACCGGCGTGATGACCTTGGTCTTATCCCAATGCGGCAATACCGCTTTGCTGTACTCGTCGGAGGCGAGGTTAACCAAATATTCAGCTTCCGTACTCAACTGCTTCGCCAACTTATTTCCCCAGAATTGGTAAAGATTCTCCGCCTTCTTCACGGGAAGTTTCGTCTTCATTTCCAGGCGGTAAGGCGCAATTAAATCGTC
>CANMUN010000080.1 GCA_947500875.1 Flavobacteriales bacterium | reverse complement strand
TTGGGAGCAACGGTCACCGTCACTTGATCCGTGTTGCTACAACCGTTGGCATCGGTACCTGTTACGGTGTAGGTCGTAGTAGTGTTTGGAACAAAGGCCACGCCATTGCTCACGCCATTATTCCAACTGTACGTACTCCCGCCTGTTCCGCTAAGCGTTACGTTTGCTCCTTGACATACCGTTTGGTCAAGACCGGCGTTGATCGCTGGTAGCGGGTTGACGTTTACGGTGAGTTGTGCCGTTGTGGCACATTGTCCGGCAGATGGGGTAAAGGTGTAGGTGGTGGTTTGGGTGTTGTTTACCGCAGGAGACCAAGTTCCTTGAATGTTATTGGTGGAACTTGCAGGTAAGGTAAGGGTGCCGCCAGAACATATTGCTGGGATTGGATTAAAGGCGGGAGCGGTTGGGTTGGTGACGTTGATCGTGGTGGTGGCCGTACAACCGTTGTTGTTAGTAAAGGTAATCGTAGCCGTTCCAAAACTTACGGCTGTTAAAAGTCCCGTATTGGATACGGTCGCTACCGCCGCGTTGCTGGAACCCCAAGGGTTGTTCGCATTAGGATTGGCATTGGCCGTTAACTGAGAAGTAGTGTTCGGACAAATAACCGTGTTTCCAGTCAATGTAGGATTGGGTGCAACGGTTACTGTCACTTGGTCTGTATTGGTACATCCGTTGGCATCGGTACCGGTAACGGTGTAGGTGGTTGTTGCGTTCGGTGTGAAAGCTACTCCATTACTCACACCATTATTCCAAGTGTAGGTGGTCCCTCCCGTTCCGCTGAGCGTAACGGATGCTCCTTGACATGCGGTTTGGTCAACTCCGGCGTTGATATTCGGTAAGGGGTTGACGTTGACGGTCAACGTTGCGTTGGTAGCACATTGTCCAGCAGATGGCGTAAACGTGTAGGTCGTGGTTTGGGTGTTGTTCACCGCTGGCGACCAAGTTCCTTGGATATTATTGGTAGAACTTGCAGGTAAGGTAAGGGTGCCGCCAGAACATATTGCTGCGATTGGATTAAAGGCCGGAGCGGTTGGGTTGGTGACATTAATAGTGGTGGTGGCCGTACAACCGTTGTTGTTAGTAAAGGTAATCGTAGCCGTTCCAAAACTTACGGCTGTTACAAGTCCCGTATTGGATACGGTCGCTACCGCCGCGTTGCTGGAACCCCAAGGGTTGTTCGCATTAGGATTGGCATTGGCCGTTAACTGAGAAGTAGTGTTCGGACAAATAACCGTGTTTCCAGTCAATGTAGGATTCGGCGCAACCGTTACCGTAACCTGATCTGTATTCGTACATCCGTTGGCATCCGTTCCAGTAACGGTGTAAGTGGTTGTTGCGTTAGGCGTGAAGGCCACTCCGTTGCTCACTCCGTTATCCCATGCATAGGAAGACCCTCCCGTTCCGCTGAGCGTAACGTTAGCTCCTTGACATGCGGTTTGGTCAACTCCGGCGTTGATGTTGGGCAAGGGGTTGACCGTTACCGTACCCGATCCCGAACCTGCACCGTTGTTGGTGTAAGTGACCGAATAGGTGGTGGTTGCATTGGGAGTAACAGTGATGGATGGAGTCGTTGCTCCATTGCTCCATAAATAGGTCCCGCCCGCTGAAGATGGGGTTGCAGTTAAGGTTACCGATTGTCCTACACAAACGCTTGAGCTATTTACCGTAACGGTTGGCGGTGGTGGGGTGGTTAAACACGTGGTAAAGGATCCTGCAATGTCGAAATCAACATTCGTGAACAAACGGAAGGTATAGTTGGTGTTGGGGGTTAGTCCCGCTATTACTGTAGGATTCGGTGCTGAAGTGTTGAAGTCGCAATTTCCAAGATTTCCTCCAAGGGTGGTATTCTGCGCTAAAGTTCCACAACCGGTGAATAATTCAACGCCAATCCAGTTGGCTGAAACCAAGTTGACCGTTAAGTTCAAACTCGTGTAATTCCCTGAATTAAAGCTGTACCAAACATCGTTGATGGTTCCTGGGTCACAACTCGGGTCCGGAATTGCGTCTTCCGTTGCGCCCGCAGTGGTTCCGTTCGTTAAGTTGCAAACCGCACTTGGGGTCAATGGGGTGGCATTTGCACAGTTGTTATTAGCTGGAGCAGGTCCTACTGGGGCTGTAACTTTGTATCGTATATTGCTACAGGTGGAATTGGAAAAGCAAGGGTATTCGTGCAGGTGAATGCGGGCTGTTCCAGTGTAGGTTGCCGTCCATGAAATGTACGATTGAGTGGTTAATTGGTAATCGTCGTTGTAAGCAATGAGCGCATTGGTTGCGTTACGAAGGGTTAACTCAGTATCGTATAAAATGGTTGATCCATGAATTCCCATGGTCGAAAATTCATACACGTTGCCTGCGACCACGTTAATTACAGCATATTCTCCGGCAAAATTGCATAGGTCAACATTGCTCCAAGCACTTGTGGGGGTGAGGGAGTTTAATGGATATTGCGACAATGCGGTACACTGCGATTGAGCTTTGAAAACCAAGCTAACAGCGAAAATTAAAAGTAAACAATGTTTCATATGGTAAGTTTTGATGGTAGTCAAAGATAAATAAATTGTTAAACTATGCACGTTTTACGTGCTTTATTACCTTTGCATCCATGGAAAACAAAAGAACGGCCGTGGTTTGCGGTAGTACCCAAGGCATCGGTAAATCCATTGCCTTTCAGCTGGCAGCCCAAGGGGGTCTGGTGGTATTGGTCGGAAGAAATGAACAGCGATTGCAGGAAACCCACGCCGAATTGGAACAAAAGTTTGGGAAACAACCCTCTTTTCTAAGGGCCGATTTTAGCCAACCTGAACAGGTCAAAACAGCGATTCAATCATGGGTTTCTGAAGGCAATATGGCTCACATTCTTATTAACAATTCCGGCGGGCCTAAATCCGGCCCCATCGTCGATGCCGACCCATCAGAATTTTTGGCGGCCTTCAACCAACACCTTATTGGAAACCACATCATGACCCAAGCCTTGATCCCGGGTATGAAAGCCGCAGGTTTTGGCCGCATTATTAATATTATATCAACTTCCGTTAAACAACCGCTGGCCAATTTAGGGGTTTCCAATACCATTCGAGGCGCTGTTGCCAATTGGAGTAAGACCATGGCCAATGAATTGGGTCAATACGGTATCACGGTAAACAATGTGCTACCCGGGGCTACCCATACGGGGCGTTTGGAAGAAATTGCCCAAGTGCGAGCTCAAAAAACAGGGGAGACCTTGGAAGCCATCTTCAAGGACATGGGGCAGGAATCTCCCATGAAACGTATTGCCCAACCCGAGGAAGTGGCAGCAGCCGTGGCGTTTCTTGCATCCGAAACAGCTTCTTATATTAACGGTATAAACCTTCCTGTGGACGGAGGGCGGACAAAATCCCTATGATTTCTTGTGCCGTTTCAAGTAAATCCTGTAGGTAATCACTCCGGGTAAAAGCCCTAAGTAACAAAAGGCCAAGGCATAACCCCAAAGGCTTAACCGAAAAGAAGCTACATCGTCGAGGTCCCCTGGATTAAGCCCCAGACCTATAAAGTAACTCAAGCTTAGATTGGTTTCGGTAATGGTGTAGGTACTTATTCCTTTCTGATAGGTGATTTCGCCCGGAAAAAGGTTGATGGGTAAGGTGAACAACGGCAAAGCAATGCCAATCATTATTAAAAGAAAGATCCAACCCAAGGACAGTTTTTTCATGGTTCAGCGAATGTTGCTGTAAAATTACGTTATTTTGCACGCAATGCGCATCGCTTATTTGTGTACCTCACGAAGTTGGGGAGGATTGGAACTCAACCATCTTCGGAATGCTCTTTGGATGCATGAAAGGGGGCATAAAGTAAGCATCTTTGCGCCAGAAGGGTCTCCTTTTTACCTTCAAGCTATTCAAAATAACCTGACGTGCATCTCCATTAAGTACCAACCCAAATACTTTGCTTGGAAGTCCGCGTACCGACTTGCCCGACTTTTCAAGGAGCATGATATCAGCCATGTTTTTATCCGCGATAATCGGGATATGAGCCTCATAGCAACCCTAAAATCTAGGATGGGAGACACCATTTGGACGTGTTATTTTATGGAAATGCAATTGGGGGTATCCAAACGAGGCGTGCTTCATACCCTCCGGTTTTCTTACTTGGATTATTGGTTTTGTCCGCTCAAAGGGCTAGAACAACAAGTGCGGACCATGACGCGCATCAACCCCAAAAAAATTCATCATCTGCCTTCGGGCATTGACCTTCAGGGAATGAAAGCCATGAACAAAAGCGAGGCGCGTAGTTTGTTAAACCTTCCATGCGATGCAATGATTTTCGGATTACCGGGACGTTTTGACCCTCAAAAAGGTCAACTTCTTGCTTTGGAGGCTTTAAACCTTGCCCAAAACAAGCACCTGCATCTCGTGTTTTTAGGCGAGCCCACGAAAAACGAACAAGAGAGTGTCTTAGAAATTATGGAACGAAAAATCGATCAATACCAATTAAAAGACCGGGTTTTTATAAGGCCTTTTATGAAAGAAATGGACGTGTTTTTTTCCTCCATCGACGCCTTACTCATGGCCACCAAAGCGGAGACTTTCGGAATGGTAACCCTTGAGGCAATGGCTTATGGGGTACCCGTCATAGGAAGCAATGCAGGAGGTACTCCTGAGCTGTTGGGTCAAGGGAAATTCGGCATCCTTTTCGAAACCCTTAATCCTTTAGATTTAGCTAGGGCAATGGATGAAATGGCATCTAACCCTCCGCAGATCGATGCCGATGCGCTGAGAAATCACGTTGCAGCCTTTGACCATCAAAAAGTTTGTTATACCTTAGAAACTCTTTTGGCAACGTCGAATGCGCAATAAATCATCGAACCTTTATTCCAACAAACAGCGGTGGAAAATCGCTTTATTGGTGTTGGCATTGTGCATTATTGGAGGCTCTTTATGGGTATCCAATGCGATGGTGCGTAAAATTGCGGTGAAGGAAACGGCAAAAGCACGGCAATGGGCTCAAGCCATTCAAAAGAAAGCGGAATTGGTTCGGTTTTCCCGACAGACCTTTATGTCGCTTCAGCAAAAAGAACGTGAGCGCATCGAAATTGTAGTTTCCGCTCAAAAAGCCTTGCTGAATCCCACCAACCTTGGGGCAAACCAAGACATTGATTTTGCCATGAGCATTATCAATGGAAACAAGGATATTCCCGTCATACTGTTGGACGACCGAGGTGAAATTTCTCAGTCGAAGAATGTCGTTTTGGAACCCTTGAAATCGGTAGAAAAACAAAAAGATTCCCTCCTAAAAGGTTTAGCGCAACGATGGATAAAGGAAGGTCGCTTTTTCTCCATCGAAGTGTTTGAGGGATTTGAAATGACCTATGCTTTTGATGAATCGGCGCAATTAAAATCGTTGAAAAAGCAAAGCGACTCCTTGATAAACACCTTCAACCAGGATCTAATAAGCGATACCCGCCTCATGCCCGTGATTTTAGTCGACTCCCTGCAACAAAAGGTTATGGCGACCAACGTACCCGGTTCGAATCAAGCGGTATTGGCAAAATTAACCGAGTTCTCTGCGCTCAATGACCCCATTCGCATCAATCTGGGCTCAACCGCTCAATGGTTGTATTACGACCAAAGCCCAGAAGTGAAACAACTACGATGGTTTCCCTACCTTCAATTGGCGTTAATAGCGCTGATTGTGATCATTGGCTACCTTGTTTTTTCGACCTTTCGCCGTGCCGAGCAAAACCAAGTTTGGGCAGGCATGGCCAAGGAAACCGCTCATCAATTAGGCACTCCTATTTCTTCCCTTTCGGCTTGGCTCGACTTTCTTGAGGCCCAAGAGGTAGATTCTGAGTCTTTAGCTGAAATGCGCAAGGACATCGCACGGTTGGAAAACGTAACCGATAGGTTTTCTAAAATCGGTTCTGAAACCAAGTTGGAAAATGCAGATATCTTGGAAACCGTAAACCATATCATTGAATACTTGAAGCCTCGGCTTTCACAAAAGGTTGAAATTACCGTGGAAAAAACCGAAAGCCAATCCATGCTCGTCCCCCATAACCCAGCGTTGATGGAATGGGTGATCGAAAACATCACGAAAAACGCAGTAGATGCCATGGAAGGATCAGGTAAACTTAACGTGCGGTTTTCCCAATCCAAAAAATGGGTGAACATCGACTTGGAGGATACGGGAAAGGGGCTTTTACCTAAACAATTTAACGCGATTTTTCAACCCGGTTATAGCACGAAGAAACGCGGCTGGGGCTTGGGATTATCCTTAGTGAAACGCATTATTGAAAGCTACCACAAAGGAAAAGTCTACGTACTCCGGAGCGAACTGGGCTTAGGCACCACCTTTCGGATCAGTTTACCTTTATAAATTTTCCAAGTCTGGAACCCTCATCACCACAAAGGACTTCAACACCACATCACCCACCTCAGGGACATTTACATGAATAAGGTACGTGCCTCCCGATACCGGAATATTGGCCTCGTTGCATAAGTTCCAATCTTGATACGTAATCGGGCTGTCTTTTTTAAATTGTCGTAAGCGTTTCCCTTGGGCATTATAGATGGTGATGGTGCAGCGTTCGGGTAAGTTCGTGATTTTGATTTTTGCATCGAGTTTTGTCCTCTCGTAATCGGAGTAGGCATAATAAGGATTCGGTACCACGTTGATCATTTTCAAGGCATCTTTCAAAGCGTCTTGCGCTCCCAATTGGGTGGCAATCGCATCCATCGACCATCCGTACATCGGCTTGCCACCGTTTGCACCCGTTGCCGTGAAGTTCTTGTATTCTTTGTTGATGCGCAACTTGATGCTCACATCCGTTGAAAGCAAGCTTTGTCCCGGTGCTAGCAACGGATACGCAATCCATGTCAAGCTTCCGTACAAGTCGCGCTTGTCTTGAGCGCTGTTGGTTTCCACGGCCAAGTATTTTTGGTACACTTCGTTCGTTGCATTGTTCTCCGCTTGAGCAGGAACATAGGCTGGGAAGTCGTAGCTGGAATTGAACCCGTTGATGGTTTTTTGCTTGTAGCTGAA
>CANMUN010000079.1 GCA_947500875.1 Flavobacteriales bacterium | reverse complement strand
TGGAACGACGCTGTAACCTTGAACGTCAATTACAAAGCCTCAAACTTTCGGTTTGGTGTAGCCGCGGACATCAGCGTATCTAAGTTGAGTTCTGCAAATAAAGGATTGGGATCTATTGAGTTGTTTATCAAATCAACGCATCTTTATTCTAAGAAAAAAACCAAACTCAGTTAGTCAATCGTTAGTTTGCTCAGGGCATAACCGCCGGTATGAATAAAGAGCATTTTCTTGTGCCCTGTTTCCTTTTCGGATTCTTTCATAAACCCGACAAAAGCTTTTCCGGTGTAGACATAATCCAAGGGAAATGGAATCGTATAACCTAAATGTTTAATTTCCTGCAGGAGCGAATCTTCCCCTTTAGCATATCCGCCAAACGTGTAGTCACTCTTTACTTGAACGCGATGCTTTTGAGCTTGAAATTCCCGAGAAAAACCACATTTATCTGCCAACAACTCCATTTCGAGAAGGGAATTAAATCCTTTTAACACCGGAAACACCCATATCGTTGTCGATGCTGGTGTACTCAACAGCAAACCTAAACTTGTTGTAGTAGTCCCCTGGGCAACGGCCACGACGTCGTACCCTGAAAGTAATTTCCCCATTTCAAGCACTCCCATCAGGCCTTCTTTGCAAGCGCCACCCTCCGGAATGCTCAAATAGCCATCCTCTGTTATTCCGTATCGTGATTTTTGCGATCGATAATCGGATCTGGACAAAAAATGAAGCGTAGCTCCCATCGAATGGCAAGCATTTAACACATGATTCGAATCAACGGTAAGCTCCTCTCCCCTAACAAAAATCCTGCACGGTAAGCCATGTAGATGTGCACAACACGACACCGCCAAAACGTGATTTGAGAAAGCCCCACCAAAGGTTTCAATTCCCTTGATCTGCTCTTTTTCAATGCGATCAAAAACATATTTTAATTTCCTCCATTTATTGCCTGAAATAATATTATGAATTAAATCATCTCTTAATGTAAACAAATGATGTTGAGCGTTGTTAAGGTGGGAGATATTATCAACTACACAATTATCAATGGAAGGAAAAGAGGAAGAATCGAACATGGATTTCTCAGATTTTGGAAGGAGGTCAAAACTTTCCGAAGATGATTATTATTTAAGTGAAGAGGGCTTTATCATTTTTACGGAAGCATATCATTTAAAACGCGGATACTGTTGTAAAAGTAACTGTAAACATTGTCCTTACGGATACCAAGTAAAGACCGGAGAAATTAGAAAATAATTCCTTTTTCAGGATATTTCGCTTGATAGTTGGAAAGTTGCTGTTTTATCGACAGAATATCCTCTCGAATGTTTCCTGTAGCATTGAATAGTCCGTGAAATCCACCTGTTTTACTGCGGTAGTCAATGTAAGCAAGCACTATTGGAACCTTGGCGTTCTGTGCAATAAAATAGAATCCTTTTTTCCAATGCGGGTTAGCCGAACGTGTTCCTTCCGGCGTAAATACCAAGTAAAGAGCATCGTTGTTGTTGAATAAATCTACCGCCTGCTGAACCATGTTATTATTGGATTTCCGATCCACAGGTAAGGCCCCCAACCTTCTAAGAATGAATCCTAATGGAAAAAAAAAGAGTTCTTTCTTAATTAAAAAACGAGCCCGAACATTCATTAGATAAAAAGCCAATCTGCCAATCACAAAATCCCAATTCGAAGTATGCGGAGCCATCACCACTACTGCCTTAAAAACTCCTGGAGGCACGGACACATCAATTTTCCATCCTAAAATTCTCAAACACCATGTAATGAAACTTCGCACACACAAAGGTAATCAAAACCCTTTTTACCTACATTTGTTGAAATGAATTGGCTTAAATTTATCCAAAGGCTTTTGGCCATTGCTGCGATTTTTCTTATTTGGATTGTCGTTTACCGTTTAACGATGAACGCAGAAAAAATTCGTCGATTAGAGTCGGTGGAAATCCCCAAAGAAACCTTCGGCTTGGTTCAAGTGAATACTCCACAACTCAGCAAAGCTCTTTTATTCGAATTTGCCTTTAATAACCGAGACCCTCGCGTTCTTAAAATCGTATCTGAATATTGGCAGAACCTAGCCCAAGACAGTTCCTCTATGCAACTCCCGATTGACTTTCAACAAGGAATTACGCTATTAAAGGTGAAGCAACAACAAGAAATTGTATGGATTATTTCTGGAAAATATATCAAGGTAGACCGCCCCTTGGAACCTGGGCTCGGTTTTGTAAAAAATAACCGATATTATTGGATTCTCAATTCGTCGTTGGAGAATTGTTCCGAGTTAAAAGACCAATTGTTAAAATCAAGGTGGTACACTTTTTCATCGGACCAATCCAATCCAATTCAATACCATTTAATAGATCAAGGAAAAGCAACCAATTCCTACCAATTTAAGATCAACGCTGAACAAATGACCGTTCAGTTTAATCCATCCGTTAAGGTATTATCGGTTACACCTAGGAAAGATCAAAAACAATTTCATGTCACAAGCTCTCTCAATAAAGGCAGTTTTATTCCTAAAAAATACCAAGAATATAAGAAAATCATTGAATCGCTTTCCGGTTTTTCTGTGAATTACTATGGCGCAAAATACATCGACGATGATTCTGGCCCCTCCTACATCGAACCGCAATTTGATTTGTTCTTAACATTTTCGAATCCAACACGACCATCGGATATCTTTCCCCTTTTAAGTGAACTCATGGGGGATGGATTACAGTTCACAGAATCACGGCTCTACCTTCACGGTTCAAAATACTATTTTTCATCCATGAACGATTCCACGGTTTACATTGGAAAGAATAAAATGCATCCTCAAAATAACACAAGCACCTTTACCATGATCGGTAACCCGGAAGTTATTACTGAAATATCGAATTTGGGATGGAAAGGTGGAGTTTTAGAACTTATTCCTGAATACCGCGCATTGAAGGAATTTTCCCATTCGATTAAGTCAATTAGCACTCGTATCGGTCAAAAAGAGCACACCTTGACCATTCAATTTAAACCGGGAGTGAATGCCCAACTTGAGAGCTTTTTAATGGTTCTAACCTTAGTAAATGCTTATCAGTTCTGATTATCTCAACAATGAGATGTGTCCGCTTCGAATGATTAATTCTTGGTTCACATCCCTCGCTACAATTTTCCAAGAATAAACACCTACAGGACAATCCTTTCCTTGATACCTTCCATCCCAAGGTTTTGATAAATCCGTCGTCGTGTAAACCTCTTCGCCCCAACGATTGAAAACAGAAACCTCAATAGAATACATGGCTGTTGCAACCGGAATCCAGGAGTCATTTTCACCATCAGCATCCGGAGTAAATGCATTTGGAACGTAAAGCGTTGGAGTCGCTAAAATTTGAATATACGCCAGTGCCGTATCGCTGCACCCAAAATCGTTGTACACAATTTGCGTAATGGTATATTCAGCAGGGTCTGAAATTCCGTAATTGTATTGATTAGTATAAATATCTACCACTGCGCCATTGCCCATGAGATACTCCCCTGTATCGTAATTTTGAGCGGTATTGTTCAATTGCAAGAAAGGATCTTCGGTATAGATTAATCCGGGGAATACCGTAAATCCTGCCGTAGGTCGTGGTAAAACCTGAATCAAATTCGTTTGAACCAAGGTATCGGTGCAACCCTGAACATTGGTAACAATAAGAGAAACGGTGTAAAATCCAGGATCGATGTAGGTATGCGTTGGGTTCTGTGCTTGTATAGAATAACCGTCCCCAAAGTTCCATAAGAAACTCGTTGCATTGTTGGAATTGTTTGTGAAGGAAACGGTTAGATCCTCGCAACCCACCGTGGTATCCGGGATAAATTGAGCGTTCGCAATGGGATGTACAATAATGCTTTGTACCGTCGTATCACCGCAACCAAATTGGTTGTACGCCATTAACACCAAATTGTAAGTTCCCGTTTGCGTATAAACCGCCGTTGGTTCAAATTGATTCGAACCGGTCCCGTTGCCAAAGTCCCAATCATAGACCATTGCCCCTTGGCTTAAATTTACCGGAGTAACGCTGAAAGGAACATCGCATGATGTTTTATCCGCCACATCAAAATCAGCAATAGGGACAGCGTGTACAACCACGGTAAAATCAGCCGTATCGGTGCATCCGAAAGCATTTTGCGCAACAACCTGAGGCGTATACGTTCCAGGATTCGGGTAGAGGTGGTTACTGCTTGGAGCAATACCAAGGGTTCCGTCGCCATAATCCCAAACTGCTGAAGAAGCGGTGCCCGATAATTCATTAAAACTCACGCTTAATGCCGCGCACCCCTCAAATACCAGGGTATCGTAATTCAACACTGGACTTGGTATTGACGTAATTGTCCTATAAGCGGTATCTACGCATCCATTCGCTGCAGAAGTTCCAATCAAGGCAACGGTGAAATTACCTGCGCTTGCGTAAACATGGGTCGGACTGTAAACATTGGAACCCGTACCATCGCCAAATAACCATGCGGCATTAGAAAGCTGGGAAGATAAATTGGTAAATTGAAAATTTTGTCCCATGCACAGGGTATCATCTACCACCGTAAAAGCAACTTGAGGTTTGGGTAACACCGTAATTGAAATAGTTGACGTATCGTAAGAACAACCGTTATCCACGACCAATTGAGCAATGTAAGTTCCGGCAGAGGTGTATAAATGACTTGGGCTCTGTTGGTTTGAAACTTGACCGTTTCCAAAACTCCAAAAATAATTCAGATTGCCTCCTTGCGAAAAATTGGTAAACTGTACGTTCAAGGGCGCACATCCTACTGTTGGATTCGTATTGAAGAAACTAGAGACGGTATTTGGGAATACATGTATTGGGTAATAAGCGGTATCCGATCCACAAGCATTGATTGCAATTAATGCCACATTAAAAATGGTGTCATTTGGACCGTAAACAAAGGTATGGGTTGGATTTACTTGCGTACTAAATTGACCGTCTCCAAAATTCCAAATATAATTCGTTGGACTCCCCAGGGATAAGTTTTGGAACCCAACAGGTAAAGGCGAACACCCCGTATTTACAGTCGTGGCAAACGAGGCAATCGGTAATGGATGGACAAGAATCGTATCCAAAAAGTTGGTTGTCCCGCATAAATTTGTAGCTGAAAGGGATATTACATAGTTCGTATCTTGTAATAAGGGAGGCTGAAAAGTAACGGCCCCCGGATTTTGCGCACTTGAAAAAGGCCCATTGGCGGGAAAACCAAAATTCCAGAAATACGAGGTTATCCCGTATCCGTTAGAGGTATTGTTGAAATTCACATTGAGCGGACCGCAACCGTTATTGGTGGAAGGGACAAACGAAGCGGTGGGAGTGGATACGATTTGAATGGAGTTGGAGGTCGAATCAACGCATCCCTGAGGAGAAGTAGCAACGAGTGTTACCGTGTAATTTCCGCCGGTAGGAAACTGATAAATGGGGTTAACTTGGGTGCTGGTTGCTCCGTTGCCAAAATTCCATAGATAACTGTTGGCACCTTGGGAATTGTTCACGATGCTAACGGTGGTGTTGGTGCATTTTAGCGTATCCATGGTAAACGATGGGATGGGCAATGGATTTACCGTTACTTGACGTGTCGCCGAATTGATGCACCCCGTTGCAGGGTTAGTGTAACTGTAGGTTAGCGTAAATGTTCCAACTCCGGAAACCGCAGGACTAAACGTTGCTAATTGACCATTAGTTATACCCGTTCCTGACCATGTACCCCCCGGTGGAGTAAAACCAGTCAAATTGAAAGGTGGCGTAGAGGCACAGGTATTTACCGCAGGTCCAGTCGTAATTTGAGGTAATGGATTCACCGTTACTGGAATGGTATCTTGAGTCCCAGGGCATACCCCAAAGACAGGTGTTACCACATAATAGAAATTTTGAACGGCAAAGGAATTGTTCGTGATGGATTGATTGATGCTGTTACCACTTCCCGCAGCTTGACCTGTTAATTGTGCATTCGAACTCACAGACCAATTGAATAAGGCGCCGGGTGAGTTGCTAGAGAGTTGTAAGTTGACACTTTGTCCGCTGCAAATAGTTACCGTATTTTGACTCGGGATAACTGTAGCTACTGGGTTAACGGTAATGGTCACTGAAACCATAGCGCCATCGCAAGCATTAGCGCTGGGCGTTATCTCATAAGTAACTTGGCTTGGATTCAGCGTATTATTGGTAAGCTGTTGAACGATTGGATTGCTTATTCCGCTTCCCGCCCCTTGAATCCCGGGACCTGGGTTTACCGTGTACGCATAGGTGGTATTCAATACGTTAGAACTTAAAGCAATGTTGGTGCTTGTACCACTACAAATGGTATTATTTGCCACATTTGTAGTTAAGATTGGAGTAGGTTTTACCGTAATTGGAACATTTACTGCGGCACCAACACAGCCATTCAACGACGGAGTAATCGAATACGTGATCACTTGGTTACCCGTGGAGCTGTTGGTGAGTAATTGGGCGATGGTATCGTTTGATCCTGAAAAGGCTCCGATGATGTTGTTGTTTGCACTGACCGTCCATCCGTAGGTTATCCCCGGCATATTTCCACTTAATATCAAACTCGTGCTAGTCCCGCTGCAAATAGATTGTGAACCAGGATTAACACTCGCCACCGGAATTGGATTTACTGTAACCGTTGCTTGCTCAGAAATTCCAACACACCCGAGCGCAGCGGGTGTAATGGTATAACTTACGGAACCGGGAGCATTTATGGTTGAGGTAAGCGACTGACTTATAGTATACACCCCATTTACCGTTGTACCATTTCCGTTGCTCGCACCGCTTACGTTGGTAGAAGCTTGAATCCAAGTCAGGGTGGTACTCGAAACATTAGAAGTACACAACACGCTTGCCGTAGTGCCCGAACAAAGGGTCTGAACCTGCGGATTCAAAGTTAAAACCGGCGTCGGATTTACAGTAACTGTGAACGACATGTTTGCTCCTGAACAACCATTCAATGTTCCATAAACCGAAATCGTACCTATAAAGGCTCCCCCACTAACATTCACCGGTGCTTGCCACGTTGGAATACTGCCCGATCCACCACCTACTATACCGATGGCCTGATTAGAATTCGTCCAAGAGAAGGCAGCTCCTGCAGGAGTCGAGGTGAAATTAATGGCAGGGATTGCCTGACCCGGACACACCACAATGTT
>CANMUN010000078.1 GCA_947500875.1 Flavobacteriales bacterium | reverse complement strand
TTGCCAATCACAAAATTCACCAGTCCAAATTGATCCGTAGTTAGGTTGTGGCGTTCGGAATAAACCGCCGTTCCATTCGCCGTGGTTTGAAGAATTCTCGCCCTAATCACCACCGCTTGGTTGCTGGCCAAGGTTCCGGTATTGGTTCGAATCACCGCCTGATAGTTGATACCGTTCGGCGCTTGAGCATTTAAACTGGTGACAATTAAGGTTGCTGCAGTAAAAAGTAAAATGCGTAAGGTTCTTTTCATGGTTTAGGATTTAATGAGTTTTACTTGTTCAATGAGGGTCCCCGACATGAGGTAGATGTTTAAAAAATAAGTTCCCGGGGCAAGACCGGTGGAATAATCGGCTTTGTGCCGTGCGCCTTTCATGATTTCATCGTGCACCAGTTTCCCGTTGGCGTCAATAAGCTGCAGTTTCAGTTCTTGTTCCTCGTATTCCTTGGGCGCTTCAACGATGGAATAGGCATCAAAGGGATTTGGATAAATCTTAAACACCGGAAGGGTGGGCATTTGAACCACCACGCCTGGCCCTACAGGAACCAAGGCGTTGGGTTGCTGAAATCCGTTGCACACCCGGGTGCTCGCATAACCCAAGGGCGTATTCACATAAATGAAGGGCTCCCCTAAGGTGTACGACATGATGTAGTTGGTGCCGAAGGGCGAGGGTTGGAGGTTCTTGGCAATTCTTCCCGCACTTGCCATCACACGGCGTTTATCCATTTGGGCGTGGGAGTTTAAGCAGAAACATCCAACAAGTAAAAGAATGATGATTCTCATGGTGTTTGATTTCACTACGAATTTAGTGAAATATCACTACAAAAATAGGAGACCACACTGTGATTCCTAATAAAATCCAACGAAAAATCAAGCGGTGGAGGATAAAGCGCATAAATAAATAACTGGGTGCGCCCTTCGACAAGCTCAGGGAACGCACCTTGGTAGTTAACTCCTAAAAATTCCCCCTCAGTGTAACAATGAAGTTTCGTCCGGGCGCAGAAATGTTTGATGCGAAATTTCGATAATTCTGATCCAGGATGTTTTCGCAAGCTACTTGTAGCGATACCTGACGGGAGAAATTGTAATTAACCCGTGCGTTTACTGTGGCCCATGAAGGCATTCCAAAAGGCGTAGCATAGGCAAAGTTATCCTCGCCTACCAGGTTATAATCCGCTAAACGCTTCCATCCAGAATAGTTCATGAATAATTCAGTTCGGAACTTTCCAAGGGTATACACCATCGCCAATTTTCCAAAGACTGGTGGAATGTGATCCAAGGGAATGCTGTTCGTTGCGTTTCTACCCTTGGTATAATTGACGGTTGCTATCATGCTCAAGTGGTCGTTCAATTTACCCGACAACATCGCCTCGAACCCATAGACATAGGCCCTCCCTGCGTTGGTGGTGGTCCTTACTTGACTCAACTGTCCATCGTAAACCACAGAATCCGCTCCATTAAAGGTTCCTGTTCCCACCGTAAGTGCATTCTTGAGCAGGGTATAATACCCGGTGGCTTGTAAACTTAAGCCTTCTGATAACACGCGACTAATTCCAAACTCTCCGTTGTAGGCATATTCTGCCCTTAGATTCGGGTTAGGCACCAACACGGAGCCTTGCACACTTTCAAACACTTTCGATAAATCGTCCACGTTCGGTGCACGGAACGCAGTTGAACCGGTTAAGGACATTCTCCATAACTTATTAGGCATATAAATCAGACCAAGATTGCCGTTTAGCGCCAAGTGCTGTTGAGCAATATCATCATACGGAAACGGGAAAAACGTTTTGTCAACAAAGGCAGCATTCAAACGAACGTAAGATGCACGAAGTCCATCATTCAAAATCAATTTTTCTGATATCTCCCAGGTATGTGTTGCATATACTGCCGCAGACATCATGGTGGATCCTCCGTCCGGATAGCGTGTATCTAGCGGAGCGATCGTGTCCGCAACTATATCTCTTTGAAATGCCCTTGAGTTCACCTGATTATACCATGCATCAAGCCCATAGCGGAATTCATGAACTCCTTTTTTCTTTGTGAAATCAGCATTTAGCGTAAGGATGTTTAAATGCTCCATGCGGTGATTTAAGAAATTCTTCTTGTACCTGCGGTCCATTCGGCTCTCTTCGATGGCTTGATACCCCACCGTTAACCTGGCGGCATCATACAAGGAAGTTTCATTACTCAATTCCAAGGTGTAGGCACTCATTAATCGAAATTGTGGTCCGTAATACCATTCGGCGAATTTTGGTTTCCCATTACTGGTTTGCGTTAAGCGGTCGTAGCGGTCAATGTTACTGGAATTCGAAAGCTGAAAATTCAATTTATGTAGGACGCCTTCTTTTTGCTTGAAAGTAAATTTCTGAAGCACATCGTATTGAGAATAAGCGGATCCTACTTGCAGGTTGGAATCTGCATTGATGATCATGGAATCCACCCCATGAATCCGTTCCACATACCACGGTCGCGCCCCAAAACTTCCAACGAAATCATTTCTTTTCGCGCCTTGTCGCAAAACCCCATAGTTTGAATAGGTGAACGAGGTCAATGAACCAAACCGTTTTGTTCCAACCGAAACATCAACATGCGCTGCATATCCGTTTACCGCACTCATATACCGCGTAAAGGCACTCGCTTTGATGAGCGTTTTATCGGTGGTACTCAAGGTAGGATTCTTGGTAGTAAAGTGCATCACGCCCCCAATCGCATCGGATCCATAGACCACAGAACCGGGACCAAAAACCACCTCTATCCGATCCATCACGCCATTATCCATGGTGATTACGTTCTGGAGATGTCCTCCTCGATAAATGGCATTGTTCAAGCGAACGCCATCCACCACCAAGAGGACTTTGTTTGTTTCGAAACCACGGATGATGGGACTACCGCCCCCCAATTGACTTTTTTGAACAAATACATTCCCGGAATTCGCCAAGACGTCAGCGGTTGAGGATTGATTCATTAAGGCCAATTCTTGTTTTGAAATCACTTGTACTTTCTGAGCCAAGTCTTTTCGTTTTTCATTGAATTTACTGGCTGATACCACGACCTCATCCACAGAATGTTGGTTCGGAAACATGGGGATTTTACCCGAATTCGCTTTGATTTCATCGGAACCTACGGTTCGGGAAAGGTAACCTTCGGCTTCAATGAGGTAGCACGCCGCATATTGAATCATGGTTACGTAGCCTTCGATTCCTGTTTGGTTTAACTTGGTTTGACCATCACAGCTTTTAACCTGTGCTTCATGGATCGGTATGTTCGTGTTTTGGTCGTAGATGTATAATTTTTGGGCGTAAAAAGGACCCTGGATCCATGCCAAAACGAGAACAACAAGGAGGAGGAATCGAGTAAATTTAGTCACAGTGCCTAAAATTAATGGTTATTTTCGAACCATGGAACATAAACTTGAAGCCAAGAAAACCTATCGGTTTGAATACCAAGAGACAGCAAAAAACCATGAACATCCCAAGGTACTCATTGCTTTGCATGGTTATGGTCAATTGGCGAAGTACTTTATTCGAAAATTTGAAGTGCTAAAAGAAACCTATGTGGTGGTTTGTCCGGAGGGACCTCACCGGTTTTACTTGCAGGGATCAAGTGGACGGGTGGGTGCCAGTTGGATGACGAAGGAAGCGCGGGAAATGGACATAGAAGACAACATGAATTGGCTCAATGAAGTGCTTGAATACCTGAAGCAAAACGTACAACCCGCATCGATTAGTTTACTTGGTTTTTCGCAAGGCGCAGCGACTGCGGCACGGTGGTATCAATGCAATCCTTCTGCGTTTGACCAACTTATTTTATGGGCTACGGTATTCCCACCCGACTTAGACACAGGAACCTTCCCAAGAGAAAATCCGATGCATTTTGTGTTGGGATCGGAAGATGAATATTACCAAGGTGAAGCCGCCGAAGGGCTGAAAGAAACGTATAAAACCCTGGGATTTGAAGTGCATTCCTTTGATGGAGCACATGATATCCATGGAGGGGTGCTGAGCAGTATATTACTTACGTAGCCTTTTGTTTTCGAATGATTTTACGAAAGATGCTTGGCACGAAACGTTTAAGATAAACCGCTAAAATCTCTTTATTCCCGATAAGTACTTCTGGTTTGTTTTTTCGTGCTGCACCGACAATTTGACGCGCGCATTCTTCAGCCGGCATTCCAGTTTCTTGGTTGTGGTCCATTTCGTTATGCCGTTGACCTTGTGCGTTGAGTGCGCTGATCGATATGGGGGTATTAATTTTCCCCGGACAAACGATGGTAACATCAATTCCGTGTGCTTCTTCCTCCAGAGCTAAACTTTCAAAGAAGCCATGCAGCGCATGTTTTGAAGCGGCATATGCCGAACGTAAAAAGAACCCGAATTTCCCTGAAATGCTGCTTATCACAATGATTTGCCCCTTGGTTTCTCGAAGCGCAGGAAGCAAGGCCTTGGTTAAGCCCACAGCCCCAAAGAAATTAACTTCCATGATTTTGCGGTCCACTTCGATCGGGGTTTCACCCACCAAGGAACGTTGGCTAATGCCGCCATTATTCACGAGGACGTCTACCCTACCAACCTGATCAATAACCGAAGAAACTACGGCATCCACCTTCGAAAGATCCGTTAAATCCAAGGAGACAACCGTATGTATTTCTGCATTGGGTAAGGTATCTCTTAATTGATTCAATTTCTCCACATTTCGCGCCGCTAGGACCAGGATTGAGCCTTGATTCGCGAATTCACGGGCCATGGCTTCTCCAATTCCTGAAGAGGCCCCAGTAATCCAAACGACTTTATTGTGATAGGAACGCATGCTCAAAGGTAATGAAAGTTGGATATAAAGACTTTAGGACATTAGGACGTTAGGACAGAAAGACTTTAAGAGAATTCGCACCCTTCGCCCCACCTGCGCAAAGCTTCGGTGGGGAACTCAGGGTAAAAATATTCAAATAGTCAAATCACCCTTCGCCCCACCTGCGCAAAGCTTCGGTGGCGAACTCAGGGTTCCATCAATCCCTGAGGCAACGAACTGAAAACCCTCTTTCCTTACCGTTGCTGTACCTGAAAAGGTAGTCATTGCCGTGGCCCAAATTGCGGGTGGATGCGTTGTCTGTATTGGCCTCTGAAGCACTCCACCAGACCCCGTAGTTACCTCGGGTATCGAAGGTGCCATCGTTGTTGCGGCCGCCGCCCGGAAGACCGTTGAAGCCGCTTTCGTTGGTTCCGTTGCCTTTATTGTTCCAACCGCTCGTGCTTTTCATTTTTTTACCCGCAACGCCTTTTCCTCCTAAATAATCGCTCAGCTGCGTCCATTCGGCATCGGTAGGTATA
Organism: Flavobacteriales bacterium; assembly: GCA_947500875.1. Classification (GTDB taxonomy): domain Bacteria; phylum Bacteroidota; class Bacteroidia; order Flavobacteriales_D; family Crocinitomicaceae; genus UBA952. Next base: position 1,900 of record CANMUN010000078.1, on the reverse strand, counting down.
TGCCACCCCTCAGGCGCCAAACCGCGCGGGTCATTTACCGCATACCAATTGTACAACTTACCGTAAGTTTCCCCATTGTAGCAATAAGCTGGCTGTTTGTTTTCGCCTGCTATTCTCCATGCTTCATCGGAAGCGGCTTGAGGAATCGTATCTCCGTTACGGAAAGTAGTTATCTCTAAATTCTTGGCCATCCATGCTTGAGCACCAATAATTACCTCACTTTTTTGCACTTGAGATTCTCGTGCATCATTTGAATCGTTCGGTTGATTTAAGTTGGCTGCATCTTTAGCATTGATAAGTTGTTTCAATGTTGCTTGAAGGGTATCCAATCTAAACCATAAAGCTATTACCAAAACTAAACTTGCTACCGCAATAATTTGATACACTGTCATATTCAATTTTTATACTTAACCCAAATTAACGAATTTTATTTCTTATTTTATTAATTCGCTTAAATTTTGAATAGCATCTATGGATCGACATGTGTTTCCACCACGTTGGATTCAAAAGATTATGTATCATTTTCTTTCGAATTTTGTACGTTTTGTAATGCTTCATGATACCCAAATAAGCATTCATACTGCTTATAAAATGGGCGTAATCTTCCTTTTGCGGGGTACGATGCTCAATAAGCTTATTTTGTTGTTGAATGGCCAAGTAAAAATTTCCTTTTGTTCTGTTGCCAATGTAAATACGATTGGGTTTTATTACCGTTCCTAAAAACTTTAATCCTTTATTGTATTGTTGAAGGTATATTTTCTTCGGATGTAGGGTAAGTTGCAACGTAGAATGAAGAAAGTTTGAAATCTTGCCAATCAACGATTTGAGGTAATCTTTATCGCAATGCACGATGATAAAATCATCTACATATCGACCATAGTAGTTGATGCCTAAATCCTCAGTTATAAAAATATCCAATGGATGTAAATAAAAATTGGCAAAAACTTGAGAGGTTAGATTCCCGATGGGTAAGCCACAATCGGGAGGACTGTGAAACAAACTTTTATTTTTGGGTAATCCTTCCCAATCGGCTTTACGGCCTTTTATAATGCAATGTTGGGTAGGCTGATTGAAAATAATTTTACGGGTAATTTCTAGAACCAGTCCTTTATCGTTTTCACGATAATGCTCATTAATGAACTGAGTCAGCCTCGTGTAAAGAGTTTTTCGGTTAATATGCATGAAAAATCCTTGAATGTCTAATTTTAAAAGATAACATGGTTTCGTGTAATTTTCCGAACATTCTTTTATAAAATGATCGGCTTGTTGAATGCCATAATGGGTTCCTTTTCCTTCCCTACAAGCGTAACTGTTTTGAATAAACCAATTTTCAAACAACGGATTTAATTTATTAATCAACCAGTGATGCACTACTCTATCACGAAAATCGGCCGCAAAAACTTCCCTTTTTACTGGTTTTGTTACTACAAAGGCAATACTCTTACCTGGATTATACGTGCCAAGGTAAATTTCATCTATTAATTCAAAAACGTTACGCTCTAAGTGCTTTTCAAATTTTAAGGCATTTAAGGTATTTCGTTTGTTTTTTCTACAATCAAAATAGGCCGAAAATAAATCCTCGGAAAGGCGAGTTCGGTCTGTATGGTCAAATAATTCGAGTTGTATCATGATCCCTAAATAAAACCCCCGCGAGGGCGGGGGCAAGTTTCCATTAAATCCCTGAGGCAACGAACTGAAAACCCTTTTTCCTTATTGTTGTTGTTTCTGTTAAGGTTGTCATTGTTGTGGTTCAAATTGCGGAAGTATGCGACGTCTGAATTGTTCTCTGAAGCACTCCACCAGCAACCGTAGCTACCTCGGTACCTGAAAGTACCAAAGATGAAGCGGTTGCCGCCCGGAAGACCAGAGAATCCGCTGCTGTTTGTACCGTTTCCTGAAT
>CANMUN010000077.1 GCA_947500875.1 Flavobacteriales bacterium | reverse complement strand
GCAGCCAAGTTGTTTTGATCTTCCGTTACCGCCCCGTTGGACCAAGCAATAAGGTAAGCAGGAACACCTCCTTCAACTGTAAGGTCAATGCTTCCGTTGTTGTTCGCGGTAACATCCACTCCAGTAGCCGTTAGCACTAATGCGTTCGGTTGGGTAATTTCGTAGCTTGTTTGTGAGGTACATCCATTGCCATCCACCACCGTTAATCGGTATACACCCGGCGTTAAATCAGTCAAGTCTTCTGTGGTAGCACCGTTGTCCCAAGCATACGTGTAGTTTGGTGTTCCTTGAAGCACCGTAACATCGATGGTTCCATTGGCTTGTCCAAAGCACTGCACGTTGGTGCTTACGCCGTTTACTTGTACGGCTGTAGGAGTGTTAATGACCATGGTCGTGTCGGTAGTGCATCCCAAGGCGTCCGTTAAGGTCAATTGGTAGGTACCTGAGCTCAATCCGCTATTTTGCGTTCCCGTCATTCCATTCGACCACGCAACGGTGTAAGGAGCAACCCCACCGTTCGGGTTAAGGGTTACCGTAGCGGAAGAAGAAACGCACAACCCTTGAACAGTAGCGTTGAACGTTACTTGGCTTACAAACCCTTGAGCCATAGCTACCGCAGCTGCTGCGTTCAAACGTCCTGCGCCAATTTTACCGGCATAGTTCGGGTTTAATGCGTTGATGTCCACGGAAGAGTTCTTTAGAATCATTTCAATGTTCGCCGTGCTCAAGCAAGGATTTACGGCGAGCATTAATCCTACGGTTCCTGTAACCAAAGGCGCAGCATACGAAGTACCTGAACTGTTGATGTACCATCCTTCCATCGGTGCTATCGCTACACCATAACCCGGTGCGGATAGGTCCACCATTTGGTTGTGTTGGTGGGTAGACAATGCATCACCGGCATATTGCTCGTGGTTGTCAGCAGAACCGATGCTCGTTACGGAGAACACATGCGCATAAGCTGCAGGGTATACCAAAGCATCAGGGCTTCCACAGGTAACGCCATTTCCAGCGGCCGCGATGATGAATGAACCATTGTCGTAAGCCTCCGTTACGGCATCCTGCTCATACTGGTTGTAGAAACAACCTGAACTCCAGCTGATGTTGATTACACGAATTCCTGCGTTCGATGCCGCAATCACTTCGTTGTAGTTCATTTGGTAAAACGCAATCGAGGAGTTATATCCAATAGAGCTCAATCCGTTGTTGTTGTTGGTGTTACCCGCAGCAAGGATGCTCACCGCGTTACCGTGCGTAACCGTTGCCACGTTGGAAGCGTCGTAGTGCACTACTTTACCTAACAACTCGCTGTGGTTAGGGCTCATGTTTTGGTCGCTGATGCCCAACACGATGTTGCTGTTGCCTGTGCTAATATCCCAGGCACCTTGTGCGTTGATTAAATCCAAGGCGTAGTTGTTGGCCAAACCTAAGTTGTAATCGTTAGGGGTAGCAAGCACATGGTAGCTAGGAGCGTTTTCTATGCCGGAAACTACGGCTACTTTTTCCAAAGAAGCGCTTAAGTCGCTCAAAGAACACGCACATGAAAATTCGTACACTCGCTGAAGTTTTGCTTGCTTAGAAGCCGGAAGGGCTGCTTGCACGGAAGTGATCTCTTGTGTTTGAAGAACCGCGTTAAGGGTAGCGTTGTTGGAAACCAAGTTGCCGTCAGCGTTCATAAAGGGAACCGCGTTGGCATCAGTGATTTGTGCCCATACTTTTGCAGGTTGCTGTGCAAAAGAAATCATGGTAGTGAATCCGAAAACGGTTGCGAGAAGTAGATTTTTTGTTTTCATGAGCGGTAGTTTTTTGTTGTTGCTGAAACAAAGTTGCCGCATAATACAAGGGTGGAAAACAAAAAGCCGAGAGCAAGAAGTCAAAATACACAGCACTGCCTAACTTGTTCTACGTAGAAATGAGGGCGGGGCTACGTGGTTCTACGTAATAACCTGGAAAATAGGGTGATAAAAAAAGCCGCTAGTGCGGCTTTTGCTAGACATTGAAAAGAAAAAATAACCGAATTTATTGGGCTTCAGAAATTCATCTAATTATTTATCGTCCAACACGTTGAGCAAACTGCCTTTTCCGTCGGTTACGATGGTTTTGGTATTGTTCGACGTGGAAAGCTTGATAAACGCCTCGATTTGCTTCAATTTGAGCAAGTTTGGTGTGATGGAATTATTTAATAGATCGTTAGCTAATTTATTTGCCTTGGCTTCAATTTCAATGTTCTGAGCGCGCCCTTCCGCTTCAATCTTCATCATTTGTGCTCTAGCTTCGGCTTGGATTACATTTGTTTTCTTAGCACCTTCTGCTTCAATAATCTGCCGCTCCACTTCTTTCTTCTGGCGGTCCAGGACAAATTCCATTCTTAAAGCCTCTTGTTCAGATTCTAATTTAGTTTCAATGGACTTTGTTAACCCGGCAGGCAAACTAATGCTCTTTAAAAGCACTGCTTCAATCACGAATCCTTTCTCCTCGCATACTTCTGCCAAGCGCTTTTGAATTTCCTTTTCGATCTCATTGCGTTTTGCGCTGTGCATATCTTTGGCATAATACCGCGAACATACATCGGAAGCAGCCGAACGAAACACCGGCAAAATCAAATTCTCTTCATAATTCAGTCCCGTTTCTTGAATGATCTTCGGAACATCATCCGCCTTGATGTGGTAAAGAATTGAACTTTCGGAAAGAATGGTTAATCCTTCTTTGGACGGAAGGTTTTCCTTGATGGATAAGTTCATGGTACGAACATTAACTTTGATGATTTTAGATACAAACGGATTAAAACCTACTGGACCGGGCTGCCGAATTTTACCTTTGATTTTTCCCAAAGTGGACTTGACACCAACCTGACTCGGGCGAACTACGGTACAACTGGAAGCGACCGCTAGTAACAACAATGCGAATAATACAAATTGATTTTTTTTCATGGTGTTCGATTTTTTTTTCGAAAATAAGGGACAAACGCATTAAAAATTCAGTTCTCTTAAATTTTAACAATTCTTTGCGAAGCCTTGCTAATCCCTTGGCACTGGTTGCTCATGGATTATTTCCTGCTTAATCCATTGCCCATTTTTCCAATAAAACTTATTACTTCCTGGATAGACCACATGTTCTTGTGGATGTTGAACATCTTCCTTCCACAGGGGTTCATTGTTGATACCGAAGGTCAGGTTAGAAGTATACCAGAACCTGCTGCCATCGGGATGTAATGTAATCGTTGAAAGCGCTACAGCGCCATTTTCATGGAATTGACGCAATTCTGTAATGCTTGAATAACTTGAACGGATATCCTCGATGGTGAATGTTATCTGACCATAGGGGTCATAGAATCGAACAAAACGCCGATTTTCGGCATTCCAATCGGTCATCACCACGGAAGGTTTGCTTGTATTTTTATAGTAATAAACGGTAGAATCCATGGGTTTTTGTCCTGCTGACAAACGCTCCTTTTCCGCGGCAGACTTTGCATCACGTAGGTTTGTACAAGCAACCGCCCATAACGCAAGGCTTAATCCTAAAAATTGGCTCAAAAGCCTATTGGGTCTTTGCATGATTTGGCTCAATGGTTTTCGAAAGTACATTAAAATTAAACCTCTTTACCATGCTAGCAATACCTCAACCGTCGATAGTGCGATCAAGTTTTTCTTTTGGCGGATTGCTGCTTTAATAGGTAACAAATAGGTGTTGTGATGCGTGTCGAACCAAATCGCGGTACTCCAAGAAAGTTCTTCCACGGTAGCAGAAACTTTTAAGCGAACCCAACCTTTTTATATATGTTTTGCTTGGGATCGAATTTCCTCCGATAAGTCCGCGGACAAGGAAATAAAATACCAGGCTCCAGGACCTGAATGTTTCCAAAGAGGTACGTTAAAACTAATTGCTATTTTCATGTATTCGTCCAAACGAAAACCAATCTTTACTATAATTTTATTTTAAGTCCGCAATTAAATACGATCCCGTCAAGCGGTGCCCAAACCTCGGTAAATTGAGGGGTATTATTTGGTCCGGAAATTAAACTGGCAACGTTTGTTTGACGGTAATTGAACACATTCTCAAGGTTTCCGAAAAAGGTGAAGTTCTTGTAATAACGTTCTATAACCGCACCATAGGTCCAAAACGTTGGGGTAACAAAACCGTTTGTTAAGCTTTGGGAACTTTTCAGTTCATAATCAAGCCCAATTCGCCATTTTTTAGGTAAGGCATACAGTAAATCTCCTTTCAAACTATGCCGTGGTGTTAATGTCAAAACGGATTGCGTGCCATTGAAATGATTGGTTGCATTGGTATACGTATATCCTGCAAAAAAGACAAAATCATAAAAGCCTATTTTAAAGAAGGTTTCACCGCCAACACTGGTTGTGAAACCATTGGCATTTGCAAATTCAAAATTGGAACCATTTAATTGAAGTACCAACGGATTTCTTAAATGCGTGTAAAAGAACATTTGGTTAATATTGACCCAGATTTTTTCTGTTATGTTAAATCTATACCCGATATCAGCATTTCCACCATAAGACTGCTCTGCTTCGGTCGCATTTCTATTAATCGGCATTACATTTTGATATCCTAACAAATCAGCTTCCTGATTAAATATACTGGCATTTCTATACCCTAATCCGCCACCAATACGTGTCGTTAGTTTATTCGTCCATTTGAACAATGCGGATATTCTTGGAAGTATATGTATCTTCTGATTAAACACATAGTCGCCTCTTAAACCGCTTTCTATGGATATTTTCTGGCCTATATCAAATACATAATTAGCGAAAGCACCAACAGTTTGGAATTCCTCATTTCTTAATACAATGCTTTGTAATGGTGTTTCTTTGAAATCATCGGTATAAAAGTTCAACCCTGTGATGAATACATTTTTGTTTTTTTTCTTGGTATAAGATACTTCAGAAAAGGAAGAAACCTGGCTGCCTGCAAATCGATAATCACTTTGCAAAAAAGTTGGTCTTATTAGTAAGTTTCTCTCAAAAAAATTGAAAGAATTTCGAAAGGTGAGGGTTTGATTTTCTGATACCTTATGTTCAAATTTGGTTTGGGTTGTCATTCTGCTTACTTCATTTTTTTCTTTGTAAAAATTCGAAGCTGTGGCAGGCTCATCCTTTAACACCTTCAAATCCCCACCTTGTCTTGTTTCCGAAGTAAACGTACCACCAATACTCAACTGATTTTTATCTGAAATATAGAACACGATCTTAGGATTAAAATTATACTTTGTGAGTTCTGGTAAATCGGAAAACCCATCTGCATCCGCATCAAAAATTTGATGAGTATTGCGTTGCGCCAATAGCGTAAATCCAATTTTTTCATATTTCCGACTTGCAAACATGTTAATATCCATCGCACCAATGTGAGATACGTTGAGGTGTAAAATCGTTTCATCACTGGTTGGCTCTTTACTGATGATATTGATTAAGCCTGAAATTGCACCCCCTCCGTATAGGGTAGATGCGCCACCTTTGATATATTCAATTTGTCTCAAGTCAAGCGGTGGGATTTGCATAATGCTTAGACTTCCAGAAAAGCCACCATACAAAGGAAATCCGTCCTTTAAAATTTGAGTATACCTCCCATCCAGGCCTTGGATTCTTACATTGGCTGTGTTACTCGTTGCAGAGGTTTGCTGCACTTGAATACCCGTGCTGTGTGTGAGTAAATGGGCTATTTTACTCGGATCCATGGTTGCGGCCTCATCTATTTCTTCTGTAAGAACTTCTACCCTGGTAGGGATTTTTGCTATGCTTCTATTGCTTCTTGTTCCTATAACTACCACTTGTTCTGTTTCTGAAGTCGATGGTTCCATATACACCAATGGTAGCGCTACATCCGAGGAAAAATCAATCGTTAATTCCAATTGTTGGAAACCAATGTATGAAAAGACTATAGTTTGTTTTCCATTCGGAACATTGGATATCGTGACTTTACCGTTTTTATCAACAACTGCACCTAAGGTGTAACCTTTTACTTTTGCCTTGGCGCCTGAAAGAAATTCATTTGCCGCACTGTCTTTTATGGTCGTAGTAAATGTATTTTGACTGTATGCCAATGAATGCAGGAGCATTATAAAACCTAATATAACTTTCTTCATATTAAGACATTAAAAAATCAAGATTAAAACCAATGTTTTGGATAAAAAGTATACCCGTTCTTTCAATGCAATTTAAGGTTAAACTCAAGGACACATGGCATTATAATCAATGACCGCCTCCTCAAATGTACACGTTTGATACTTAGGATTTTCGAAGTACTCCTTTTTTATGGCTCGCACGCAAACATGTACTTCCGGATAAACTTCAAGGATTTTATTGCTTTTAATCCATCCACCTCATATACGGTACCATCGGGCATGGTTACGTGACGCATGTACATCCCTTCTCGGGTTTCTTCCATTACGCCTTGGGAATTATAAGATCCATCAAAATTTTCCTTTAGACGATAGCTCGTGGTAACGTCATGAAACACATCCACCCGAATTTTTCCATGAACTACAAAAATACCCAAAATTATACGAGATATGAGTTAGCCTTGTGATTGTATCGTTGATCCAACATCTTTCAATCGCTCCAGAGTTAGCACCCAAATCAAGTGAAAAATTGCTGCGCCAATGAAGGTCCAGAGGACGTCGTTCCAATCGAAATATAATTTCTTTGAGGACGTTTGAATGAATTCCCACGCAAGTAGACCGAATAGCGAAATGAGGTTTGCTGTAATGTGGTTTTTCTGGTTGAACCATTTGCTAGAAGTCTTCAATTGCATGATAAATACGACAAACAAGGCGGGTATTCCAATCGCTGGAAAGAAATTGGGTGCAATTCCCAAGAGATAACTAATAATAGCGCTCTCACCCGAATAGTGGGGCCGGATATAATATGATACCGCTTGAAAACAGATGAAGCACAGGGCAAAAATACTAAACAAGTAGTAGGTGGTTTTGGTGTTTTTCATTATTCAACATGAATGAATAACCCAAATTTAAGAATTAAAAGCTGAGACTTGGTGATACCGGAATTTCTTAAGAAACAGTTTTTAGAAGTCTTACCGCACTAAATGCAAAAAGCCATGACCAATTTCACCTGATCCTGTTTTGAATTTATAGGTATAAACCCCATCAGCAAGCTCCTTTCCAGACGTATCTTTTCCGTCCCAATTGTTTTGGTAATTTGATGATGAGAAAACGACATTCCCCCAACGGTTTAGAATAATTACCTCTGTATTTTCAGCTAAATTATTAATTTCAAACAGATCGTTTTTCCCATCTCCATTGGGTGTAATGACATTAGGAAATTCAAATGGAAGAATCGGTATTATGGTATCTGAGCAATCAACCACAGTTATATTCTGAGTAACGGTTTCTGTATAGCAATCAAATTCAACAATAGCAGTAATTTGATAGGTTCCTATTTCAGAAAATTGATGGCTTGGATTTAAAGACGTTGAGACATTATTTGCTCCTGAAGTTGGATCACCAAAATTCCAATTT
>CANMUN010000076.1 GCA_947500875.1 Flavobacteriales bacterium | reverse complement strand
GAATTCCCTAATCTAGCTGAAAAAGTGCTGCCCGGTGGAATCATGGGTAAACCACCGCAAGTATTTGGATCGATTCCTTGCGTGGTAATGATCGTGTGCCTGCCGTTTACAATTCCTACCGCCGCTGCAGGGTTCGTGTAATTTCCAGTATAGCCCTGCCAATTGGTGAAATTGCCCATGCTGAAGTTCGCGTTGGGACAACCGGCATTGTTTTGAGCATGGCTGTGTAGCGCGAGCAAGAGGCATGAAAGTACAAGGAGGCATTTAAAATTCATGAGCCAAAGGTATCAAAATGGAAGCGTTATCGCAGCAGGGTAACATGGCCCGTGAATGCCTTTCGTTCATCTCGGTAGGGAGATTTAATGATGATTTTCCAAGTATAAACCCCCTCTTGTATGCTATTTCCATTCAACCTGCGACCATCCCATCCGACCAAATGATTATGACTTTCCCAAATCAACTCTCCCCAACGATCATAAATGAAACAAGAGTATTCATAGGGGTCAAAATCGGCAGTAATTACCGGAAACCAAGTTTGATTGTATTCATTCCCGTCGGGAGTGAAGGTATTTGGAACGTAAATCAACTGTGTTTCGTTCAACGTAACAACGCGGTTCGTGGTATCCGTACATCCGTATTCGGTGAACACAATTAAGGTGATCAGGTAATTCGCAGAAGTGGTGTTGGGAAAAAAATGAAGGGGTTCAAACTCCGTAGAACTTGTTCCATCGCCGAAATCCCATGCATAATAGCTACCACCTGCACTTTGGTTGATCATGGTACTCGTGTTCTCTAAATCGGTAATAACCATTGGGCTTGGTTCAAAATCCGCTATGGGTAAAGGATAAGCGCATAAATAATTTTGAACCATGGTATCCCATTCACATCCTAAAGCCGTGGTAAGGGTTAGGCCGATATCGTAGCAACCCGGAGTATTGTAAGTGTATGAAATTGGGCCAGGACCACTCGCCGTAGCACCATTACCAAAAGACCATTCAGCAGCCGTAAACGGTGTTCCAGTTGATGTGTTGTTCAGTAGAAAGCTGAAAGGGGTACAATCCGCAAGCACGGGTGCCGTAAACGATGGAAATGCTGCGTTTTCAATAGTTAGCGCCATTGCGTCGGTATTTACACATCCGTTGATGTCAGTCCCAATTACGGTGTAGTTGTTGTTGATCAAGGGAATGAAGTAGTCGTTATTCATTACACCATTGTTCCAGACATAACTGACCGCACCGCTTCCCGATAACACGGTGGAATCGCCTTCGCAAATGATTTGATCGTTTCCTGCGCTAACCACTGGATTTGCCCAAACGGTTAACAACATTTGGTCTGTGTCAATACAACCGTTAACATCTGTCCCCGTCACCGTGTAAGTAACTACTCCCACGGGAGGGGTAAATGTTTGACCATCCAATAATCCATTATCCCAAGAATAATTGGCAACACCAGAACCCGTTATGGTTACCGAACTTCCATCACAGACGCTAATGTCCGGTCCGGCATCTACAACAGCTGCAGGATACAACGTAACGTACAAGGAGTCCGAGTTCACGCAACCGTTTCCGTCGGTACCAGTAACCGTGATCATTTCACTGGAAGGAGGAATGTAGGACCCTCCGTTTTGAGTTCCCGTTTCCCAAACATAAGAGCCTGCTCCAGTTGCCGCAAGAGGGATGTTGAATCCTGGACAAATGGTCGTATCGTTTCCTGCAAAAACAGGCGGAAGCGGATGAACGGTTACCGCTTGATATAAGGTGTCCACACAACCACCGATGTTCGTTGCGGCTAACCCTAATTGGTAAGTTCCGGCGTTTTGATAAACATGCCAAGCGTTTGTGCTTGTGGCGTTGGGGGTATTGTCACCCCAAATCCATTGGTAAGTCACAGCGGCTAAGTTGGGGTCGTTGGTTAAATTGGTGGTGTTAACGGTATCAAAAACACACGCATTGTTGAAGTTAAAATTGATAACGGGAGGTGGAAGTACGTTGATGGTTTGTGAAATGGTATCGCTGCATCCTGCTTGAGTGAATACGATGTGGGTAACCGTATAGGTTCCCGGATTTGCGTAGGTGTGCGATGGGTGTTGGTGAGCACCTGGACCATTACCTGCCACGTTGCCATTAATGGTTGAACCGTCTCCAAAATCCCAAAACCATGAGGCGGCACCACCATTGGCTAACTGAACGCCATTGATGGATGTTGGAAGAATGGTTGGTGTACTGGTAAAAAGGGTAGGAGACCAAGGACAGGCTTGAGTCACCGTAAAATTGTTGTTCACCGTGGTTGGAATGGCTTGCGCGGTTAGCGATACCGTGCAATTTCCTTGGTTCGAAAACGATTGCATAGTAACCGTGTAGTTGGGTTGCGCTTGAGCAACAGGAACCGAAATCGCTTGCGTGTTTTGACCACTGCTCCAACTGTAACTTTGAAATCCAGCAGGCCCTGCGATGTTGATTACATTGGCACCAAAGCAGTAATCTAGGTCAAGAATCAACGGCATGCAATCTGCAACTACGTATGCATAACCAAAATGTCCAGAATAATCGCAGTCTTTGGTCGTGAATTCTATCGTGACAGATTGTCCCGTATAGGCAGTGAGGTTTATTCCTACTATGGTCCAGGGTAACCACTTGACCCCTCCACAAGTTTGAAAGTTCTGTCCGGGCTGTCCGGCATAAACGGTATATTGCCCGCAGTTACCACCAATTTGATTTCCATTAGGCCCCAATAAACGCATTTGAAAAACCGGTTGGGCGTTGGGTGGATGCCCGGGATCTTCAAGCACACAAGCGTACTTGTAGATGAATAAAGCGTTTTGCGGGGTAACGGTCATGGAATACCGCAATTGCTCCCCTTCGGCCCCTGTGCCTGAATTTCCGAGCCTTGCAGATGCCGTGCTGCCCGGGGGAACAATGGGAAGTCCACCGCATGAAAAAGGATCCGTTCCAGCCCCAGTCATGATGGTATGGCGTCCATTCACAATTCCCATGGCTGCCGCCGGATTTGAATAATTTCCAGTAAATCCTTGCCAATTGTTAAAATTCCCCATGCTCAAGTTGGCATTCGGACAACCTGCATTATTTTGCGCAAAAAATGCCGTACACAAGAGCGAGTAGCATGCAATAAACAGCGTATATTTTTGTTTCACGTGCTGATTCAGTTTAGGTTAACAAATATCGTATTTTTTTCTTCAAAATACAATACCGGACATTTTACGAATTATTATTATTCCGCGTTGCCTTTTCCTTGGTAAAAAAATAGGGTTAGTGTCTTTGTGACACTTGATAGATGCCTAAAATGTAAGTAAATCGAACCAAAATCTTTATAACTTTGCTCCAATTTTAAATTCAACGGTATGTCAAATATGTTTCAAAGTCAGATTGATGCCTTCATGGAAAATGTTAAGGCCAAAAACAGTTATGAACCCGAATTTTTACAAGCGGTTCATGAAGTAGCTGAGGCCATTATTCCATTTACTGAGGCGAATCCAAAGTATAAGAACGCGAAGATTTTAGAACGAATTATTGAACCAGAGAGAACCATCATTTTTCGAGTTCCGTGGTTAGATGATCAAGGCAACGTGCAGGTAAACCGAGGCTATCGTGTAGAATTTAATTCCGCAATTGGACCTTACAAAGGCGGTCTTCGCTTCCATCCTTCGGTTAATCTTTCCATCCTTAAATTTTTAGGTTTCGAACAAATATTTAAAAATTCCTTAACAACCCTACCCATGGGTGGAGGTAAAGGAGGTTCAGACTTTGATCCTAAAGGAAAATCCGATAACGAAGTAATGAAGTTTTGTCAATCCTTTATGACCGAGTTAAGCCGACACATTGGTGCTGACACCGACGTTCCAGCAGGAGATATCGGCGTTGGAGGACGTGAGATTGGATATATGTTTGGACAGTACAAAAGAATTCGAAACGAATTTACTGGTGTTTTAACCGGTAAAGCGCGTAATTGGGGTGGGTCCTTGATTCGTCCAGAAGCTACGGGTTATGGCACCGTTTATTTCGCAAAAGAAATGCTTGCAACCAAAGGTGACTCCTTTAATGGAAAAACCGTTGTTGTGTCCGGTTCTGGAAATGTTGCCCAGTTTGCTTGCGAAAAAGCAACCCAATTAGGCGCAAAAGTTGTTACCCTATCCGATTCTTCGGGATACATTTTTGATGCTGATGGAATTGATGCAACCAAACTTGCTTTTGTAATGGAGCTGAAGAATGTAAAACGAGGCAGGATTGCAGAATACACTCAGAAATATCCAAATGCTAAATTCGTGGAAGGTAAACGTCCATGGGAGGTAAAGGCGGATATTGCATTGCCTTGCGCTACGCAAAATGAGCTGAATGGCGACGAAGCAAAAGCGCTAATTGCCAACGGTGTTAAATGCGTTGCAGAAGGCGCCAACATGCCATCCACTCCAGAGGCCATTGCAGCATTTCAAGCAGCTAATGTGTTATTCGCTCCTGGCAAAGCATCCAACGCCGGAGGAGTAGCAACTTCAGGTTTAGAAATGTCGCAAAACTCATTGCGCCTTTCTTGGTCCGCGGAAGAAGTAGACCAACGTTTACATGGTATTATGGTATCAATCCACGAGGCGTGTGTAAAATACGGTACGAAAAGCGACGGAAACGTAGATTACGTTAAAGGAGCTAACATCGCCGGATTTGTGAAGGTAGCTGATGCGATGATTGACCAAGGATTAGTTTAATAGTATACATAATTCCTTCTAAACCCACTTCGGTGGGTTTTTTTATTTCTTAATTTTACCCCGTGGAAAAACAACTCGATCAAATTTCGCTCAACTTCAACCGTGAAGGCTTTAGCAACGAAGAACTCCTAGATATTTACAAAGCCCTCGTTTTACCTAGGCTGATTGAAGAAAAAATGTTGATTTTACTTCGCCAAGGAAAAATCACCAAGTGGTTTTCAGGATGGGGCCAAGAAGGAATTTCTGTGGGGTGTGCATACGCTTTGGAATCCGATGAGTTCATTCTTCCAATGCACAGAAATCTTGGAGTTTTTACCACTCGGGGCATACCCTTGCACCGACTTTTTGCGCAATTTCAAGGAAAAATGTCGGGCTTTACCAAAGGACGCGATCGTTCCTTCCATTTTGGATCCATCGAACATCATTTAGTAGGAATGATTTCACATTTGGGCCCACAATTGGGCATAGCAGACGGTATCGCCTTAGCACAAAAACTTTCGAAAAACGCGAAGGCCACTTTGGTGTTTTCCGGTGATGGAGGAGCTTCGGAAGGAGATTTTCATGAGGCCTTAAACGTTGCGGCGGTCTGGGATTTACCGGTTATTTTTTGCATTGAGAACAATGCGTGGGGTTTATCAACCCCTTCCAATGAACAGTTTCGTTGCCAGCAGTTCATTGACAAAGGCATAGGTTATGGAATGAAAGCGGTACAGGTGGATGGTAACAATATTTTGGACGTCATTCGCACCGTACGAACCATCGCTGAGGAAATTCGGTTGAACCCTAAACCTTATCTCGTGGAGTTAATGTCCTTTCGCATGCGCGGACATGAGGAAGCTTCGGGCACGAAATACTATCCGGAAGGACTGCAAGAAAAATGGGCATTGAAAGATCCTGTTCAAAATTATGAGTTGTTCCTGATCAAGGAAGGAATCCTTTCCGAGCAGGAAGTCGCTCAAATCAAAGAGGACTTTAAAGCTTCGATTCAATCTTCCTTTGACACTGCAAACGCTGAACCTGCTATCTCTGCGGATATGGAAAGGGAATTTGCCGATCTGTATGCAGAGCAGAAACAACCTTTGGTTCCACCTTCAGGGGCATTGAGAGAAATGCGGTTCATCGATGCCATTCAAGATGCTCTTGCCCAGAGCATGGAGCGACATTCGAACCTTGTGCTAATGGGACAGGATATTGCCGAGTACGGTGGAGCCTTCAAAGTTACGGAAGGCTTTGTTGAAAAGTTTGGAAGGGAACGCGTTCGCAATACCCCCCTGTGCGAGTCCGCGATTGTGGGAGCAGGGTTGGGGTTGTCTATTTCAGGTATGAAAGCCATGGTGGAGATGCAATTTGCCGATTTCGTCACCTGCGGCTTCAATCAAATTGTGAACAATTTAGCCAAGTTGCACTGGCGCTGGGGTCAAAATGCTGACGTGGTTGTTCGTATGCCTACCGGAGCAGGGACCGCGGCTGGACCTTTTCATTCGCAAAGCAATGAAGCATGGTTTACCCATACGCCGGGTCTCAAGGTCGTTTACCCTTCGAATCCCTATGATGCAAAAGGTTTGCTCAATGCTGCCATAGAGGATCCTAATCCCGTGTTGTTTTTCGAACATAAAGCCCTGTACCGCAGCGTTAAAGGCGAGGTTCCTTCTGCGTATTATCAATTGGAAATTGGTCAGGCAGCGGTGGTTTCTTCGGGAAATTCGGCAAGCGTAATTACCTACGGTGCCGGCGTTCATTGGGCCACAGAACTCAAGGAAAGGCTAACGCTCGATCTAGAAATCATCGACCTTCGAACCCTGTTGCCGTTGGATACAGCAACGATTTATTCTTCGGTTAAAAAAACAGGAAAAGTGCTTGTTCTCCACGAAGATTGTCTTTTTGGTGGAATGGGGGGAGAAATAGCAGCACTGATCAACGAACATTGCTTTGAACACCTTGATGCTCCCGTTAAACGGGTAGGGTCTTTGGACACGCCGGTGCCTTTTTCTGCTATTCTCGAAGAACAATTCCTTCCTGTTAAACGCTTTGAAATCGCTATTCAAGAACTTCTTGCTTATTGATGGTTTCGGGGATGGTAGGTAAGGATGGCATCGCGTAAAAAACGTTGGTCCATGTGGGTGTATATTTCTGTTGTCGTGATGGATTCGTGTCCCAACATTTCTTGGATGGCACGTAAGTTGGCGCCTCCTTCAAGTAAGTGGGTCGCGAAGGAATGTCGAAAGGTATGCGGAGAAATACTTTTCTTGAGTCCAATCGCTTGTGCTAATTGTCGAATGATGGTAAAGATCATTACCCGAGTTAACCTTTGGCCACGACGGTTCAAGAACACAATGTTCTCATCACCTTTGAGAATGTTCATGTGCTTGCGCTGATGTTCCAGGTAAAAAGACAGCTCCTTTTCTACTTTTTCGCTGACAGGCACCAGCCTTTCTTTGTTCCCTTTTCCAATGACGCGAATGAAGCCTTCTTCAAAAAATAAATCGGAAAGTTTCAAGTTAACCAATTCGCTTACACGAATACCGCAACTGTAAAGCGTTTCCAGTATTGCCCTGTTTCGGTGACCTTCTGCCTTACTAACATCCACCGCCGAGATCAAGGCATCGATTTCTTCAATATCCAGGACTTCGGGAAGTTTTCTTCCCAGCTTGGGTTGTTCCAATAGTTCGCTTGGGTCGTTGGTTATCACTTGTTCTGCAAGTAGAAAGCCAAAGAACTGTTTAATTCCTGATATGATGCGAGCTTGGCTCCTTGCGCTCAGCCCAAGATCAAAAAAAATGGAAACCAATTCCTTGAGGTGCTCATAGGTTACAGCTTCCACTTCCAATTGACGTGAAAGGCAAAAATCCATGAGTTTTTGTAAATCTTGCTGGTAAGCTAAACAGGTGTTCTCGGCAAGACCTTTTTCAATACGCAGATAGGCAATAAATTGCTTGTGGAGTAGATTCCAATGCACCGAATCGAAAGGCTTAGTATTCCATGATCATATAGCCCTCAGGAATCG
>CANMUN010000075.1 GCA_947500875.1 Flavobacteriales bacterium | reverse complement strand
GCGGCCAACGGGTACAAAATGGTTTTTTGTTCAAAGCGAGATTTGGTCAATGGAAACCAATATCACCCAAATTTTAACCTTTCTCAAACAGAAGGTGAATGGATCATCCTGACCAATCCCTCATTGGTGGTCGTGGATTCTTTCAAAATGGTTTACATGACCAAGGCCGATCATTCGATCGGTAGAACCACCAATGGTGCCGCAACATTTTCCTTGTTTTCAACCCCGACTCCCAATGCAGCGAATGCTGGCGCGATTCCGTTTTACACGCCAAAGCCAACCTTCAACCTTGCGCCAGGGTTTTATGCAGGAACCCAAACAGTAAGTATTTCGTGCGCCGATCCTACTGCAATAATTCGCTACACCCTGGATGGAACAGACCCCGGTCTTGCTTCAACACAATACACGGGACCCATCACCATTGCGTCAACCAAAGTGTTGAGGGCCGCCGCGTTCAGCAATACCAATTTGTCGTCATTTATCGAAACAAACACCTATTTTATCAACGTTTCCCACACCATCCCAGTGGTTTCCGTTTGCAGCGGAGGGCTCTACAACATGCTGCAATCTGGAAGTCAAAACCCACCGAACCGCATTGGGGCTTTTGAGTTGTTCGAGGAAAATGGGACTTTCATCGACGAAGGACAGGGAGATTTCAACAAGCATGGTAACGACTCCTGGGCTTATCCTCAAAGGGGCTTTGATTACATTTGCCGAGACCAGTACGGTTACAACGGAGACATAGAACATCCGATTTTCCCCGAAAAAACAAGGACGAAATTTCAACGCCTCATTTTGAAACCAGGCGCCAGTGACAATTATCCCTTTGAACAAGGTGCCCATATCCGAGATGCATTCATTCATACCTTGTCCATCCGTTCGGGTTTACGCTTGGATGAGAGAACTTGGAGACCTGCGGTAGTTTATTTGAACGGGAATTATTGGGGCGTGTATGAAATACGCGAAAAGGCCGACGATCACGATTATACAGAGTACTATTACGGACAGGATAAATTCAACCTTCACTATCTAAAAACGTGGGGAGGAACTTGGCAAGAGTACGGCGCTCCTAATGCTCAACCGGATTGGACCAGTCTTCTAAATTTCGTCCAAAATAACAACTTAAGTGTTCCTGCGAATTTTAACTATGTCGATTCTTTATTGAATTGGAAGTCTTTGGCCGATTATTTCATGATCAACTCGTATACGGTAAATCAAGACTGGCTCAACTGGAATACGGCTTGGTGGAGGGGGCTAGATACGGCCGAGGACAAGCGAAAATGGCGTTACGCCCTTTGGGACATGGATGCAACGTTCGGGCATTACATTAACTACACCGGAATACCGGATCCTTCGGCCAACGCGGACCCTTGCAACGCTGAAAACTTACCCAATCCCGGAGGCCAAGGCCACACAAGTATTTTGGATAAGATGATTGCCGAATGCCCGGTGGTAGAGCAATACTACATTACCCGCTACGCGGACTTAATCAATACTTCCTTTAGTTGCGCTAGCATGATCGCCTTACTCGACAGTATGGTGAATGAAATTGCCCCTGAAATGACTGCGCATTGTACGCGTTGGGGAGGAACGTACAACGGTTGGCAAAACCGTGTCACCCAGCTTAGAAACTTCATCAACCAGCGCTGCGTTGCCCTTGAGCAAGGCCTTATTGACTGCTATCAACTTACCGGGCCATTCCCGGTTACTTTTGATGTGAGTCCTGTCGGCGGGGGTACCATTCAGGTAAATTCGATTGTTCCTCCCCAATACCCATGGTCCACCTCTTATTTTGGAGGAATACAAACTCTAATTGACGCCAACCCAGCTCCGGGATATGTTTTTAGCCATTGGGCTGTTTCTAACGCTACAACCGGATTGGCCAATTCCATAGCAGATAACTACGTGAACATTACCGGCACGGATACGATTGTGGCCGTTTTCGTTCCGGATATTCCGGATTTAGATAACGACGGATGTTTGAACGTTGATGAAATTGCCGCAGGGACCGATCCGAACAACCCAGATACCGACGGAGACGGTGAGAACGATTGCGCTGAAATTGGCAATCCTGCCGCACCAACGGATACGGATGGCGATGGGATTATTGATGCGCTAGAGTCTTCCGTGGTCGATACCGACGGCGATGGTTTAACGGATGAAGCGGATGTAGACAACGCTGACCCGTGCATTCCGAACCCCAATGCCGGACCTTGCGACCAAGACGGCGATGGCTTAACCAATGCTCAAGAAACCGCTGCAGGAACCAACCCAACCAATCCTGATACCGACGGTGACGGCATCAATGATGGATCGGAAGTTGCCAGCGGCTCAGACCCGCTGAATCCATGTGATCCGGACGACACCCTACCTGGTTGTCAAATTGATACGGACGGTGACGGACTCACCGATGCCCAAGAAGGAATACTGGGAACCAATCCGAACAACCCAGATACCGACGGCGATGGTTATTCCGACGGCCAAGAAGTAACGTTAGGTAGCAGTCCGTTTGACCCCTGCGATCCCGATGATACTTCCCAGGATTGTTCTACCGGTATTCATTTTCCTACGGCTTTCTCGCCGGACGGTGTCGGCGATGACCTCAATGAAAACTATTCCATTATTGTAGGAAAAGACGTGAAGGAGTTTGTATTTTACGTGTTTGACCGCTGGGGCAATACCATGTTTCAATCTTCCAGTAAAAATCTGAAATGGGACGGTAATTTTGAAGGAAAACCTTGCAACAGCGGGGTGTATGCCTACATGGCAGATGTTGTATTCCTTAACGGAGAGAAAAAGGTGTATTCAGGGAACATTACCCTTATTCGTTAACCCATGAAAAACATCCTAGTCGTTGGCTTTATTCTGTGGTTGGGTGCTTATCAAGCTCAAGATTTGTTTTTTACGCAATACGATAAGTGCCTCATGGTGTTAAATCCTTCTGCAGCGGGAAGTTTCGATGGATTTGAACGGTTTACAATGCAACATAAAAACCAATGGGTCGGTGCAGGGACGTCTTTTGCTTCAACGATGGGAAGTGCTGAACTAACCATGGGAAAAAACAAGTTCAATAACCGTTCTCATCTAGGTGCCGGCATGCATTTTTTACGCGACGTTGGTGGCGACGCTCGGTTTGGCACCAGTGCTTTTGGAGGAACCTTGAGCGGACATCTTGTTACGTCACCGAAAACGAAAATTTCTGCGGGCATACAGCTTTCATACACGAATCGTTCGGGAGATTTTTCCAAATTGCAGTGGTATTCTCAATGGAATGGTAACATTTTCGATCCATCAAATCCCGTAAATGACCCTTCCCAGGTTCCTAAATACAGTTACATTGATGCTTCCGCCGGAGTTTCTTTTGCCTTAATTAATAAAGGAAATGGGGTGGGTAATGGAAAAATGAACGCTTTAAATATTGGTTTTTTTGCGCAGCACCTGAACCGCCCTAAACTTCGATATAACGATATAACCCTGGACCGTTTGTACATGAAAACAGGGGTCCATGCCGAGACGGAAATAGCATTGGACAACCTCTATTCTATCGAATTAAAGACATTACAACTTTTACAAGGACGGCATTACCTTGGGCGTTACGGTTTGTTCTTGAAAATAAAAATGGCTCAAACGGCGCAAATAACCCGTTTAAAAAATGATGTCTTCGTGAGTTGTGGACTTTATGGAAGCTCTACAGGAACGATTTCTCCCGCTTTTTTAGTGGATCTTGGGGGCTTGCAATTTGGGTTTAATTACGACCTTGAGCTTGCAAGAATTTCGAGGGCCTATCGCAGTTCCTTAGAATTTACCCTTTCCTACGCTTTTACCAAAAACTCCCTATTCAATAAACGTAAAATCGGTTAATTATTGAGATAAAAACGCTTGCCATTCTTTGGTTTGTTTTTCGTTTAAAACCCGGGGCATTTTAGTTTGAGAGCTGTATTTAGTAAAGGATTTCATGAAATCGTAGAATACTCCGTTTTTCACAACAGTGACTTGCGGTTCCGTAAGGTTGTATTTTCGTGCCGAAGCATAATCATCGTTCAATTGACTTAAATACCCGTCAAGCTCACTAATGATGACTTTGGGGTCTGATGACGGATCAATGAGCTCTAAATACCAGTGGTGGCATTGTTTTTCCTTATCCACGACAATCGTGAATTCCGCTCCAACCTTCGCACTTGGTTGATTTAGCATGGTAAGCCCTTGATTGATATTGTCCAAGGATAAATGTTCTCCGCAAAGGCTTAAAAACTGTTTAATCCTCCCAGAAATGATGAGTCGATGGTCACGTATATCAACAAAACGTACCAAGTCTCCGATGAGGTAGCGCCAAAGGCCAGCGTTGGTGGAAATAACTAAGGCATAATCGACACCCTCCTGAACCTCGCTTAGGCTTAAGGCTTTTCTATCCGAAATCAATTCTCCCTCCTCGTTAAAATAGCGCGAGTCGAAAGGGATGAATTCGAAAAAAATACCGCTATTTATTAAGAGTTTCATCCCTACTTCTTCAGGACTGGTTTGAAAGGCAAAGTATCCTTCGCTGGCTAAATATGTATCGAGCAGGAAAATGGGTTTGGAACTAATTTTATGCAAACGGTCAACGTAGGGGTCCATGTATACTCCCCCGTGGGCGTAAACGCGCAAGTTCGGCCAAAGATCATGAATGGAGCGCAATTGATGCTTTTCAACAATCCGCTCCATAAGCATAATACACCAACTCGGAATTCCTGCAATGATTCCGATGTTCCATTTTGGGGCTTGTTCCACCATGGCATTTAGTTTTTCATTCCAATCCGAAATCTGGGCAATTTTATTGTTCGGCTTGGTAATGGGCTTAACAAGGATTGAGGTATGTTTTTTAAGAATTCCGCTTAAGTCGCCCTCAAAACGCGCACCAATTTTTTTCAACTTGCTTGAGCCGCCAACTGCTAATCCAGAAGCACCAAAAAAATACTCGTCCAAATCGAGGGCATGTAAGATGGCATATTGCCGGATGCTGCTGCGCTGAAAAGAACGAATCATTTCGATGCTCACCGGAATGCGTTTGCTAGGACTTCCAGTGGTACCAGAGGAAAGCGCGAAGTACTTTATTTTTCCCGGCCATGTGCAATCACTTTTTCCGTTAACCGTGTATTTTAACCACCGTTCATAAAACGCCTCGTAGTCTTGAATAGGAACTTGTTCTTGAAATTGACCCAAAACATCTTTTCGCTTCAAAATCTGAGAGAAGTTGTGAAATATGCCAAAATCTGTGTTTCTTGCTTTGAGCATTAGGGATTTTAGGACAACCTCTTGATGTTGATGTCCTAATGTTTTTCGGTTAATCCTTCGATAGCCTAGCTCCGTTGTTTTCTTAATCAATCGACCAATTACCTTCACTCCTCTATTATTTTAATAAAAAACTGACCAAAATCACCTAAAAATACTGCCGTTGGTGTCCTAAATGTAGGAACTTTCCCTTAACTTTGTTGTGAAAAACACCTAATTTATGAAACACAAATCGTTCATTGTTCCTCACGACTTTACCCCCGTTGCAGATATTGCCTTGAAACACGCAATCGAGACGTCGGCTAAATCCCACACGATCATTCATATCCTACATGTAGTTGATACTAAGGACAAAATCGATGATGCCGTGAATAAGATTGACGAAATTATTGCCTTGCACGCGCAAGAAGGCATCACAATGACCAACAATGTGAAGGTAGGGAATATTTTTAAAGATATTTCGCTATTTGCACAAGAACACCAAGCAGAACTGATCTTCATGGGAACCCATGGCGCTCACGGTTGGCAAAACGTTGTCGGGAGCCATGCACTTCGCGTTGTGACCAGTTCTCAAACTCCTTTCGTGATTGTGCAGGAGAAGCACGCTAAGCAAGGTAGGTTTAATTCCATTGTTGTTCCGTTGGATTTGCACAGCGAAACCCTACAAAAGTTATCCACCGTTGCTAAATTGGCGAGTTATTTTAATTCAAAAGTTCACATTGTAACGCCGTCAGAATCCGATGAAGCATTAAAAGAAGAACTCGACGATCATGTGGCGTTTTGTACGCGTTATTTCAGTGAACGCAACATTGAGATGGACGCGGAAATTCTTCCAAGCAAGGATTTTCAGCACGAAGTCATTCGCCACGCTCGAAGCATCGATGCGGATTTAATCGCCATCATGAATTTAAACCGAAACAGCTTTTTGGACGTGTTCAATGCTAAGTATGAGCAGCAAATCATTACCAATGACGCACTGATTCCTGTTTTGATCCTCAATCCTGTTCAGACGCAGGAGGTATACGCCAATTGGTTTAGATAATCATGGGAAAACCTATTTCCGCTGAGGAATTAGAGATCATTGTACGAGCGGTTGCCAGCGCATCCCACAGCTTAAGCGATGAAATTCGGAGAGCTGGTCTTTTGGAACATATTCTGGGACAAGAAGGAAATGTCAATGTGCAAGGAGAAGCCCAGCAAAAATTGGACGTTGTTGCGGATCGCGCCTTTATTAACGCGTTTTTAGATTGCGGAATAGTCTGCGGGATTGCCTCGGAAGAAAACGACGAATTTGTAGCTTTTGATCATGAACCCTCCAAGGATGGAGATTTTGTGGTACTGTTTGATCCCTTAGACGGTTCCAGCAACATTGATGTTAATGTCTCCATTGGCACCATTTTCTCCGTATATCGAAGGGTTTCTCCAAAAGGTACCGCAGTAACGCTGCTTGATATGTTGCAACCTGGGACGGAACAAGTAATGGCGGGTTATGTCCTTTACGGTTCTTCAACCATGTTGGTTTATTCCTCGGGAAATGGCGTTAATGGGTTTACGTTAAATCCTTCAACCGGTGAGTTTTGCTTGTCCCATCCCGACATGATCATGCCTGAAAACGGTCGCCTTTATGCCATGAACGAAGGCAACATTCAAGAATGCGAACAAGGATTGGTGCACTACATTCAATATTGCCAAAGCCGCGATAACCAAACAGGCATGCCTTATTCAGGAAGGTATATCGGTTCGCTGGTTGCCGATTTTCATCGCAACCTTATTAAAGGAGGAATTTACATTTATCCTGCGGTTCCCGCATCTCCCGAAGGCCGATTGCGCCTGTTGTATGAATGCAATCCGCTCGCCTTTATTGCGGAGCAAGCAGGAGGATTAGCTACGACCGGTCGACAGCGGATATTGGAGATTGTACCGACGCAATTGCATCAACGCGTTCCGTATTACGTTGGATCGAAATTGATGGTCGAAAAAGCCATGTCTTTTTTGGGATAATTATCACCGTCCTTTCCGAGCTTTCTCTACCTTTGCAGTCCGCATGGAAAAATCCTCTGCGCTCTCGGTAGCACAACGGTCTTCTGAAGTAACCTCAACGCTTGAACACCTGCGTAGAGGCGAAAATGCGCTATATTGGGAAGGGCTGCAAGGTTCGTCTATTGCCCTTTTTGCAACCGCTCTCGGGAAAGTTAAAGAAGGAAAACACCTGTTTATACTCGACGACAAGGAATCCGCCGCCTACTTTCTAAACGATTTACAAGCACTATATAACGACCCGAACAAAGTGCTCTTTTTTCCAGCTTCGATGAAGGTTCCCTATCAATTGGAAGCCACCGATAATGCCAATGTTGTTTATCGCGCTGAGGTGTTAGAGCGTATGAATTCGGATAAGTCGCTGCTCGTAGTGACGTATCCTGAGGCCTTGTTTGAAAAAGTACCCACCCAGAAGAAACTGGTCAACCATACCATGAAACTCGAAGTGGGTAAGGAGTATTCCATGGATTTTTTGAATGAACTTCTTTTGGAATACGGGTTTGAACGAGAGGATTTTGTTTACCAACCCGGACAGTTCGCCATTCGAGGAGGAATCTTAGATGTTTTTTCCTACTCTTCCGATCAGCCATACCGCGTGGAGTTCTTTGGAGACGAAGTAGAGTCGGTAAGAGGATTTGATCCTTCAACGCAACTCTCCCAAACGAATTATGGCTTTTTCAACATC
>CANMUN010000074.1 GCA_947500875.1 Flavobacteriales bacterium | reverse complement strand
GTAGCTTGAAACTTACCCACAGCAAGATCTCCTTTGAAGATCATATCGCGATTCGGTTTAAAAATGAAATAGGTAGAGTCCGGAAAAAAGGTCGCTTGCTGAGCTTGGGAAAGTGTTACAGCATCCACTCCCGTTAAAAACATTTGATCTTTGGTTAGATCAATGAAACCAAAAAAATCTTGTTTAGAAAAGCGGTTATTTAATATGGCTTGTTTATTCTGCTCTGCTTTCAAGTAATCGTTTGAAGCAATTTCAGCGGCACTGTAGGGCAATTTTCGCGAGGTTAAATCCATGACAATGCTCAAATTATCGTAGTCTTTACCGGAAGTATTGGCATCTGCATAATTGAACAATTTCGCCTGAAGATCCACGGTTTTATCAAAGGAGTTATAACCCAAGAATCCGTAGGATGCCAGGTCGAGTAATTTACTCTTGGCATATTCCACCGTCGTTCCTAATGCCGAAGCGGCTTGTCCTTCCGTTAACAGGGTACTGTTAATCTTTCGCGATGCTGCGGCTAATTGAACTAGTGGATTGGTGGCACCACCGCCTATTTTTAAAACGAGGTTCGGGTCAAAATATGAAAATGACTCCAATGCTGAGATTTTCTGTTCTTGCGAGGTTGCCATTTCAAAGGAGTACTTCACAAAAGGAGTGTTTTTGGTCCACTTTAAGCACGGAGCATTGCACCTAACTTGATAGTGGTAGTCCATAAACGGCACTACCAAATTACCTTTCTTCGTGGCAGTAAACAGCATGCTTTGCTTTCCCTCATCGAATTGGAAGAGCCCCTCAGGATGAATCAAGCTATCTCCATTAGGATAGATTAACTTTAGCCTTGAAGTTCGAGCTAAAATTTGCCCTGGATCAATGTCAAAAGCCAAAGAGGAAATCATCAATAGAGGTTTTTTATCGTATAAATAAATAATCCTAGCAGGATTTTCCTTCGTACCTCTCCCCACAAGCCTGCTGCCTTCTAAAGAAAAACCACCGTCGTAATTCATGGATTCTCGGAGTTCCGAAATCTTCAAACGTTGATCGAAGGAAACGAATCGAGGGGCACCCTCCCCTTCCGCAAGCTCCTTGGTAGATTTATCCATCAGCGAACCCAAAATTGGGGCAGGAAAATAAGGCGTTGTTAGAGAAACTGTATCCGAAACCAATGCAACCTCTTTCATATTGATTTTGAATCCTCTCAATGAAGCATAGGTTTCATCTTTATTAAAACCAACTTTTCTCCAATCAATGGTTCCGTTCCTACCGTTGAATTTTTTTGTAACAACATCGAATACTCCTCCTGTTTCAGCGACATAAACGCTATCTTGTCCTTTCAAATCAGGTGAATAGCCTAATAATTGTCCTTCGGAACAGAAAATTTTAAGTTTTTTATCCGTATTCCACTCCAAATTTCCTTTAAAAATCCAAACAGCGTTTTCATCCTTGTGAAGGGCTCTAAAACGGAACAAGAAATAGGAAAATCGCATGAACTCTGAGTATTCATCTCCTTCCTTATCCCTCATGGTTTTTTCGATGCCAATCCATGCATTAAAAAAATCCGTGCTTAATTTGTTTTTCGCCTGGTACATAAACGTGGCCACATAGTAATAAGCCAAGTCTGTATCCTCGGTTTTTTGAATGATGGCATTGGAACCATCCACCATCTTTCCGAAATTTACATCCGATAACGCGGTGCCTTCGAGGATGGTTGGAAAAACATCGCGCACATTCAACTCCATTTCTTCCGAAGTAAAAATTTGTTTTATCTCTTTGGAAAATTTAGACCGTTCCTTCGTGAAGGATTGCGCTATGACCATTCCTTGAATTGAACAGATAAAAACCAGTAATAAAGGGTTAAACTTTAAGGAATTGTAGGCAAGACCAATTTTCTTTTTCATACGTTTTTTGTAATTGAAAACCACAACTTTCTGCTTTGTGTACGATTTCATCGTTGTCGAAGGTAAAAAATCCACTCAGTAACAATACACCGTCGTCCGAGAGCAACGATTGATAATGCGACAGATGACGTGTCAGAACATTTTTATTAATATTGGCCAAAATAACTTGAAAATCACCTTCAGTTACAGCATCGATATCTCCCAAGATGAATTCAACCTTGTTGCATCGGTTTCGCTGTGCGTTTTCCGCTGCATTTGCGACAGACCAGGATTCAATATCGACTCCTACGACCTCTGATGCACCCAACATTTCAGCGAAGATGGCCAATACCCCTGTCCCAGTGCCCATATCAAGGACTTTAGCCTGTCGAAAATCTATGGAGTCCATGGCTTGACACATCAAACCAGTGGTGGCATGGTGACCGGTTCCAAAAGACATTTTCGGTTCGATCTCAATTACACGGCCAACTCTATACTCCGACGAATGAAACGGGGCCACTATGGAAACATTTTCAAGAATGACGGGAGGAAATTCCCGTTCCCAAACTTCGTTCCAGTTTTGTCCCGGAATGAGGACTAAACTATGGGAAACCTGAACTTGTTCTCCTTGAAAATTGCTCAAAACTTCCTTCAGTTTTGTCGCATCAAAAGCTTCTTCTTGGATGTACGCTTTCAAAACATTGTTTTCTTCCACAAAACTTTCAAATCCGATGTCGGAAAGCCATGCAACGGCAATATCGTTGAACGGTTCAAAAGGCTCGAAAGCAATGGATAATTCGAAGTAATTTAACATGCGTTGGAAATTATTTGAAGCAAGGAGTCAACCTTCAAGGAAGCACCTCCAATCAAACCACCGTTGACCCCCTTCAATGCAAAAATCGCTTTGGAATTTTCGGCATCACAACTTCCGCCATAAAGGATGGGAACATCAACTTGGGTTACCTCGTGCAATTGGTCATGCAAGTTCGAATGCAGGTATTCGATTTCATCCAACGAAGGAGTTTTTCCGGTACCAATTGCCCAAACGGGTTCGTATGCAATGATGATTTTCTGAAGCAGGTTAGTAGGCCAAAGTTCAAGAAACTTCAATTGATCATATACAAACTTGAATGCTTCCTCTTCACCCTTTTCTCGAATGTCAAGAGGTTCGCCGCAGCACAGCACTACCCTGAAGCCCTCTTCAACAGCTTTGCGCGCTTTTACCGTGACCTTATCGTCGGATTCGCCAAAATGCATCCGTCGTTCCGAATGACCGACAAGGACCGTGGCAATATTTAAACTTTTTAAATGATTTAACGAAGTCTCCCCTGTAAATGCCCCCTGCAATTCAGGTGCGTGAAAATGCTGAGCACCTAGGGTAATTCGATGGTTCGACTCAAAGACTCCTAAAAAAGGCTGAGGAATAAAAACTAAGACCTCTCGTTGTTCGTTGGGTAAAATTGCATCGGAAAGCGAATGAAATAATTGTGAGGCTTCACTCAACGATAAATTCATTTTCCAATTAGCACCAATTATGTACTTTTTCGACATGTCTAAAAGTACCCTAAATCGGCTTACGAGAACCTTTTGTTAAGAACTTTTTTAAAGTCTGAACTGTTAAATTGCTCTTTATCAATTCCTTGATAAAATTTTTGCAGATTACCATTCCACAGGTACATTACTCCAGGAACTTCCTTGCCGCTACCCAAGGTCTTCCAGAACTTGATAATATCCATCACTGAGTAGGTATATTCCGACCCAGCGTATTTGAAAAAATCGGGAATCAACTCCGGTTCTTCATCCATAAAAATAATGTTCACAGGAGGAAATTGTTTGTTTGACTTTTTAAGGGCTGTAATGGCTTTAGCCGTGGCACGACAATGGTCGCATCCGGGAGCGAAAAAGCACAAAATCTGTTTTCCTTTGTTAATGTTGGGGAACAAGGTTTCAAAACCCGACAAAACTTCTTTCGGCTCCAGCGGTTTCACCACCTTAGAAGTATCGGCATTTTTTAGTTGTACCGAAACAGCAGTATCTTTTTTCTGAGCAGTAACCGAATCCTCCATGGTTTTTTCAACGGGAACCACCGGAGCCGTAGTGGGCGCCTCGCGACGGATGGGGGCGGCAAGAAAAACACCGAAAATGGAAACGGTTAATACATTGAAAATGGCGGAGAAATGTGCACGGGAGCGCAAGTCAAACGAAAGGATTTCTTCCTTCTTATCTAACCAATAATACCCCAACAGCAAACCTACTGAAATCACATTTTTAATCAAAGCCTCTAGAGGTGTCATTTCAATCAGCGTACCGAAGCAACCGCAATTCCCCTGATTACCGGAAGAAAATATTTCATAGAAAAGTTCCACAATGAACACTACGAGCATCAAGACAGTGGCTGGAATGATAATTTTACGAAGAAAAAAAGGCAAGAGCAATAGGATTGCGATGGCAAATTCTATCCCAATTAAAAAACGGGAAAGATAAGCTGCTATTTCCAATGGAATCCCCATAGGTTCTAATTGGTGTACCTCAAAAGAGGTTAATGCATAAGAAGGTTTTGGATAGAGTTTCGCGATAGCGGAAAGAAAAAAGACAAAGGAAATAATCGCTCGAATGGTCCACGGACCGTATTTTTTTAATGCGTTCATGTGCTGCGTTTTACATTTTCAAAAATAGGAAACACCCCAAAGCGAAGGAAAGAGCTAACATTTATTTAACACCGAGATGTATGAGCGCAAAGACTGCATAATTGAGCATGTCGTAATAATTGGCATCAATCCCTTCCGAGGCGATCGTTTTTCCTTCGTTGGTAATAATCTGTTTGATGCGATAGATTTTCATTAAAATTAAATCCGTGAGCGATTCTACTTGCATGGACCGCCATGCTTCTCCGTAATCGTGGTTCTTTTTAACCATCAAAGAAATAGCCTCCTCCAGGTATTTATCGTACAACTTTCTGGCCTCTTCCTCATCCAACTCGAGCGAAAGACCTTCCGCTGCATTCCATTGAATTAACCCAATAATGCAGTAATTAACAATAGCCATGAATTCACCCTCAACTCCGTCTCCGACCAAACTCGCACCGTTCTCTTGGATGGTACGAATTCGGTTTGCTTTAATGTAGAGCTGGTCTGCAATTCCCACGGGACGAAGAATACGCCACGCAGTACCATAATCTTTTGACTTATTTAAATAGATTTCCCTGCACAAAGCAGTTATATTTGTAAATGAACTTAAGGTATCTGGCATGAGCAATTCCAATCTTTTCGGCGTTGAAGTTAAACATTTCCGCTCAAATCATACCCTTCGGTTGAGGAATAAATTAGTTTCGTTAGAGGAACCGCTCATCATGGCGATCGTCAATACTACCCCAGATTCCTTCCACGAGAAAAGCCGTATCCAAAGCATCACGGATTTAGATGCGTTTGCAAGAAATTGCCTTGAAAAAAACGTTCGAATGGTTGATATAGGTGCGCATTCAACGCGCCCGGGATATGAAACCGTTTCAGCGGCACAGCAAATCGTACGCTTAGCTCCTTATTTGGAAAGAATCCATGGGCATTTTCCAGAATTGTTCGTTTCCATCGACACCAGTCTTCCCGAGGTGGCGGAGTATGCGCTGAAAAACGGTGCCGACATCATCAACGATGTTGAGGGTGGGAGAAATCAACCGCAAATCCATCAAGTTTGTGCTAACTTCAATGCCCCATACATTTTAGTTCATTCCCGCGGATTCTCGGATAACCTTCATGAATCCACGGAATATGAAAATGTTACCACGGATGTTTTATTTGAACTTTCAGCACAAATACGAAAAATTAAAGAGGCGGGCGTAAAAGACATTATCCTGGATCTCGGCTTTGGATTTTCAAAATCGCTTGATGAGAACTTTGAACTTCTTAACAATCTAAGCATGTTTCATTTATTGGGATTCCCTATCCTGTGCGGGTTTTCTCGCAAATCCATGATTTACAAAAAACTGCATCAAACCAGCGAGGATTCCTTGAACGGCACATCCATATTGAACACGCTTGCGCTCATGAAAAACGCCAATATTTTGAGGGTGCACGACATTGACAAAGCATCCGAGATTATTGACCTCTTGAAAATTCCATGAAATAATGCAATTTGTTGAGTTTTTATTATCTTCGTCGAACTTTAACGCATTGTGCACATGAAATATATCTTTCTTTCGTTAGTTTTAGGGCTTATTTCGTCAGCAGTGGCTCAACCCACAGCGAGTTTTGCTATATCCGATAACGTTATTTGTGAAGGAGATTGCATCGACATTGAAAACAATTCTTCCAACGACGTTGTTTCGAGCAGCTGGTCATTTCCGAGCGGAACACCTTCTTTTTACAGCGGCATGAATCCAGGTCAGGTGTGTTTTGCTGCCGCAGGAACCTACACGCTGCTATTGACTGTTACCGATGCTAACGGCGCTACAAGTTCTGCAAGTCAGCAAATCACGGTTGGTTCCGTTCCAACCATTAGTATTGGACTATTGGATACCATCGGTGGCGTTCCCATCGACGACACCCTGATTTCTATGTACGGTGGCATGTGGCCAAGTGGACAACCTACTTCAGGCGCAGTAATTGTTGCTTACGGTTACGCCGCAGGAGATTCGTTGGTTTGGGAAACCCCGAACGGAGGTAACGATGTTTGGTGTTTCGGAGATGTTGTGGGTATTTGCGACACGGTAATTGTTACTCCGTTTTTTGATTCCTATTACATTTTGAACAACATCTCACCGGAAGGATGTATTGCATCCGATACGGTTTTTATCAATGTTCGATTCAGGGATTCCGTTTTGATCAGTGTCCCTGATGCATTTTCACCCAACGGTGATGGTGTAAACGATGTCTTACGAGTTGTTACCAATGTCGACAAGGACATGAATTACGCTAACGGCTATGACGGTGATGGTGGCGCCATTGCCTCAATGAATTTTCAGATTTTCAACCGTTACGGACAATTGGTGTTTCGTTCAACTGATCCAAGCGAAGGCTGGGACGGTACTTTCAAGGGAAAAGCATTGAATGTAGGCAATTTCCCTTACAAGTTAGATTATCGCTTAATTAATGGATTAACGGGATCCATCAACGGTAACGTAATGCTTTATAAATAAACTTTAGACAAGATGAAGAACCTCTTCCTATTCGTATTAACATCATTCGTTGGAACGTCTTTAGCTCAATACGCTCACAATTCGAGTCTTTTTTACCAAACTCCGGGTTTGTTCAATCCTGCGACCATCGCTTCAGGATTTGAGGATTTTAGTTTTTGCACGGGATTTAAAATGCAAAACATCCCCATGAACGGGACCAAAATTCGAACCAACAGCCTGATTGCTGAATTCAAAATTTCGGATGGTCCAATGAGTAAGAACCACTTTGGAATTGGATTAACTGCGATCAATGAGGGAATGGGTGAAAGCAAATTAATGCACACTGAAATCAACGCACCCATCAACTATTCTATTCAATTGGATCAATTTGCGAAACTGACGATCG
Organism: Flavobacteriales bacterium; assembly: GCA_947500875.1. Classification (GTDB taxonomy): domain Bacteria; phylum Bacteroidota; class Bacteroidia; order Flavobacteriales_D; family Crocinitomicaceae; genus UBA952. The sequence goes on along the minus strand of CANMUN010000074.1, from coordinate 622 downwards.
GGGCCTCTGCGGGAATGATCTTGGTTGGGTATGACCCAACGCTACCTTCATGGGAATCGAACTGGACGGGTTGGAATTACAGCGGGAATGTCAATGACCCCATTTACATCAATGACAATCTTAGCCGTAGTTCCAATGCAGCATTTAACGTGAACACCGGTATACATTATCAATATACCACCCGAAATAAATCACGATTTTTCGGAGGTGCTGCTCTAAACCACGTGAACAAACCGAAATTCAGTTTCACCGAAACGGGAGGACGGATGTATGATCAATTGGTGATAAACGGAGGGGTAGATTTGTCTTTGAACCGTAAGGATTTGCGCATTCAACCGCAGTTCATGGCGTTTAAAAATGGCCCTAACAGCAATATTATTGCAGGAGTCATGTTTGAGAATATCCTAAGGAATGGTTCGGACATTACCAATATTTTGAAATCTAAAACCATGAACTACGGGGCTTTTTATCGTTGGAACGACGCTGTAACCTTGAACGTCAATTACAAAGCCTCAAACTTTCGGTTTGGTGTAGCCGCGGACATCAGCGTATCTAAGTTGAGTTCTGCAAATAAAGGATTGGGATCTATTGAGTTGTTTATCAAATCAACGCATCTTTATTC
>CANMUN010000073.1 GCA_947500875.1 Flavobacteriales bacterium | reverse complement strand
TTGGATTTACCCCTTTATCAGAACTTTTCGGCCATGAACCGCTGGCAATACAACGGTAAGAGAATGGAGGCGCAATTAGCCCTGTTCGGCTATTCCGATCATCGCTTTGCCGGTCAATCTCCTTTTTCTCCGCTTCTTTTCCCTTTCCATATGGAGTTGGCCAACCGGCACCTGGAGTTCACCGCAAAAACGGGTTTCTTTGGCAAGCGAGAAGGCGAATCTCTGGGAATAATTCAGCAACTCAAATTCCATAATGCACAAGGATATTTTGGTGGGAACGCCTTAGGAGGCCAACGGCAGATTTTTGGCAATGAAAAACGCTATTTCATTTCCATCAATTACGATCGCTCAAGCAAAGACGGTAAGCATCAACTGAAGTCCGGGGCATCTGCAAATGCTCTGTCATTAGATCAAAGGGCGGATTACCACATGCTCGATCGTTTCGAACTGACCTCCGGTTTTTTCTCGGAATACGCCCTTAAATTGAACCGATTATCTTGGCAAACGGGCTTACGGTGGGATCATCATTCCTTATTCGGTGCTGTTTTTATACCCAGAATGCACCTGAAATTTGCCCTTACTCCAAAAACGGATGTGCGTATTACTTCTGGGAGAGGTTGGAGGTCACCTAATTATTTAATCGAGAATAACGCCCTAATGGCGAGCAATAAGTATTGGGTTTTACCCGCTGAATTATTGCCAGAAATATCGTGGAATGTTGGTGGTTCTTTAGCGACAGAATTTCAATGTTTCCGTCGAAAGGTAACCCTCACTTCTGATATTTACTATACTTGGTTCGAACGCCAATTGGTCGTTGATCGGGATGTTTCGGAGGAATTTCTAGTTTTTAATTATTTGGAAAATCAATCAGCGTCCTTGGCCGTGCAAACCGAATTGGACGCCGCACTTTCAAAACAATGGAGCCTACGAGCAGCGTACAAATATCTTAAGGTAACTGCATTATTCAACGGTACCCGTCAGCAGCAGACCATGGTTCCAACGCATCGGATTTTAACTACGATGTCCTGGGCATCGTTGAATAAACGCTGGCAGGCAGACTTAACCTGTAACCTGGTCGGCCCCATGCGCATGCCCATCGGGTACGCTTCAGAGGGAGGCTCGGACCACCATTCGCCTTGGTATCCTTTTGTTTTTGGCCAAATTGCCCACCAATTCAAACAAATAAAAGTATATTTAGGCGTGGAGAATTTACTGAACATAAAACAACCGAACCCAATCCTCTTCGCAAGCAACGCTCAAGATCCTGGTTTTGATGCAACGATGGTTTGGGGGCCAATTACCGGCGTTAACATTTACGGCGGATTAACGTTTATTTTAAAACAAAAAAAATCATGAAAACAATCATTAGTCTTTTATTTTTATGCTTAGGCAGCATGGCTTTTAGTCAAAAAAGACCTTTGGATACGCTATACATTAAAACTTCTGCGCTTTGCCAGGATTGCAAGCAAAGGATTGAATCCACCCTAAATTACCAGAAGGGGGTCAAGTATGCCGAATTGGATTTGGAAACAAAAATCGCAACGGTAATCTTCAAGCGTAAAAAAAACAACGCTAGCGCCTTGCGTCAAGCCTTGTCAAAAGTGGGGTACGATGCCGATGAATTGAAGGCTGACCCCAATGCGGTATTGCTTTTACCGAAATGCTGCCAACCTGGCGGTCATTAAGTTATGAACGATTTCGGCTTTTAATTAACAATAAAGCATCCAATGCTAGACCTTTAGCTAAATTCGCATTGCCATGAGCGATGCCATTAAACACGAATGCGGAATAGCTTTTCTTCGCTTAAAAAAAGACCTGAGCTTTTACCTTGAAAAGTACGGAACTGCGTTTTATGGCTTGCACAAAATGCAATTGCTCATGGAAAAACAGCATAACCGCGGTCAAGACGGTGCAGGTTTAGCGAATATAAAACTGAATGTTGCTCCTGGTCAAAGGTACATTAGTCGGGCTCGATCGGTTAAACCCAATCCCATTCAAGACCTTTTCGAACAGGTATTTGAGCGCTTTCAGTCGATTGAGCGAAAGCGTCCCGAAAAACTGAAGGATGTTGAATTTTTAAAGCAAAACGCAGGCTTTACGGGTGAGGTTTTTCTGGGGCATTTGCGTTATGGCACCTTTGGACAAAACGCCATTGAAAATTGCCATCCTTTTTTGCGGCAAAACAACTGGATGACCAAGAATTTAGTGCTTGCGGGCAATTTCAATTTAACCAACGTTGACGAACTGTTTGAATCCTTGGTGGCCTTGGGACAACATCCGAAAGAGATGTCCGATACGGTCACGGTATTGGAACGAATTGGTCATTTTTTAGACGAAGAAAACGAACGGATTTATGCGGAATATAAGCAGCTTGGCTATGATAAATCGCAAATATCTCAACATATTCGCGAAAAAATGGATATTTCGAAGGTATTGGAAAGGGCTGCTAAAAAGTGGGATGGTGGGTATGTTATGGCCGGTTTAATCGGTCATGGGGCAGCGTTCATTCTACGCGATCCTTCCGGAATTCGACCTGCCTTTTATTTTGAAAACGATGAGGTGGTAGTGGTAGCTTCCGAGAGACCGGTTATTCAAACCGCGTTCAATGTTAAATTCGAAGAAGTACGTGAACTAACGCCTGGGAGTGCCTTAATAATTCAAACCAATGGGCACGTTGAGGAAAAGGCCATTTTAACGCAGAAAAAGTTAAGAAAATGCGTTTTTGAGCGCATTTATTTCTCCAGAGGTTCGGATGGTGAAATTTACAAGGAGCGAAAAATGCTCGGTCAACTGGTGGCTCCGCAAATTGTTGAGGCCATAGGTGGTGATATCGAACGAAGCGTATTTTCCTACATACCCAATACTGCCGAGGTTTCCTTTTATGGAATGATAAAGGCCATTGAAGGGTTGCATAATTTGGAAAAAGCGGAACGAATTTTGGCCTTGGGAAACGGTTCCAACCAAGAAACGATTTCCAAAATTCTAGAAGGCCGAACCCGTATCGAAAAAATTGCCATCAAGGACGCAAAATTGCGAACCTTTATTACGCAGGATTCAGAGCGCGACGATTTGGTGGCTCATGTCTACGATGTAACCTATGGTTCCATTCAGCCCGGACAGGATAATTTGGTGGTAATTGATGACAGCGTTGTGCGGGGTACCACCCTTAAAAAAAGCATTCTAAGAATGCTTGATCGATTGGAGCCAAAATGCATTGTGGTGGTTTCTTCTGCCCCTCAAATTCGTTATCCTGATTGCTACGGCATCGATATGGCAAAATTGGGTGATTTTGTGGCGTTCAATGCCGCCATTTCTTTGCTCAAAGAACGGGGGATGGAGAATCTTATTCAGGAGGTATATCGTTTATGTCAGCATCAATTGCTCTTGCCGAAAGAGGAGGTAATAAATGCTGTTAAGCGCATTTATGAGCCTTTTAGCGACGAAGAAATTTCCGATCGAATTGCTGAACTACTCAAACCATCCGATTTAAAAGCCAACCTGAAAATGGTCTTTCAAAAAATTGAAAACGTCCACAAGGCATGCCCCGACCATTTAGGGGATTGGTATTTTTCGGGAGATTATCCTACTCCCGGTGGCAATAAAGTTGTTAACAAAGCCTTTATCAACTGGATGGAGCAACGCGATGAACGGGCGTATTAAGGATATGGTCCATTATTCGATGTGTTGCCCCGCATTGTTGTTGCATTAAATTCAAAGCAGTCTTTTGCCGTTCTTCTAGGTCTTGTATCATTCGGTCCACCGCTGCTATTAATTCAGCTTCGTTCGAAAAACTATCAGCAACCCCTTGCTCAATGAATAAGCTGGCTTCAGGAAATCGATCATATTTTGGACCGAATATTATGGGTAGACCGTAAACCGCTGGTTCAAGAATGTTATGCAGTTTACCTGTGAATCCTCCTCCGATTAATGCTAAATTTCCCAATCCGTAAAGGGAGGTTAATAAGCCAATGCTATCTATTAAAATGATGCGCTCGTTGCGGTAAAATTCCATTTTACTCAGGCGGTGACACTCTTCTCCAAACAAGGTTTCAACATCGTACAAGTGCTTCGAGCCAATGTCGTGCGGAGCAAGCAGGACCATTTCGAACGGCAATTGATGCAGCACATTATGCAACAGCTGCTCTTCCGCCTGCCAACTGCTACCAACTACCAAAACCTTTTTATTTTCGCAAATATCATTTAATATCTTCAGGTTTTTATCCTGTTTAAGGTCTTGCCTAGGAGTATTTTTTTGCAGCATAACGTTGTCGAAACGCGGGTCACCTACGGCACTCACTTGATGAATTCCAATGCGATGCAGTAGATTTTGCGAAGCTTCGTTTTGGACGAAAATATGGGTAAAACCTTTCATGGCATTTCGGAATACTCCACCCAGTGGTTTGAACATGAGATGATCCTTGCGAAACACTGCGGCCACTGCGTAAAGGGGTGTTTTTCGTTGTTGAACCGCAAAAAGGAAATTTAACCAAAGTTCGTATTTCACATAAATCACGGTTTTCGGTTGGGTTATTTCGAGAAAGATTTGGGCATTTTTTCGAGTATCTAGAGGGAGAATACACGCAACATCTACGCAGTGGTGTCGTTTGTTGAAATGTTCAAATCCTGAAGGGGAAAAAAAACTGACCATGATGCGTGCCTCGGGATACATTTTACGGTATTCCCATAGCAGGGGAAGACCTTGATCGAACTCTCCTAGGGAAGCGCAATGCATCCACAAATCGACCGGCTGATCAGGAAGGTAGGATTTCCATTGACCTTGAAGTTTTTTTCGCTTGCGAATTTTAAGATTAAACATTCCACCAACCAATATGGCAAGTCCAAAAAGGCGGATGGATAAGTTGTAGAAAAAGTGCATTAATATTCGTAGTAATAATCCTTTCGGGTGGAGTAGAATGGAATGAACCACCCAAATTTGAGCCCAACCAAAAGGTCCAAACGTGTTTTCGTAGAAACCGGCACATTGGGTTGATCAAAATATACCGTTCTCCGTTCCCTGGTGAATCCTTGCATGCAATAAAATCCACCGTAAAAATTGTAGAAACTGCTCCTTGCCATGTGTGCATAACCGATGAATTGCATCAGGCTTACGCCCGAGGTAAGGCGATCATAACCTTTTTTGTAGTCCAATTCAATCATGGGGACCACTTGCGTCTGTGTTTCAATTTTTATTCGGTGGTTTAAATAACCCGCTCCAGCATGCAACATCAACCCGGAGTTTCGTTGAAATCTTGACAAGGGAATGATTTTTCCAACCTGTACGTTGGTCGCAAGGCCTCGGCACAAAATGTTGACAGCGGCGGGATCTCCGTTGACATCTGTAATATTGCCGTAACTGTCCGTTATCCCGTCCAACAATCCAGGAATCTTAACTTGCGAACCAAACAGAAATGACGCATCGGTTTGAAAAAACCAATTGTTGGTCAGTTTGAAGCCTGCGCTGAAACCAACCAGGTTGATGTAGCCATAACGGTTCACCAAATCCCCTCCAGTCCATCCGGTACCGTAATGCACAGCAGCCAATACTTTGGATTCTACGGCAGTGTCCAAAGAAAAAGGTTGAGCATGAATTTGAGCAAGACTCCAGCCAATGAAAAAAACAAATAATCGCACGGTTAAATTTACGTACTTTTTGTTCAACATCAGTTCTCATGGGCTTTTTCCTTTCTTTAGCTCGTTTAAAATCCCTAAATTTGTTCATATTTTACGGCATGAAGAAAATCCAAATGGTGGACCTTGTGTCCCAATATGAGAAAATCAAACCCGCTATTGATGCCGCAATGCAAGAAGTGGTCACGAAGGCACAATTCATCAATGGGCCGGAAGTTCAAGCTTTTCAACGTGAATTAGAAGAGCACTTGGAGGTGAAACACGTCATTCCCTGCGCGAACGGTACAGACGCCTTACAAATGGCCATGATGGGCTTAGGGCTAAAACCCGGAGACGAAGTCATTACCCCCTCCTTTACTTACATTGCAACCACCGAAGTGATAGCTTTATTGGGGTTAATTCCCGTTTTTGTTGAAGTTGATCCTTCAACTTTTTGCATCGATACAGCTTCTATCGAAGCGGCCATTACCCCCAAAACAAAAGCCATTGTGCCGGTGCATTTGTACGGACAGGCGGCGAATATGGAAGCAATCATGGTCCTTGCAGATAAGCACGGACTCAAGGTGATTGAGGACAATGCGCAAGCCATCGGGTGCGATTACTCCTTCTCTTCCGGTAAGGTTCAAAAAACGGGTACCATTGGGCATGTTGGTTGTACTTCATTTTTTCCCAGCAAGAATTTGGGTTGCTTTGGCGACGGAGGAGCGATGATGACCAACGACGACGATTTGGCTCAAACCCTCCGCAGAATTGCTAACCACGGCCAGAGCAAGCGTTATTACCACGACGAGGTGGGGTGCAACTCGCGTTTAGACGCGCTTCAAGCAGCCGTTTTAAGGGTTAAATTGCGGCAGTTGGATTGGTACATTGAATCACGTCAGAATTTAGCCGACGATTACGATGAAGCTTTTGGTGGATTACATGGGGTAAGCATTCCCGCAAGAGCAGCTTATTCAAACCATGTTTTTCATCAATACACCCTCCAAGTTCCTCCGCAATCGCGGGATGCTTTGCATGTATTTTTGGAGGAGAAAGGGATACCGAGCATGATTTATTACCCCGTTCCTGCACATCGTCAGAAAATGTTCGCCTCCTTCCATTTAGGTTCCTTGAATCTTCCTGTTACGGATTTTCTCACGGAACGAGTGATTAGCCTGCCCATGCATACCGAAATGCAACCAGATCAGTTAGCCTACATTTGTTCCACCGTTCAATCCTTCTTTTAATTCATGAAAATTGCCATCATTGGAACCGGTTATGTTGGTTTGGTCACAGGAACGTGCCTAGCGGAAACAGGCAACACCGTGAGTTGTGTCGATATCGACGAAAACAAGGTGGAGCTGTTACGGCAAGGTATTACCCCCATTTATGAACCTAACTTATCCGCCTTGCTCGAACGAAACCTTCAAGAGCAGCGCCTGTTTTTTACCTCAGACCTGAAAGAGGGCATTGAAGGGGCGGAAGTCATTTTTTTAGCCTTGCCAACGCCTCCTGGCGCCGATGGACAAGCCGATTTAAAGTATATTTTGGCAGTCGCCAACGATTTGGGTCCGTTGCTGAAATCCTATACCGTCATTGTGGATAAAAGCACCGTGCCTGTGGGAACCGCGGAGAAGGTTCGACAATGCATTGAAAAAACAGCGACCCAGCCTTTCAGCGTGGTATCAAACCCGGAGTTTCTTCGGGAAGGTTTTGCCGTGAGCGATTTCATGAAACCCGACCGCATTGTGATTGGTTCAAGTGACGACAAAGCCGTTAAGGTGATGGAGAACCTATACAAACCGTTCGTTCGTCAAGGCAATCCAATTTTGATCATGGATGAAAAGTCCGCCGAGCTAACGAAATATGCTGCCAATGCCTTCTTGGCTACCAAAATCACGTTTATGAACGAAATCGCGAATTTTTGCGAACGCGTTGGTGCCAATGTGGATGCCGTACGTTTGGGCATCGGCTCCGACGACCGCATCGGCAAACGCTTTCTGTTTCCCGGGATCGGTTATGGAGGCTCCTGCTTTCCAAAAGACGTACAAGCCTTGCATTACAGCGGTCAGTCCGAAGGATATGATTTTCAGATTTTAGAAGCAGTCATGCACGTCAATCAGCAACAACGCCTTGCGCTTTTACCGAAAATTAAAGCATATTTTAACAACGATTTGTCGGGAAAAACGCTCGCGTTTTGGGGTTTAAGTTTCAAGCCGGACACCGACGACATTCGCGAGGCACCTGCCCTTTTTCTGCTTAGAGAACTCTTGCCGATGGGCGTTAACGTAAAGGCTTATGATCCTGAGGCCATGGAAAATGTGGCGTTGGAAATGGGGAATTCCCTGGAATATTGCAAGAATCCTTATGAAACACTCGAAGGGGCGGATGCTTTGGTGATTTGCACCGAGTGGTCCGTATTTCGCAGCCCCGATTTCGACAAAATGCGCTCTTTGATGAAAACAACCGCAGTGTTTGATGGCAGGAACATCTTTGAACCCGAAGAAATGGAAACCCTTGGATTTGATTACTTTAGCATAGGAAGATGATGCAACGAAAAAAAGTACTCATTACCGGCGCCGCGGGATTTTTAGGTTCGCACTTGTGTGATCGTTTCATTCTTGAAGGATTTCATGTCATTGCTATGGACAATTTGATCACCGGTCGAATGTCCAATATCGAACACCTCATGCCCTTGGAACAATTTGAGTTTTATCGGCAAGACGTGTCAAAATTCATTCATATACCTGGTGAATTGGATTACATCCTCCATTTTGCCTCACCGGCAAGTCCCATTGATTATTTAAAAATCCCGATTCAAACCCTCAAGGTAGGTTCTTTAGGGGTCCATCATTGCCTTGGTTTGGCCAAAGAAAAAGGAGCAAGAATTCTGATTGCCTCTACTTCCGAAGTCTACGGAGACCCCGAGGTTCACCCTCAAAAAGAAACGTATTGGGGTAATGTGAATCCGGTAGGTCCCCGAGGAGTTTACGACGAGGCCAAGCGTTTTCAAGAGGCTATGACCATGGCCTACCACACCTATCACGGACTTGAAACGCGGATCGTTCG
>CANMUN010000072.1 GCA_947500875.1 Flavobacteriales bacterium | reverse complement strand
GGCGGGGTGAATGCGTGCAACCAGTCCATCGATTTGACTTGGAGCAACTACCAAGGATGGTCGGTTAGCGGATTTGAAATACTCTCTTTGGATAACGGTGCCCTTGTTCCCTTGGGAAATACCACCGCCCTGAATGCGAGCGTAAACGTGCTCGGCGGAAATACCTACACCTTGTATGTGCGTGCTTACCTGAGCAATGGAAACAGTGTCTTATCGAACCCGTTTACGTTTGTGGTGCCCTTACCCGGACAACCGGCCTACCATTACCTAACCGCGGCCAGTGTCAACGGAACGGACGTCAACATCGGGGTATACGTAGACCAAAATGCAGGCATCCAGCAAGTACAAATTGAAAAGGAAACCAGTCCAGGGAATTTTAGCGTAATCGGTACGGCGAATGTGAGTAGCAATGTTGCAAGTTACACCGACCTCGGTGCCGACGTCCAAAACCAAACCAATACCTACCGTTCGCGCTATATCGATACCTGTGGTGCCGTTGGGCAAGCATCCAACACCGCAACCACCATTCTTTGCCAAGGTTTCGCTAAGAGCGAACAGCAAATCAATACCCTCAACTGGACCCCCTACCTCGGGTTCGAGGTTGGAGTGGACCATTACGAGGTATACCGCGAAGATGCAGGAGGAGCCCTGACCTTGATTGCGACCCTGCCTCCGGGACAATTCAGCTTCGAAGACAGTGTAAATTCGGGGGATTTTCCCGGGCAAATATGCTACGTGGTGGAAGCGCACGAAATATTGAACAATTACGGAATCCAGGAGCAGTCCCGCAGCAATGAAATCTGCTTGATCTATCCGCCCATCATCCATATCCCTAATTCCATCGTACCCGACGGAATAAATACCGTATTCAAACCCGTTGCAATCAACGTAGACCCCACCAAGTTCTCTATGACGATCATGAACCGCTGGAGCAATATCGTATTTCAAACCAGCGACTTCAACCAAGGATGGAACGGGAAATACGGATCAAAAGACGAATTAGTACCCAACGACATGTACATTTACGTCATGGAATTCTACGACGCAGCAGGAAATCAATACATCAAACGAGGGGAGGTCTATGTTATTCGATAAGGAGGCTAAAGTGCTCGTGATACAAACCGCTTTCTTGGGCGATGTGGTATTAGCCACCAGCTTGATCAATTCCATTAAAGAGCAGATTCCCACGGCAACGGTTGACGTATTGGTAAAAAAGGGACATGAAACCTTGTTGTTGGATCATCCCTCCATCCGGAAGGTGAAAACCTTCGACAAGCAGCGAAAATGGCGGGAAATAAAGCGCTTAATTCGCGAGAATCGAAGGGAAAAATACAGCCATATCATCAACATTCACCGGTTCTTTTCTTCTGGTCTCCTTGCCGTACTGAGCCGAGGTAAAACCTTGGTAGGCTTTGATAAAAATCCATGGTCGCGGTTTTACACGCTACGGCTGCCCCATCCGGTCATGCAAGGCATCCACGAAACCGACCGAAATTTCACCTTGGTATCGGCTTTGGGCATTGAACGAAAGGCCAAACCGAGTTTATTTCCAAGTGAAAACGCACGGCAAAAAGTTCAGGCCTTTCAGCAGGAACCGTACGTGTGTTTCGCGCCTTCCTCGGTGTGGGCAACAAAGCAACTTCCAATGGAGCAATGGGTGGAGCTTTCAAAAAAACAAGATCATGTGATCTACCTATTGGGCGGACCAAGTGACCATACATTGTGCGAAACCATCAACACAAAAAGTACAGGACGAACCGTGAATTTGGCGGGTCAACTTTCGCTCATGGAATCGATCGCCCTCATGAAAGGAGCGGTGCGAAATTATGTCAACGATTCGGGTCCTTTACATTTCGCGTCAGCGGTTAACTCCCCTGTAACGGCGTTTTTTTGCTCTACGGTTACCGACTTTGGCTTTGGTCCCTTATCGGATGATTCGGAGGTCAAAGAAGTAAATGGGCTGGCGTGCCGTCCGTGCGGCTTGCACGGAAAAAAAGAATGCCCCGAAGGCCATTTCAAGTGCGGAAAAGAGTTGGTGGTTTGAGGGTAGGAATTATAAAGTCCTGTTGGAAGATAATTAACGTAAATTTATAGAACAGTGCACATATCAAACAGTAAGTTGATGAAGACGTTCTTACTCATAATCTCTATTGCTCTTTTCAACCATTTGGCAAACGGTCAATGGTTAAAAGGACAAATCGTGGAATTAGATACGGGTTTACCCATCGCCTACGCAAGACTTGCTATTCTACATCAAAACAAAGGCGTCGTCTCCGATTCAAATGGTTATTTTCGAATAGACCTTACCCATTTATCCGAGAATGACACCCTAATGGTTTCGGCAATTGGATTTGAAAAAATTAAATTTTTGATAGCCCACTGCAGAATCTATTTCTTACCGCAAGTGAACTTAAGGTTAGAGCTAAGTCCAGAAAGCAAAGAACGACAAGAAGTGGTTGTTATGGCAGGAAAATACAAGATTTTAGCAACAGGAAATAATGTTAAATCAACCATGATGATTGCTGGATTTCAAAGCAAAAGTATTGGCGCAGAAATGGGGACCGTTTTAAGACACAACAAAAAAAAGAAAGGTCTCATCACCAAACTTCATTTTAACATTGTAGGGAATCCATCCGACACCGTAAAATTCAGGACGAATATATATGCATTCGAAAATGATTTACCGGGCAGGGGTTTACTCAGTGATCCCATTTATTTCTGCGGTATTCCTCCAAAAGGAGGCATAGAAATCGATGTTACGGAATGGAATATTTATGTTAAGAACGATTGCTTTGTATCCATTGAATTAATAGAGAACATAGGCATGGATGGGATATTTTTTAAATCTGCTTTTTTACGATCCAAAAGTTATGTTCGTGATGCACCAGAAGGCGTTTGGACGTGAGCATTGATTGATTTAGGCTTTTGGGCAGAAATTAAATTTAAGCGATAAAGACCTTGGATCGCCTCAATAAAATCACCAACTTAAACAATAAGCCTTTAAAACTCAATTAAAAACCGTGGTAAATCCACCTTATCAGCACATCTATGAGTGATTTGAAAGCTCATTAAAAAAACCCTCTTTTTTTGATTCTATTCCAAAAAAGTTATGATTTTTTTGGATTCTATTCCAAAAAGGTTGTATTTTTGAAGAAAGGAACCGCATGATTGAACGGGAAATTTCATTAAACCTCCGGCGGAAGTTATTCCAAGGAAAGGTGATAACGCTGCTAGGGGCAAGACAAACAGGTAAAACAACCTTGTTAAAAAGCTTGTTTGAAGCAAATCGAGAAGAATCATTGTGGTTAAATGCCGATGAATATGATATCAAAGAACGATTCAACCAACCTACATCAACACAACTCAAAGCGTTGATCGGAAATAAGAAACTGGTAATCATTGATGAGGCTCAGCAAATTGACAACATCGGGTTAGCATTGAAATTATTAATCGACAACTACCCAGAGATTCAAGTAATTGCCACCGGTTCCTCAGCATTTGAACTTAAAAATAAAACCAATGAACCGTTGACTGGCAGAAAATTTGAGTTCCACTTATTTCCGATTTCGTATGGTGAAATGGTGAAACACACCCATGAATTGGTAGAGCAAAGGATGCTTTCTCATCGCTTGGTATTCGGTATGTATCCCGAGGTTATTATGCACCCTGGAAATGAAATAGAGCGCTTAAAATCATTGTCAGATAGTTTTCTGTATAAGGACTTATTAATGCTCGAAGACATAAAAAAACCAGAAAAACTAGTAAAATTACTTCAGGCCTTGGCGTATCAAGTGGGTAATGAAGTATCGTACAACGAGATTGGAAACCTCATTGGGTTAAATAGTAAAACCGTAGAATCGTATATCCAATTGTTAGAGAAATCGTTCGTAATCTTTCGATTGAGCTCTTTCAGTAGAAATTTACGCAACGAATTGAAAGCGTCGAAAAAAATTTATTTTTATGACAACGGTATTCGCAATGCTTTAATTTCTTCGTTTCAACTGTTAGAAGGACGGCAAGATATCGGGGCACTTTGGGAAAACTATTTAGTATCGGAGCGCCAAAAACGAAATCTATATGGACATCACCATACCAATATTTATTTCTGGCGCACCAAAGAAAAGCAAGAAATCGATTATATCGAAGAATTCGATGGCCGGTTGCATGCTTATGAGTTTAAATGGAAACCTGAAATGAAATACCGTTTTTCAAAAACCTTTACCAATGCTTACCCTTCAAGTAACCTTCAGTTTATTCACCGAGAAAACATGCATGATTTTATCATGAACCAATAGGGACAGCTTGCATCTGCCTTTCACAATGTACATTTCAAGTGCGGAAAAGAGCTGGTGGTTTGAGGGGGGCTTTCACTGGGTGCCGGTCCCTGAGTCGCTAGTGATGAACTGGACTCCCCTGAGTATATAGAAGGGTCGAATCATATCGAAGGGCGCACCCAGGGAAAACATTATTTTATCAAATTCACGTGGCCTACAAATTCTTTGTCCTCTTGCGTTTGCAAGACCTGGAAATTCAATACCCACGTGTACGTTCCTGATTGACAGTTCACGCTATTCGGGCCGTAGCCTCCGTCCCATCCAATCGCTTGGTCACGGGATTCGAAAATCAACTCTCCCCAGCGGTTGTAAATCCTAAACCAATAGGTTCCAGGCTTATACCCTTGAGAAATAATCGGTTGGAAAAATTGGTTTTTCTCGTCGTCGTTGGGCGTAAAGGTATTCGGAACGTAATAAATCAAGTTTTCCTCCACGTGAATGCTTACATAGGCTGTATCACTACAACCCACTTCATTCATAGCCGTCATGGATACCAAATAATCCGCTGCTTCCGCAGGAAACAAATGCGTAGGTTCAAACCCATAACCGTAGGAACCGTCGCCAAAGTTCCATTCGTAAGAAGATGCATTTTCTGAATTATTCGTAAACTCCACCAAAGGATTCAAGGTTGTTACCCATGTAGGATCTGCGCCAATGACCGCCACCGGACTGTCATATACGCACATGACATCGAGGTAGGTCTCGTTCGTAGTACACCCTTGCGGATTGGTAACGGTCAAACTCACATCATAACATCCATTCGTTGTATACTGATACCCCACCTGGCCCACTTGCTGAGTGGTAGCGCCGTTGCCAAAGGTCCATTGGTAATTCCAAGACGGATTATAAACATCGGCCGTAAACACCACGTCTAAAAGACCACAACCAATCGAATCCGAATAACTGAACCCAGGATTTGGGCTCGGAGAAATGCTCACCGGTTGCATGGTACTGTCGGTGCAACCGGTAAACGGATCGGTTGCCACCAAGGTCACGTTATAAGAACCTACCGCAGGAAACTGATGCGATGGATTCGATAAGTAACTGTTGGTTCCATCTCCAAAATGCCACAAGTAGTCGTAAACACCCACCGAATTATTCTGAAAAGCAATTGGCGTTAAATCGCAATACGGCGGGTTCAGTGGCGCAAAAGCCACGGTAGGCCAAGGATTTACCACCACGTTCACTATTCCATTTCCAACGCATCCGTGCGCTAATGTAGTTGCTGTTACATTGTATTGTACTGTTTGAGGCGTATTGGTGGTTTGAATCAAATTATCGTTGATCGTACCCGAAATTTGAACCGGATTCGAGGTCTCATTGATCACCAAAGGATTAGGGGTCGCATACCATGTAAAGGTACTCGGCAAATCCGCATTGAGGGTATATGCGACATTTTGGTCGGGACATATCGCCAAATTAACCGTATCAACCGTCGGAGCTGGGTTTACGGTCACCGTAAAAGAAGTGGTTTGTCCGGGACATTGCACATTTCCATTGACGAATAATGGCGTCACCGTTACTGTGGATTGAATGGGTGCTTGGGTTGGATTGTTGGCCACAAAAACAGGAATATTCCCCGTACCCGTGGAACCAAGACCTACTGCCGCATTGGAATTTACCCACGAGAAGGTGCTTCCTCCAATCGGTCCTAGAATCGGTACCACCGCTGAATTCGTTCCCTCGCAAAGGACGAGGTTGTTCAAAGGAAATACCGATGGTTCCGGATTCACCACTATTTGGAAGGTATCTTTGGCTCCAGGACAGCTGACCCCATTGAAGGTAAACAAAGGAGAAACCACCACCGTGGAACTAATCGGAGCAAATCCCGGATTGTTGGCCACAAAAGCATTCAGCGAGTCGATACCCCCCGCAGGCGCACCAACGTTTGCCCCTGCAGCATTCCAAGCGTAGGACGTGCCGGCAGCCGAACCGCTAAATAACACCTGAGCTTGCCATTGGTTATGACAAAGGTTTAAATCAGGATTTGGAGAAACCGCCGGTGTCGGGTTAACAAAAACCCAAACCGGAATAATCGGACTGCTGCATCCATTCACCACCGAGGTTCCAATGACATGGTATTGCACCGTTTGCACTGCACCCGTAGGGTTCACCAACTGATCGTTGATTTGAGACGATATGGTCAAAGCTGTGGTCTCTCCTTGCACGTTCACGTTCGGATCTGCATACCAGTTGAAGGTAACGGCAGTGTTGGCCACCAAGTTCAAATTCACATTTCCATTGCTGCAAATCGTAACGGTATCCTGATTCAACAAGGCTAATGGAGGTTTTACAATCACCGTAATGGTTTGCGATGGTCCCGTACAATTACCTTGTACCGAAGTTGGTGTCACCGCATAAACGACCACTTGATTTTGATTGGAGGTATTGACCAGTACGTCGTTGATTACCCCTCCGGTATTGGTCAAAATCGACTCTCCCGTGACGTTCGGATTATTGATCGTGCAGAACCACGAGAAGGTTGAAGGAATGTTGGCCGCTAATACGGCATTCACTCCAGAGCCGCTGCATATCTCCAAACTCTGAGGAATGTTCAACAGCACATCGGGTTGCACTTGGACCACCACAAAGGAATCCGGACCCACGCAACCTGCTGCAGTCGTCGGTGTAATGGTATAGGTTACGAATTGAGGTACACTGCTGGTATTGGTCAATGAATCATTGATGCTATTCGACGTTTGAGTGGTGGTTAATTCACCGTTGACGTTGTTATTCTGGGTGGCAAACCACGCTATATTCGAAGGGATATTCGTTCCAATATTGATTGCTAAGGTTTGATTGTTGCATATGACCGTATCGTTGAGTAGATTCACATAAGGTATCGGATTTACCGTAACCGTATAGCCTCCTTGAGGACCGTTGCAGCTCTGACCTTGAAAGGTAAATATCGGGGTAATGACCACATTTCCGATTAAAGGCTGTGTTCCAGGATTCGTTGCGTTAAAGGAATTGACGGTATTACTGCCGCTTGCCACCAAACCAATGGATGTGTTGGAATTGGTCCAATTGTAGGAGGTTCCCGAACCGTTAATCGGAGTCGCCGGTACAGCGACTTGAGGACAGTAGCTTTGGTTATTGATCGGCGCTACGGATGGTATAGGAAGCACATAGTACGTGAACGTTTGAGCTTGACCAGGACACGAAATGCCTTGAAAGAAAACAGGTGTTACCGTCACGTTGGATGATGCCACAGCATTGGTGGCGTTCATCCCGGTAAAAGGCGCAACGCTGTTGTTTCCTGAGGCAGCAATTCCAATCGCAGGATTGGCTGCAGTCCATTGATATTGAGTTCCTGTTCCCGTAAAATTCAGCAGCTGGGTAGTACTGTTGGCACAAACGTATTGCGATCCCGGATTCGTGACACTTGGTGTTGGGTTGATTTGATACGTGAAACTTTGAGGAGCTCCAGGGCAAGAAACGGTGTTTTGAATAAAGGTTGGGGTGATGGTAACCTGTGCGAATTGGGCTGCATTACCATTATTCACCGCATTAAACGCTGCAATATTTCCACTACCCGTGGCCGGAATTCCGATAGTTGGTATGCTGTTCGTCCAATTATACGTTGTGTTCGCTACGGCACCGTTGAAATTGACTGCAGCCGTTGGAGAACCGTTACAAACGATTTGATTATTCGGTGCAGTAACTGTCGGAGTAGGACTTACAAAAATGGTAAACGTGGTATTGCTTCCAGTACAGGTAACCCCATTCGCTGTAAACTGAGGCGTAACGGTGACCAAGGCATTCACGCTTTGAGCACTTGCATTGGTTGCTTGAAAGGACGCCAAGGACAAACCGGTTCCCGAAGGAACTAAGCCAATGGTGTTGTTGTTATTGGTCCAATTGTACGTGGTACCTGTTCCTGCAAAATTGACCACAGGTGTGTTCGACTGGTTACATACAGTAATATTGTTGATAGGGTTTACCACCGGAGTTGGATTCACGGTAATGGTCATTTGTTGGCTGTTGCCTGAACATGTCACTCCGCCGTTCAAGTACTGCGGTGTAACCGTCAAAGTTCCAACTAAGGGGTTTGCGTTGCTGGCATTCGTAGCGGTAAAGGCGGCGATATTCCCGTTACCAGAAGCTCCTAATCCGATACCCACGGTATTGTTAGTCCAAGCATAGGTCGTTCCAGTACCTGAAAAAACTACCGCTTGCGTCGACGAATTGTTGCAAACTACTTGGCTTGTTAATGGATCAAGGCTGGGGGAAGGATTTACCGTAATGGTAAACGCTTGTGGCAATCCCGGACAACTCGCATTTCCACCGGCAAAGTTAGGAGTAACGGTTACGGTACCCGAAATCGGCACTTGCCCTGCATTCGTCGTGGAAAAAGCCGCAATGTTACCGCTTCCGGAAGCTGCTAATCCAATCGCTGTATTGCTATTGTTCCAACTGTAGGACGTACCATTTCCCGAGAAATTAACTGCCTGGCTCAAATTACCGTTGCAAATCACTTGGTTCGGAGGAAGTTGTACCGTTGGGGTTGGATTGATGGTAATGCTGAAATTCTGAGGTGACCCCGAACAACTCACCCCATTTCCAGTGAATACAGGAGTCACGGTTAATTGGGCAGTAACTGGATTTATCGCATTATTCACCGCCGTAAAGGGATTAATGTTGCCCGTGCCCGAAGCGCCTATCCCAATGGTTGCGATGCTATTGGTCCAATTGTACGAAGTTCCTGTACCGGTAAATGAAATTTGAGCGGTTGTTGCCCCGTTGCACAAGGTTTGGCTCGCTGGGATATTGGCCGTTGGTAAAGGATTCACCGTAATCGTGAAATTC
>CANMUN010000071.1 GCA_947500875.1 Flavobacteriales bacterium | reverse complement strand
CGAAACTCCAGTTGTTGTAACAATGAATGAATTTTGTATTTCTTTATTTTTCATGATTCTTGAATTTTTAAATACTCACCAAATTTTATACCATTATTGATTGTGTCTTTTTGTCAGTATGGTGCCTTTGTTATGACCTTTCACATAACGTTTTGCAGCTACAAGAAGTTGGCGATTTCGAAGCATAAAAACTGTCAGCCACCACTGAACTTGATACGAAGCACAAAGCTTCATTTAACCACTGAACCGCCAATTTCTTGTAGGTGCTGTTAGTGGCTGCCCTTCTTTCCGTCAACTGTCTGTCGTGGCGAGTTAGTAATGTCCTTGTGCGGTTGGGCAGGCATACTCTTTTGCAAGCTTTGGTCTGTGCGTTGGCTTGTGTAGCTTGCAAATGTGTATGACTGCGAAGGGTTGGCATTTACTTTTTGATATTAGTTTCAAGTAATTTTATTTCTTTCTCGTTCAGTCCATATATGTCATAAAATATTTGGTCAATTTCATTTTCAAATTTTGATACATCAGCTTTTTTATCTTGAAGTTTGATGTCCATTATTTTGTTGGCGATTGTGCTTATTTGTTTTTGTTGTTTTGAATTTGCTTTTGCTATTGGCAATGCCCTTACCGATTTTGGATAGGTATGAGATGTCTCTCCTTGCAAACTTTCAGTGGAAAATCTGTTCTTGAAATAGAATGTTGTAACACTTGAAATCAACTGACTTAAAACAAACTTTATATCATATTCCAATTTAGTGACTTCATAATCGAAATATATTTCTTCTGTTAAGGTGTTTTCTAAAGAAGTAAACAAGGCCGCAATTACACAGCCATCATCTGTATAAAAGCCATTATTGTCAAATGTTGCGGCAATTCTGTGACCTTTGTCTGAAATTTTTCTTACTAATATTTTATCCGTTTCAAATAGTTCTTCAAAACGAGGCCCATATAATTCACTTTTTCTGTAATCAAGCCAAAGGTCTCTAGATGCAAGTTCCCATCGATGAACGTCCTTTCCTTCAATAAATCTTTTACTATTGCCTTCTTTGACTTTACCGACAACTTCTGCCTTTTTAAAGCCACCTTTTATTTTGCTTGAGACTTGTGCACCATAATTTATGTAGCAAATATTTCCAAGCCGAAGTGAATTGGTTTCAATTTTTTCAAGCAAGGTGAAAATGTCATTGTCTGCACTTGTGTTAAACCTATAATCACTAGACTTGCGCCACTCGTCTTTGCTAATTGTAGTTTTAAAATCAATTTTAAATTCCTGTGAGTTTGTTTCTAATATACTTACATTAGGCTTGCTATTCTTCGCATTTTTGAAAAGATAAATAATTGTGCGTCTTGCGACTTCATCAAAAACATTGTTTGTTTCAAAAAGGGTAATACTCAATAATTCCATTTCATCAAGAAGATGTTTTCTTAATGTTGCAGCATATTTTTCTCGCAGAAATGGATTTGGAATTATATAAGTGTTGTAAGAATTTGATTTGCCAATTTCAATTGAAAGCAAAATGAAAGCCATATATAAATCCCAATGACCAGTCAAAATCGCTCCGTTCTTTAAAATATTCTTAATCGCTTCCCTTTGCTTTTCGTCATTTTCGTGCATTTCCCAAGCACTTATATATGGCGGATTTCCGATCACTACATCAAAGCCAACAAAATCGCCATCATCATTCAGAACTTCTGGAAATTCAAAACGCCATTCAAAAGCATTTTCAAATATTTTATTTGTTTCAATATCGTCTCTTTCTGCCTCTAGTTTTTTAAAGTTAGCGGTTGCTTTTTCTAAATCTTTAAACAATTGCTTATTTACCTTATCGCCCCAGTTCTTTTGAGTATTTATTTCGGTGGCGATTTTGTCAATTTTACCTCTTGCTGCTGAAATTTTCTTTTTAAATGGATTATCTATTTCGCTTCTGAAATCTGATTTTATATTTGCAATCAGTTTCTCCATTTCTCTTTTCTGTTCCTTGCTTTCAGCATTTCGGTAGGTGTCAACAGCTATGCGGTAACTGTCTATTGACCATTTGCTTTTCTTGAGTGCTTGGCTCAAATCAGCATCAATGGCGAAACGGCTTACTAATGAGTTTCCGCATTTTATATTGATGTCAATATTTGGAAGTGTTTCTAATTCTGTTGCGTTTTTGTAATAAGCATTTTTCAATAACTCAATCCACAAACGTAAACGGCAAATTTTTACGGAGTTTGGATTGATGTCAACACCGAAAAGGCAATTTTCAATTATTGTTTGCTTTTCGTGAAAAAGGGTTTCTTGTATTCGCTGACTTTCTTTGTTAGTTGGGTTGTAGTCGAATAGTTCGCCTTCTTCGTCTGTTACAATTAATTCATCATTTACAACTTCAACTTGATATTCCTTTAGTCGCTTTCCTGTTCGGTCTTGCAATATTTTCAAGTCGTTTTTTACAGCAATCATTTCATTGAGTGCCGAAACTAAAAAGTGCCCAGAACCAACGGCTGGGTCGCAAATTTTGATACTGTTTAAAATGTCGTTGGCTTCTTTTCGGTCTTCAATTTTGTCGTAAAGTTCTTCAACAGTTGAGCAATTCCATTTTTTTGTTTCGTTGAATTTTTGAACTACCGATTTGCGAATAGTTTCACGACACATATACATTGTGATGAAACCCGGAGTAAAAAAGGAACCGTCTTTATAGCCGTTTATTTTCTCGAAGATTAAACCGAGAACAGAAGCGTTAATGAGTGATTTATTGTCTTCTTGAATTTCTTCAGAACCTTCGCTTGTAAAGTCGTAAGCGTTTAAGAAGTCAAATAAATATTCTAAGGTTGTTAAATTTCCAGTGCGTTTTTTGCCTTGGTCGTTTTTGAGAACAGTTGATGAAATAACTGGAATTGTTTTATCATCTTTTAAATTGCTGATGAATAAAGTTACTTGTTCAATTTCTGTCGGCTCAAAAAGCGAACTATTTAAGTAAGGCACTTTTTCAAATGCCTTTTTTACATCTTGGTTTCTGTCGTCATACTTACGAGCCAACACCTGAAAAAACAAGCTGTTTAGGTCGTCATAGTTTTTGATTTTGTCTAAACTTAAAAACGAATACGATTTGTCGCCCTTGTGATATGTGATAAGTTGCGCTTCTAATAACTTCAAAAACAAAATTCTGTTTATCCAAGTAATGCTTAATTCAAGTCCTACATTAAATAACCGTTCTTGTTGAGTGCTTCCAAATTGGCTTGGTCGGTCTAAGCGGTTTATTTTGTCTAAGCTGTCAAGTTGAATAATTGCATCTTCAAGAATGCTTCCCGAATTTCTTTCTCCTTCTTTGTTGCGTTCAATTAGTTTTTTGCTTCCTTCTTTTGTTTCTGTCAAACCGATGATGTGAAGCAACTCGCTGTAAAACCTTTTGTCAAGGCTGTTGCTGTCGTTTGTGAACGGAAGTTTTAAAAGATGTTCTGCTGAAAGTAGTTTGAATAATGCAATGAGTTTGTTATCGTCTGCCTTGTCAGAGTTGCGAAGCGGTTTTTGATATTCTTGTAAATCGAAGTAGGTAAATTCAATTTCTGTTTTGATGTCGGCAATGAAAGGTTCTGCAATTTGTTTGTAGAAAAAATCGGTTTTGGTATCTGCCAAACGTCCGCCTTCAAAGTCGTTGAATTGTTTTACAAGGTTTTTGTTTTGAGCAAAAAGCCTGTCGAATAGGGTTGCGTCAAAAATGAACCATTCGTTTATGTTGGTCGCCACCAAATGTTTTACTTCAAGATTTTTGTGTGTTATTCTTTCTCGTAAGTAGTAAAGCACTAATTCCTGAAACGCTTTAGCGTTCAGTTTTTTAGTGGTTATCATTTCTGTTTTGTTGGTCGGCTTTTTTGCTTCGATGATTACACCAACTAAACTGCTGGCGTTGTTTCCATTATGTATAACAAGGTCGTTTCGACCTTTGGTATTTATAAAATGGTTTGGGTCGTAATAGGTTTTCTTTAAAAAGTCAATGACAAGGTTTTTATGAAACTCTTCGCTTTCGGTGTCATTTGTCCTGTCGAGTAACTGTATAAGATTGGTCTTGAAACCTTCAATTTCAGTCCTGTTCGGCTTTACTTTTAAAAAGGCTTTGTTGAGTGCCTTTCTGGGTTTCAATTCTTTTAATTCCATCTACAATTTTATATTCTTTTTTCAGTCGGTTAAGATAAGTTTTTATGTCGGAACGATGTCAGTGCGTTAGCAAAAAAATGGCTCTTTTGGTTTTGCGAAGCGTTGGCTTTTGTGTCGGGCAAAACCAAATGTGCCATTTTGTGCGGTTGGCATTTCGGGTCGTTTTTCTGTCGGTTTGATGTTGCTCCGTCGGTCGTTATAGGGTTACCACTAACTAGTTTATACCCGCCATAAACCTTCTCCAAGCACACCTATTTGGTTGTATAAGCGTAGGTTTTTGACGTATGCTAGAATATACACTTTTGTTCTCTATGGATCAGGAAAAATATATTTCTATTGCTTCACAAACGCCGCTTCGTAGCGTTCAATCCATTGCGCTGGCGAGATTTTTTGCATCAATTCGCCGATCAAGGTAAAGGGAATTGGTGTGGTCATTACTTTAGATTGTAAAAGTATTGTTTGCTAACGATAGATCCATGTTAATCTTCCACATAGTACGATTAACAATAAAGTAGAGTAATTCCCGTTGGTTAGGTAAAATTTTTATGCATTTCAGAATCTTAGGCTTAATAATCGTGCTCATATTGTTTTCATGCAGAAAAGAAAGCAACCCGAACATCGAGAAAACGCAAGTAAACGAAAAATATATTTCAGAATTCACCAATTATCAAACGCAATTGGATTTACATTTCCAATCCGTACAAATAGGTGGTTTTCACCTTCTCATAAACAGTTATCAAACGTATAAATTAAGGCTTAAGGAAGGCTTTCAGAGTGGTGTAAAATATTTCTATACAATTGAAACAACTACTTTGTTCACCGGTCCTTGTTTTTTACTCAGTCCGCCATGGTCGCAAATTGATGGATACTTTAGATATTCCTTCGATGATAAAAAAGCATTGTATTATTCTGATACTAGCGATAGTAATCCAAAGGTATTGATGGATTTTAATTGTCAAGTGGGCGATACAATAGTTATGGATCAGTCAAGTTTCACTTCAATTATTGTAACTTCCGTTTCGACTGAAACAATTCAAAATATTGTTTTTCCGAAAATTATTGGTCGTGTGGTTTCCATCAGTAAAACGGGTCAGCCAAATCCTGAATTTGATCCTTCGAAAGATGCCTCACATTCTAAGCTATTAGCATTAACACCATTCTCCTGTAATCCCTTTTGGTACGGATTTAATTTAAATGACATATTACACGATGGATGGAATCCTCCAGGATTTTGTGTCCAACCTGAAACCCCCAATTTTTTAACTGAGGCCGCAATGTCATGCAATAATACGCTTTCCAATGCATCGTATTATACCCATGGCCTATATATTGGTCCAAATTAGATTTCCCAGCCCTCACTTCTTCACAAACGCCGCTTCGTAGCGTTCAATCCATTGCGCAGGTGAAATTTTTTGCATCAATTCGCCGATCAAGGTAATCGGAATTGGGGTGGTCTTCTTGAACCGTATGCAGCTTTTGCCCATGTCGGGTTTTTTGCCCGTTTCCTTGGTGTATTCCGTTTCAAACCATGCCAACATTGCCGCATCCGCATATAAGCCCATGTGGTAAAAGGTGATGATGTCCTTTCGAATGACCAAATTAACAAAAGGTAAGGGGAGTTCCGGTGAGCAGTGATAACCTTTTGGATACAAGGCGTGCGGAACTACATACCCAATCATTCCATAGTTCATGGTTTCTTCAAATCCCTCAGGTAGGTTGGAAGCGATGACATCCCTTAACTGAAGGAACAGCTCCTTTCTCGGACCTTCTTCGATTGAATTTATATATGCTTCAACGGTACTCATCGGATGGTGCCTGGGTATTGGTCTAATGCCACACGCAAACATTCTACGGCATTACGCAGTGCATCTTGATTTAAGACATAGGCAATTCGCGCTTCATTTTTTCCGGCGCCCGTGGTTGAATAAAACCCATTGGCTGGGGCCATCATCACGGTTTGACCTTTGAATTCGAACGCCTCTAATAGCCATTGACAAAATTTTTCAGCGTCATCAACCGGGAAGCGCGCCACGCAATAAAAGGCTCCTTTGGGTTTCGGACAAAATACTCCCGGAATGGAATTTAAGCCGTCTACCATGATGTTTCTGCGCGCAACGTATTCACGCACCACTTCATCAAAATAGGACTGTGGCGTTGATAGCGCCGCTTCGGCTGCTACTTGGTCAATGGTGGGCGGAGAAAGGCGAGCCTGACCAAACTTAAGGGCTGCGGCCATCACTTCCTTATTCTTGCTAATGAGTGCCCCAATGCGTGCACCGCACATGGAATAGCGTTTTGAAACCGAATCGATCATCAATACATGCGCTTCCAATCCCGGTAAATTTAATACCGAATGCGGTTGCGCTCCATCGTAACAGAATTCACGGTATACTTCATCGGCATAGAGGAACAGGTCATGTTTTTTTACAATTTCGGCCAATGCCTCCAGTTCTGTTTTCGAGTATAAATATCCAGTCGGATTTCCGGGGTTACAGATAACAATACCTTTGGTTCTCGGAGTAATTTTAGCTTCAATTTCTTCCATTGCGGGTAAGGCAAATCCATCTTCGATTTTCGCTGTTACCGGTACAACCTTTACCCCTGCGGTTACCGCAAAGCTATTGTAATTCGCATAAAAAGGTTCAGGGATAATCACTTCATCGCCTGGATTACAAGTACATAACATGGCAAAAATCAAGGCCTCTGACCCTCCAGTGGTAATGAGAATGTCTTCCGTTTCAACCGGTATGCCCTGAGCTTTATAGGATGCAGAAAGTTTTATTCGGTAACTTTCAATTCCCGCCGAATGGCTGTATTCCAAGACCTTTTCGTCAAAATGATGAATGGCCTTCAGGGCAGCCTCTGGCGTTTGAATATCGGGTTGACCAATGTTTAAATGGTACACGGTTTTTCCTGCTTTTTTCGCGGCCTCTGAATAAGGAACTAGCTTACGAATGGGCGAGGCAGGTACGATTTGGGCTTTCTCGGAGATATGGGGCATGGTGTTTTTATTCTTTAGGATTCAAACTTAAGTTCTTTTTTTGAGTGAGAAAAACAAAACCGTTTTTCATGGATAATTTCTTCAGGTTCGGGTAGGCTTTCAAATAGTTTTCGTGCATGGGAATGCGTGCAACCAAGTACACGGGCAAGTCGGTGGAATCCGAACACACCCATCCTTCGTTGTACCTCATGGGATTGGTATGCGGCTTGATTTTACCGTAAAACAAATGCGCATAGGATTTATAGCCCAAGGTGATGAGGTAGACGTCTTCAGCCTGGTGTTGTTCATAAAATGACACCGCTGCTCCTTGCGTGTAGGCTTCCACATGGGGCAAAACCGTAGGTTTTAAACTCAGATTTCCCAGAGCAATGGCTGATAGGAGGGCCGCAAGGCTCCAATCGACCCGTTTCTTTCGAAGGAAATAGGCCCCAACGCAGATCCCCGTTACCCAAATCACCACGGGAATGAAGTCAATCCACCCCCAGACAGTATCGGCCTGCAGATTTGCTTTAGCAAATGGATCTTGGATGTTTACCACCTTGCTTATACCCGGGCCGTAGCTTTGAAGGTACACTAAAGCGCCTAAGGCAAGCGCTAAAAGGGTTAAATAGAGCAAGGACACAAGAGCGGCTCTCTTCGGAGTATTTTCATTTTTTGACAACGATAAAGCGGCAAAATAGGTTAAGAAGAAGTAGCAAAAGGAGGAATAGTGGATAATTTTGGTTTGAACCACGGAAAAGAGCACCAAGGTGAGCAATCCAGCGATGAGCATGAGGGTATTGAATCGGTTTTCGTAGGAGCTTTTTTTGAAGATAAGGCTCAAGGCAAAGAACGATGCAGGAAAACATCCCAACAGTAACACCACCCAATGGTAATAAATAGGACCGCCATGTCCAGCATCTTGGGTTTGAAACAAGCGCAATTGGTAATCCAAGAATTGGGTAATGATGGCTTGATTTCCGGTAATCCACAACAGAAAAAACCAGAGTAAGCTGACAGTTAGGGTAGTAAAAAGTACGGTCAACAAGCTTTTGATCGAAGGAAATCCTTTGAATCGGGTGAGGGCATGGTACAAGAAGACCGAGCCTCCAACGAGGATCAAGGCGACGGGTCCTTTGGTCATTACGGCGAGTCCGGCAAACAACCCAGCCAGAAGGAATTCATGAATCCTTTCTTTCATTAAACCGAGGTAATAAAAAGCGATGGAATTCAAAATGAAGAGGTTAAACCAAGGATCAATAATTCCTGAGTGAAAGTACAAGTTGGGTAAAAACGAACCCACATAAAACGCCGCCCACCAAAAACCGAATGTACGGTTTTGATGTCGGATTCCATGATAGATTAGGGAAAGAATCGTAAAAAAGGCCGCGATTACGTTGGGAAAACGCGCGGCGAATTCATTGACTCCAAAGGCTTTCATGGCCAAGGCTTGCATCCAAATGAACAGTGGAGGCTTTTCCCAAAAAGGTTCGTAGTCGATGGTAACGGTGGTGTAGTTCCCGCTTTCGACCATTTCCCTCGCGCATTCGGCAAAATTGATTTCGTCCCAATCGAAAAGGTGCACATACCCTAAGAAAGGCACAAAAAGCAGTAAGCAAATCGCTCCAGTAAGACCTAAGATTCTCCAGCTCATTTTATTAAATAAGGTTTATCTTCAATCGCCCACTTGCTCGGCCACAAGGCAACAAGTCCAACTCCGCAAAGGGTCCCGAGCAGCGAACCTGCTACCACATCTATCAGAAAATGTTGGGATAGATAGGTGCGTGAAAAACCCACCAAACAGGCAAGGAATAAGCAAAGAAATTGAACCCACCACGTGCGAGCATAATGCAAAGAAAGCACGGCAGCTAAAGCAAAAGCGGTGGTGGTATGGCCCGAAGGAAAGCTGTGAAATTCGTAGTATAAAAAGTCCGGAATGGCGTAAAAATCGGGATGGGTTTTCAGGTAATAATAGGGGCGCATGGCTTCAGGGAATAAGGCGCGTTTCGCGAATTGTGCAAGAATGGAGGACATACCGTAAACGATGAGCAGCCACCAACCCAATTTTCGGTGCACGAACAGTAAAAAAACGAGGCCCAAAGCCAGCGCAAAAAGGCCGTCGCCCAACCAGGTAAGGTAAGGCATGGTAGCATCCATTGCGTCCAGGTGCATCGCGTTAGTTTGCAATTGAAGCGTAATTTTATCGTGATATAACACTAGCGAAATCCCCAGAGAGAGCAGGAGGAAATACCCGATAATGAAAGGCGACTTGAGCAATTTCACAGTTCAAAGGTATGAAAAACGATGGGTTATACCCTTGGTGCTGTATCTTCATTTTCTCGGACCATGGCGGTAAACAGCACCGCATCGTAGGCAAAATGAGCCAT
>CANMUN010000070.1 GCA_947500875.1 Flavobacteriales bacterium | reverse complement strand
AACGAAGTAAAAACCGCGGATCCTATGCACTGTAATTATTGCAATCCGTGAACGCTTGTAATGACCCTAACTACGGGGAAATTACTGCTTAACTACCGACCACTGTGCAGTTCCCATGTTGCTTTTCAACGACACGCGATACATTCCAGGCGCCCATTCTTTCAACGAAAGCTCATGTTGTGTGGCGTCCTTGATCGTTTCAACGAACATACTCTTTCCATCCATAGAGTAAACTTCAATGACTCCCTCTTTAACCCCTACTTTTTCAAAAGAAAGGAAAACTTTGTCGTTCGTAGGATTGGGATAGAGCACCGCATTGGCAAGTCCCGCTTCATCCAATGAAACCTGAGAACCTACTACCACTTCCAAGGTATCTCCGCAACCGTTGGCATCCAATACCATCACCGTGTAGGTCCCCGCAGCTAAACCACTAATTGAGGCAGTTGTTTGTCCTCCAGGCATCCAATAATAGGTGTAATTCGGTGTGCCACCGGATACGGTAACGGTAGCGGTACCGTCCATTCCCATCATTTCATCGGTGGATGAAGCGGATACCGTAACAGCCGTAGGCTGGGTAATGTTAACGGTAGTTGTAGCCGTACAACCCGCGCCATCGGTAACGGTTATGGTGTAAACACCCGCCGCCAAGTTGGATATATCTTCCGAAGTACTACCATTCGACCATGAATACAAATAAGGAGGGGTCCCACCGGTAACGGACAAATCGATGCTGCCGTTATTCATACCTGCGCAAAGATTATTGGTGGTAGAAATTAAAGGATTTAATGCGCTCGCTTGGGTAATAGTAACGCTTTGAGTAATGGTACACCCGTTGGCATCGGTAACGGTGACCGTATAGGTTCCAGCAGGCAAATTATTGACGCTTTGCGTGGAAGCGCCATTCGACCATGCATAGCTTAAGGGTGCCGTCCCGCCAACTACGTTGACGGTTGCAGAACCAGAGGCCGCTCCATTGCAATCGATGTTGGTGGTAGTTGCACTGGAACTCAGGTTGCATACAGGAACGGGCACACAACCATTGGCTGGCGCTTGACTGTAATTAAATACCAAGCTCGGACATGGATACAAATAAGGGATTCCACCGTTCATGACCAAGTTCACACCAGGCTCATGATAAATCACGTGAATTCCACCGCTCATTACAATCGTGGCGCCGGTTTTAGCATACACCGTGTCAATTCCTCCCCCAGTGATCATCGTGGCCCCTGACTCTAAATAAATTTTCATGATTCCGCCATCGGTGTAGAGCGTGTCGTTTTGACAAACCCACTGGGGGGTAAAACCACCGTTCACGACTTGATAGCTGCTCACCACATTGGAATTGGGTAAAACCGTTGGTCCAGCAAGGTTGAAGACGTTGGCAGAGGCAGAAGCTGTACATCCGGCAGCATCCGTTACCGTAACCAAATACGTTCCTGGAGCGAGGCCGGATAAATTCTGGGTAACTTGACCGCTCGACCACAGATAGGTATAAGGAGCTGTTCCATTGGCTACACTCAAGGTTACTGTTCCGTTGGGCGCGCCTCCCATGGCATTATTGGCACTTGCCGTAGCGGTGAGGTTACACGATTGGACAGGCGTATACACAAAATCATCGATTCCGATAAAATCGGAATTAACACCGTTCGGCCCCCCGTTTGGAACGTAATAGCGAAAAGCGATTCGGCCAGAAGTTGGTGCCGCCAAACCCGAAACGGTAATAGTGTATTGGGTCCAAGAGGAAGGGTAACCCGCAGCCGTTAGGGCAGGATTTACTTCAAGCAACAAATTCGAAAAATCCCCCACGGAAGTATTGGTTGCTCCAACGTTGGTACTCGCCCCATTCGTACTCATGCGAACTTGCAGGTTGTCGGGATAAATACTTCCCGTTGATCGGGTGTAAAACGTAATAACATCGCCATTGCTTAGGTTGAGCGTCGGTGTGATTAACCAATTGCTGATCGTAGCTGCGCCAGCAACTGCGTTAAAATTGGATGAAATGTAGGAATCCACCGGAGCCGAATTCTCAGGAAAAACTGCAGAACTTCCTTGTACCCAATTCGGATTGCTTCCAATCGGCGTGCTCAGGTTTTGCTGATTCCATCCCGAGGCCGCTAGACCGGCAACGTTGGCAAAGCCCTCGTTAATTGCTTGGGAAAAAGATGACCCCAAAGTGAAAAGGCATAAAGCTGCCAAGAATAAACGTGTTTTCATAAAGTTAAGTTTAACACAAAGTTAACTTAAAATCATGAAAGGAAATAAAAAAAAGGGGCTTTTTTCGTGGCTATTTCAAATAGCGAAAATCCTGTCCAGATTTAATGGATTTAACGGTTTCGAAGATCAACGCAATGCAGGACTCAACATCTTCTTTTCGCACCATTTCTACCGTGGTATGCATGTACCGCAAGGGCAACGAAATCAGCGCACTGGTCACACCTTCGTTGGAATAAGCAAACGCATCAGTGTCGGTACCGGTAGAGCGTGAAACCGCAGCCCGTTGAAAAGGAATCTTGTTTTTCTCGGCTACCTTGATGATCTGTCGCAAGAAATTGTTTTGCACTGCAGGGCCATAGGTTAATACTGGGCCTTCGCCCGACTTTTGGTCTCCGTTTTCAATTTTGCTGACCATGGGAGTTCCCGTGTCATGGCAAACATCGGTTATGAGGGCCACATCCGGCTTGATTCGATGGGCAATCATTTCTGCGCCCCGAAGTCCAATTTCTTCTTGAACGGCATTCACCACATACAGGCTGTAGGGCAAACTCACTTTTTTCTCCTTTAGTAAACGAGCTACTTCCGCGATCATGAAGCCCCCTACTCGGTTATCTAAAGCCCTTCCAACGTAACGGTTTTTATTCAGCACCATGAATTCGTCCTCGAACGTGGCAACACAGCCTACATGGACCCCAAGTTTCTCCACTTCTTCTTTGGTTGAACATCCGCAATCTAAAAAGATGTTTTTCATGCTGGGTGCCTCGTCCTTGGTATGGCGCATGTGGATCGCAGGCCAACCGAAAACCGCTCGAACAATGCCCTTGTCGGTGTGAATATTTACGCGTTTTGACGGGGCAATCATGTGATCGGAACCGCCATTTCTTCGCAGATAAATAAATCCATCGCTGGTAATGTAATGTACGAACCATGAAATCTCATCGGCATGGGCTTCGATGACGACCTTGTAGGGCATACCTGGGTTAATGATGGCCGCCACGGAACCGTAATTATCCACGATGAATTCTTCGGCATAGGGCCGCATATAATCCATCCATAATTTTTGTCCGGGCGATTCAAAACCCGTTGGGCTGGCGTTGTTGAGGTATTGTTCTAAGAATTTTTCTGATTTAGGGGTAATAATTTTTTTCATGGGTTATTTCATTAATGTAACGTTTCCTTTCGTGATTTTCTCTAAACCACCGTAGCAGGTAACTTGTAAATAATAATCATAAACGTCGGGGTCTAATTTCCTGCCTTGGAAAATTCCATTCCACCCGTAATTTACATCGGTCGATTCAAACACCATCTCGCCCCAACGGTCAAAAACTCGAAAGAGCATTTTTTCAACGAATAAGCCTCTCACGTAGAGCACATCGTTGTTGCCATCGTTGTTGGGTGAAAACGCATTCGGCACAAAAACATAGGGCAATTCGCATATGATTTCATAGACCTTTACTTCAGCCGTATCGCTCACCGAACAAACCCCATCGGAAACAATCAGCGTAAATACAGTGCTTTCGTCCACGGTTGCCTCCGTCGTCTGAGCATTGGGATTTAGAACACCTGTGGAAGGAACCCACTGGTAAAAAGGAAAGCCGGAAGGACTCCCAGTTAACGTGACGGTAGAACCCGGATTGACAATGGGTGGATTCACCGAAGCTTGAACCAAACTCGGATTGATATAGGACACAAAAACGAACAGGGAATCTTCTACAACGCACCCGTTCGAACTCGTAGCCTGCAAATAGAGGTATTGGTTTGCAGAGGGCGTAATGCTCACCGAAGCCTGGTTGCTCGGGCCTTGAATGATGTTCGACGGGGACCACTGATAGGTGAAGGACTCTTGTGAACTATTGACAGCGGTGTACAGCGTGGGAGAATTCAAACACACGGAATCAGGACCGCTAATGCTGATCGACTCCGAGAAGACCTGAATTTCGATGGAATCTGAATAGAAACAATTCCCATTGTCGGCACTCAAGTAAAAAACAGCATTCGTTGGAACTAATAATTCCAGCGAGGAATCGGTTACACTGGCGTTCAAAGTATCGCCAAACAAAGAGTTGCTAGACCAGATAAAGTTATCAGCTCCACCGACAATATTCGTTGGTAAAAGCACCAATGAGGTGTCCGTACACAGGTATAAGTTATTCGGAAGGTTGAACGAAACGTTGGGATAAACCGTAATTACCACAGAACTCGTATCCGATGCATTGCACACGGTATCGAGCACGATTAACTCCGTGATATATTGCCCCGGTTGGACATAGGTAACTTGTGGCTCAAAATTCACAGAATCCACCGTTCCGTTACCAAAATTCCAATAAAAATTGGTCGTCGCGGTTGAAGAGTTGTTAAAATCTATGGTTACTGGACTGCATCCGTTTTGCGGACTGGGTTGATACGCTGCGACTACAGGAACGCCGAACTCCACATAAATGCTGTCGGTTTTGGAACAGTATCCGTTGGAAGCCGACGCATAATACCAGCCTGGAATATTACTGGTAACCAGATAATTGGGATCGTTTGGCCCAGAATTAATCGGAGGCGTAAAGGCAGAGTTCGTGGACCAAAGGTATTGGCTTGGAGCTCCATTCGTATTGATGGTCAATAAATAAGGATTGTTGGAACACAAAGCGGCGGTGTCCAATAAGGTAAAATTGATGGAATCCAACACCGTAATGGTTGTCATGGCAGTATCCGTCAATGCACAAACGCTATCAGTAACGTACAAATAAACCTGGTAAACTCCAGGATTTTGGTAGGTGATTGTTGGATTGAAAATGCTAGAAGTGGTATTGTTGTTGCCAAAATCCCACAAATAATCGTCGTTGAGGGTGGAGAAATTATTGAAGGTTACCTGAAAATCCTCACAACCCACCGTTTGGTTGGCAATGAACTCGGCTGAAGGTATCAAGTCAAAATCAAATTTAAAGAGCAGGTTGTTGCAATTCGCACTATTATTAACGCTTGAGTATGCTCCTGGAGTAGTGGGGAAATCACTGTGCCCTCCACATCCACCGCAAACGGATTGATATACCACCCCGTTCTTATCGAACCGGCTCGTACCCCCATCAACGTGTTCGGTGGAAATATTTCCGCCCATGTAAGTGGCGTAGAGCAAACTTAAAAAGTCATGTTCCAATACCATCAAGTAGAAATCAAATCCTGTGGTATTGGGTTGATAAGCATTTCCCGAAATCGGCATTCCTGAAATTGGAACGTTCTGTAATATATTGGCCCCCCAACCCGAAATATATATGTTTCCGCAAATGTCTACCAAGAAAGCTGCCGGTGAAATATTGATTTGGCTGCTCCCGTTTCCAATCGTCGTTGAAGCCATGTTGGTAGCTAGGTTATTCGACATCTTAATTACAAACTGACTGGAATTCGAATTCGTATATGGAGCGTTCCAAGTAGGAAAAATCCCACCCTCGGATTGACCCAAAACAAAAACATTGTTGTCTCGGTCTACCTCTACAAAAAATGCTTGGTCATATTGCGTTCTTCCGAGATATGATCCTGCGGTAATGGAAGTACCCGATGGATTCAATCGAATGACAAAACCGTCGGTTTTTCCTCCCTGATAATTGGCCCAAAGACCACCTACCGTACCCGGAAAATTGGAAGACGAAGTGCCTCCACAGGTTAAAATGTTGTTCAACGTGTCCACTTTCACGGAATAGCAAGCATCGTTCTGTGTCCCTCCTAGATAAGACGAAAATTGTACATTCGTCAAGCTCGGATTCATCCGAAAAATAACGCCATCCTGCCCTCCTGCAAGGCTGGGCTGAAAAGCATTTTGCGTTGGGAAATTTAGGGATCGAGTGCAACTAGCTACCAAGACATTTCCGCTTTGATCCAAAGAAATTTCCCCGCGAAACTGGTCCCCATAATTCGTGGTAAGGGAGTCGTAGGAGGCAACGCTGTTGTAAGGCAGTGAATTTATTTTATAATTCACCCCATCGTTACCTGTTCCACCAAAGTACGTTGAGGCCAGCAAACTTTGACCGTTGGAACTGATTTTAGAGACGAAAAGGTCGGTGCCTTGGGTTAAGAAATAAACCCCATTGAATAAAAAATTGGCATTAGCTACTCCCCCGGCATGGTTGCTTTGAACCGCTCCGGCCGTTGTTGGAAAATCAATACTGGAGGTTGCTCCAAAAATTAAAATGTTGTTCAATGAATCGCAAATCATGCTATTGGCGGTTTCCGTACCTTGCACCATATCGCCCCCTCCCAAAAAGGTCGACCAAAGCAAGGCGGTTCCCGTTGGGTTGAATTTGGTAATAAACACATCGGTAATCCCGTAGT
Source organism: Flavobacteriales bacterium (assembly GCA_947500875.1). GTDB lineage: Bacteria > Bacteroidota > Bacteroidia > Flavobacteriales_D > Crocinitomicaceae > UBA952. The sequence goes on along the minus strand of CANMUN010000070.1, from coordinate 2,978 downwards.
TTCCACCGATTGCAGAAAAATTTCCCACGGGGTCATAGGCACTCGGATTAGGCACAGGAAAAGCATTTCCGTAAACCATTCCCCCCGAGTATGCCTCTCCGTTTTGACCATAAGTCGCAGTCATTCCAAAGTTGTCCGAAAAAGCACCGTTGTAGGTCGCAAAAACCAAGGTAGGATCGATGATTAAGGGCAAGGATTTATCGTAATTCCCTAATTTTAAGTTTACCTCATCGCCTTTGATTTTGTACGAGCAGGCAATGGAAATGCGTTCTCCGTTTTTTTCTTGGTAGGCCATGAGCTGTTCCTCCGAAATGGAGCCCAAGGGAGTTTTGAGTACCAGCGATCCTTTACGATTCACTGAAATGGAAGTTTGACCCTTGTACTGCAGCTGAATGTTATCAGGATTTCCCCCGGGGTGTACTATAAACCCGTATTCATGTTGTAGTCCTTCATTCAACAAGGTTAAATCGATGTTCGGATATAGGCCCTTTCGAATGACTTGGGTATAACCATGTACATCGCTCGCCCAGCGGGTAGAATCCTTACCGATAAAATAATTTTGATAATGCTTGGTTTTTCCTTCTACATCGCACCCTTCAAATGGCTGAGCATTCAAGAATTTCACCTCAATAATGTGCTGCTTTATCGTTGGCTCAACCGGTTGAGCGATTTTTTCATGGGCATGATTCATAGCGCTTAAATCCTGCAGATGATACCACATCCGGTCTTTCATGATCCACCATTTTCCGCCCTCCTTTTCTGCCTTGTATAATACTTCGGATGGCCATTGACCTTTGTTTTCGTAAAATTCCAAGGCTTGCGGTGCAGCGATCGCCTTAAATTTGCCCTGCTCCCTTTGAGAGAAAACCACAAGCGATGCAATAAGAAAGAGAAATACGAAAGGGAATTTCATCGTCATAAAAATAATGAATAAAACAGCAGTAAACAAACACGGTTTTAACGTCGCCGAATTTTATACTTTTGTGTTGCCTTCATTAAACCACCCCCATGAACAGAATTTCTGCGTTATTTGACATCCAATATCCTATCGTTCAAGGAGGTATGATTTGGTGTTCCGGTTGGGAATTGGCCTCTGCGGTTTCCAATGCCGGGGGATTAGGACTTTTGGGCTCAGGATCCATGTACCCCGAAATTCTTCGAGAACAAATTATTCGCTGTAAAGCGGCCACAGATCGACCCTTCGGAGTGAATGTACCCCTCCTCTATCCCAACATAGAAGAACATATTGCTACCATCATCGAACACAAAATCCCCATCGTTTTTACCTCCGCGGGCAATCCAAAAAGCTACACTGCTCGCCTAAAAGCCAAGGGCATTAAGGTAGTGCACGTTGTTTCGTCGCGGAAGTTTGCCCTTAAAGCTCAGGATGCGGGAGTTGATGCAGTGGTAGCGGAAGGATTTGAGGCCGGTGGGCATAACGGACGCGAAGAAACCACCACGCTGTGCTTGGTTCCCGCTGTGCGTCAAGCCGTGCAAATTCCCGTCATCGCGGCAGGAGGAATTGGAAGCGGAAAAGCCATGCTAGCAGTACGGATTTTAGGTGCAGATGGCGTGCAAATCGGGAGCCGATTCATTGCTACTCCTGAATCCAGTGCCCATGAAGCGTTTAAATCCATGATCCTGAATGCCGAGGAAGGCGACACCAAACTCACCCTGAAAGAACTTACCCCTGTACGGCTTCTCAATAATCCGTTTTATCAAGAAATTGTTCGGCATTATGAGAACCATGCGAGCCCCGAAGAACTGGCGGAGCTGTTGGGACGAGGTCGGGCCAAAAAAGGAATGTTCGAAGGCGACCTTGAGCACGGCGAATTAGAGGTAGGACAAGTTTCCTCGATGATTCGAGCCATACAACCAGCGGGCGACGTGGTTCGCGAAATATGGCAAGAATACCAGCATGAACTGAACAATCTACAACGATTAACTTAATTAAAGATGCTCCATTTCCATCGATTTCAATTGCCCAACGGCTTAAAAGTGATCTTTCATCAGGATAAGACCACTCCAATGGCCGTTGTCAATACCTTGTACGACGTGGGTGCCCGCGACGAGGACCCCAACCGAACGGGTTTTGCCCATTTATTCGAACATCTCATGTTTGGAGGTTCGGTCAATATTCCGGACTTCGACAGTCCCTTGCAACGTGCCGGTGGTGAAAGCAATGCCTTTACGAGCAACGACATCACCAATTACTACGACGTACTTCCATCGCAGAATATTGAAACTGCCTTGTGGTTGGAAAGCGATCGAATGCTGTCCTTGGCTTTTTCAGACAAAAGCTTAGAGGTGCAACGAAGCGTGGTTATAGAAGAATTCAAGCAGCGCTATCTGAATCAACCTTATGGCGATGTGTGGTTAGCCCTTCGGCCCTTGGCCTACCAAGTTCACCCTTATCAATGGGCGACCATTGGTAAAGAGATTGCTCATATTGAGGAGGCGACCATGGATCAAGTGAAGCACTTTTTCGAAACGTATTACCATCCATCGAATGCCATCTTAACGGTTGGCGGAAATTTTGAAAATGCGCAAATCGAAGACTTAGTGCAGAAGTGGTACGGGGACATTCCAGGAAAAAACAAACCGGCACGAATCCTTCAGCGGGAGCCTCAACAAACGGAATACCGCAAACTAACTTTGGAACGCAAGGTGCCTACCCCAGCCTTTTACTATGCATTTAAAATGGCAGAACGCAAATCGGCAGGTTACTATTTAGCCGATGTACTTTCCGATGAAATAGGAAAAGACAAATCCGGGCAACTCGACCTTCAACTGAAAAAGGAAAAGGGATTGGTATTGGAAATCTCAGCGTATATCTTGGGCTCTATGGATGAAGGCTTATTCATTGTTTCAGGAAAATTGGTGCCCGGAAAAACCTTCGAAGAACTCGATGCTGCCCTATGGCAAGTGCTGGAAGGCTTCAAATCCAACCCCATTTCGGAGAACGATTTGCTGAGGTT
>CANMUN010000069.1 GCA_947500875.1 Flavobacteriales bacterium | reverse complement strand
GAGCTCTCTGGGTGCGGGTTTAATCCCGCACCCAGAGGTGAATCGTTTGCCAAAGGAGAGAATTCATGTTGAAGCAAACTCCCATGCACTATAACGAAAATCTCAATAAAAAGTCATCGGGAATACCTCCTTCCAGTCGGTGGACCCAAAGGGTGGGCCTTGCGAAAAAGCTCAACTTCCTCAGGAAAGTTTGGTCTTTTTGCGATTTTACGCCTTATGAAAGTAAACTTCCAACGGCTTTAAAACGCAAAAAGCCCAGTTTAAAACTGAGCTTTTTCGCGGTCTGGACGGGACTCGAACCCGCGACCCCCTGCGTGACAGGCAGGTATTCTAACCAACTGAACTACCAAACCGTTTTTTCTGCCATTCCTGACTACCGCAACAGCGGCATTTGAAAAACGTGTGTTTCGCAAAGCGGATACAAAAGTAGATTATTTTTGAATACATTCCAACATTAGGCGTGTTTTTTCTTCGGGCCGTTCCTTTTTTCTTGCTAATTTTATTCCCGCAATGGGTGCGGTTTTTTCCCAACGTATCCTCGTTTTTACCGAAAAGAAGCAATGAGAAAGAAAGGTTTGAGAAAATGGATGTTCTGGCTTTTAGCAACCGTGTTGCTTGTTCCCATCCTTTTATTTTTGGTGGTGGTTGTGGTACTTTACCTCAAGCAAGACGATTTCGTGCAGTACGGCCTGACCCACGCTAACCAAGATCTTAAAGGTCAACTAAAAATTCGGGACAGCCATATTGCCCCGTTTCAAAATTTCCCTTTGATTTCCATTGATTTGGAAGATTTGGAGATTTATGAATCCAAAGATAAAAACGCCGACCGTTTGGTGCACATCAACGATGCATACATCGGTTTTAACCTCTTGGAAATCCTTCGAGGCGATGTTAAAGTGCATAAAATTACCCTTAAAAAAGGGAGCCTAGACCTCAAACAACATCCCGATGGAACGATCAATGTGGCCAATGCTCTTGCTCCTACCATCCCAAGCAACGAAGTTTCGGAAGATTTACACCTAGACCTCGATGCCGTTGAATTGGTTCAGGTGGATGTGAACAAACTCAACGAGGTGACCCACTTGAAAATTGACTTGTTCATGAATCGCGCCCTGGCTTCGTTTCGTTCCAACGCCCAAGGCATTGATTTCTCCTTGGATTCTGATTTTTTTCTCAGCGTTTTAAACGGTAAGGACAGCACCTTCTTTCGTCATAAACACGTGCATTTCGATACCGATTTTCAATTTTCTAAGGCTGACCAGCGCTTACGCTTCGATGAAACAACCGTGGAATTTGAAAAGACACTCCTCGATTTTCAAGGAAATGTTCTTTTCAATAAAGACCTCGAGGTAGATGTGGATGTTCGCGGTCATAAACCGAATTTCAACCTGTTTTTCGCTTTTGCCCCTCAGGATATTTCGGCGGCGATGTCCCAGTTTGACAACCAAGGAAAAGTATATTTCCAAGCCAAGATTCAGGGAAAAACGGCCAACGGAGATCAACCTGCGATCGAAGCGAAGTTTGGTTGCTCCGAAGGGATGCTCGAAAATCCGAGCACCCATAAAAAAATCAAAGCCATTGGTTTCGAAGGGTATTTTACCAACGGCGCAAGGCGCGATCCATCAACCATGTTTTTTTCGGTTAAACGCTTCAAAATGAAACCCCAGTTAGGGAATTTTAGTGCCAATATCTCGGTTAAGAATTTTGCAGAACCGGAAGTAGATATGAAGGTGAACGCGGATTTGGACTTGGATTTTTTAGCGCGTTTCAGCAAGGCTCGGGCCATACAAGGAATGGAAGGTAAGGTCGAATTAGCCATGAATTTTCACGACATCGTTGACTTTAACCATCCGGAACATACCCTGAAGAACTTAAACCAAGCCTATTATTCCCGGCTTAAGGTTACCAACTTTAGCGCTAAACTCGAAGGGTTACCCTTTCCAATCCAACGATTGAACATCGATGCAGAAGCAGACGGTCGCGCATTGTCCGTAAGGAATTTTGGCCTCAAGTATGGCAAGTCGGATATGGATTTCAGCGGAAGTTTCAGCGATCTCCCAGCCCTGATTCACCATACCGATATACCCGTTAGGATGGACTTTGCCTTGCGTTCCAAACACCTCGATTTTCGTGAACTTACCCGTGACCAACAAGGGGAACCCGGTTTCGATGAAAGCCTTAACCAGTTGAAGTTGAAGGGAAGCTTTCTAACTTCTGCCAGGAATTTCACAGAATCGCCAAATCTTCCGCAAGGTGAGTTTGTGATCAGCGAAGCCTTCGGTAAGTTGGAGCACTATCCTCACGCGTTTCATGACCTTCATCTCGACCTGCTCATCGATGATCTCGACTTGACCCTAAAGGATTTTCGAGGTGCCGTGGACCATTCCGATTTTCAAGCGAGCGGCAAATTTCACCACTACGATTTTTGGTTTAAACCGCAATTGGACGGAAAGGGTGAGGTTCAACTAGCCCTTAGCGCTAAGCACTTAATTTTTAAAGAACTGTTCCGTTATGGGGGTACCAACCATCTTCCAAAAGAATACCGCGAAGAGGAACTTTCCAACTTTCATTTCAAAGGGCACGCTTACGCGTTGTTTCACCACGGTGTTTTTACCCATGGTCAATTGCAATTGGATAAGTTGAGTGGAAAATTGAAGTCGCACCCTCTTGCCTTGCACCATTTTTCCGGTAAACTGGATTACGCCAAAGACTTGATCAGCTTTCAACACGTGAAAGGAGCCATCGGAAATTCGGATTTCGACTTGAATGGATCCTACCATCTCTCCCAACAAAAACACCGCAGCCAACTTCAACTAAAATCTAAAACAATAGACCTTGACGCCTTGCTTCCCACGCAAGAGGAAGAGGTCCTCCACGGATCAGAACACGATACGGTCGCGTCGTTGTATGACTACGTTTTTCCAAACCTCGACGTAAAAGTGGATATCGGACATTTTACCATGGCACCCTATGATTTACGCGAAGTGCATTTCGATGCCCAGGTATTCAACGACCACCATATCGACTTACACCATTTCAAGGTGCTGACGGCCGAGGGGTCTTTGTCGGGTTCTGGGACTTTCAGCGGTAGGGATAAAAACCACATTTATTTTGCACCCAATTTTACGATCCATCATCTAAATTTGGACAAGTTTATGGTCAAGTTCGATAATTTTGGACAAGATCACTTGGTATCGGAAAACCTCCACGGTTATGCGGAGGGAACCCTCAAGGGTAAAATACATTTGCATGCTGATTTTGTTCCGAAATTGGACGACTCCGACCTAGAAATTAACGTTCAAGTGACCAACGGTCGTCTTGAGAACTATGCACCCTTAGCAGACTTAGGCACCTATTTCGAGGATAAGGATGTAACCAAAGTGAAGTTTGACACTTTGACCAATGTGTTTCGGTTGAAAGGGGGTAAATTGACCATTCCTGAAATGGTGATTTGTTCGAGTTTGGGTTTTTTGAAAATTGCGGGTGAACAGTCGATTTCAGGGAAAATGCCCATGGAATACCTCGTTGGAATTCCATGGTCGATGATTAAAGAAGTGGCTAAAAATAAACTTTTCAAGAACCGGCAAAAAGTGGATAACAACGAAGATGAACTGGTGGTAGAAGAACGAAATGCGAAGTACCTCTATTTTAAAGTTGCCGGTGATTTGGAAAATTATAGCGTAACCATGGTTAAAAAGAAAGGAAAATAGCATGAGGTTTTGGTACATATTCTGCGGTTTCCTATGGGCTTTCAACGGAATGGCGCAAGGAGTTTCGATGGATTCCAACGTCGTGGTTAGGCTCAACGTTCCTGCTTTTCAGCTCATCAACCCCGACACCTTACAGCTCGGTGAGCACGACGAACTTATCTGTGACTCCTACACGGCAATGGGAGTGCCCTACGTTTACGACGCGCTGCATTCGTTCCATTCCCGCCGCATGGATAAATTTGGAGGCTACCTCAACGATAAAATCAACGAAGGACTTCGTCAAATTCGCTTGAAAGGCTACTATTCCGACCTGAAACAGCTCTATATTCAAATCAACCCTAAGCTGTTGACCGTTCACTGGGTGGCGGTGGTAGGCCCGAGCACCGACGGTAATTGCTACGTGAAAGTCAATAGCCGCGGCTCAGCAGGGGGAGGTCGGCCTGCCGTGGAAAAACAACTGCCGTCCATGCACCGACATCATGAAGGCCTTCAGCCAGTGAAAGTGCTGGAATTCAATGAAGATGTTATTCAATGCTTTGATTGGAGGGGAAATGCCTTGGATTCTTTTTGTACGATGGTCAACATTCAGCAGTACTTTTTTAAATACGCCGATCCAAGGATTGGAACCTCAATAAGGCTCGAGGACTATGACCTAATGGAGCAAGAAAATACGGTGAATTCCGATCCAAAGCCAACGGTTCCCGTAAAAAGTTACGCACGAAAATACCGGGTTAGGGCAGGGGATACCCTTTCGGGAATTGCCCAAAAATACCATACCTCGGTAGCTAAAATCAAAAAAGCCAACGGCCTTCGCTCGGACCGCATTCAAATCGGTCAAGTCCTTAAAATTCCGTGAATTTTTTTTCAACTCGTTTTTACTTATTTTTAAGGAAAATAATAAACAATGGAAGCGATTAAAAAAGAACTAGAAGATTTAATGAACGCCGTAATGGTCACCTTTTATGGCATGATGCTCATAGACGAAGGGAACGAAAAGTACATGGAACAAATGGAAGGCGATGAGGCTAACGAAAAAATCATGGCAGCGCTCTTTGGTCCGATGATTCCTCGGACTACCGAATTAATGATGCAATTGGCGTTTTCGGGAATCAGCGAAGAAGAAATGGAGCAGTGGGATCCAAGCGCCGCTTTTACGGTGGATAAAGACGAATTCATGGCGAATTTCAGCGAGCATGCCGACAAAGCCGATGAATTCATGAAAAATACGTCCAAAGAAAACCTCATTGTCATAGCGCAAGTGGTAAAGGCAACAGCAGAGCTTAATGGCATTGTAACCAATGAAGAACAAAAAGCCATCGATGAGTTTTGTCAAGAGTACGGCATTACCGAGGAGGAACTCAAGGGTTCCAACGACGACGCTGCCTGGTTAGAGGAGTTTATGAAATCCAACGACGAAAGCGCTTCTTAACACTTAATATAAGCCCAACGGCTTTTTAACCCACGACGGGATTTTTGACAAGCGTTTCTCTTGCAATAGGCGTTCTAATCCGAAGGTGAAGGCGTACACGACGGCGTAAAAGAGCATTAACACCCCAAAAATCCCTGGGTAACCTAATCCTTCCGGGAGTCGGCTGATGATTTGGGCAATTAAAAAGGCATGGAAGATGTACACAAACATGCTGTGACGTCCGTATAGATTTACATGTTTTAATCCCTGTTTGGACAAAGGTTTGGTCAATCCTAACAATAGCCAAAGGCAAAATCCCAAGGCCAGGCTCAAATAGGGGAGGTTGGCAGGGTAGAATATTTCCACATAGCCTTCGCGAAATGGCTGGGATGACTTATCAATGGTAGCCCAAATGGCCCCTCCAATAAAGGCAGCAGCGCTAAGCCAAGGCACCCAAGGCAAGGATTCAGCGGAGTTCTTCCAACGGTACGATAAATAACCGAGGAGGGGAAAGGAAAGCCAAGGGAATATGGGAAACCAACCGTCGAAAGCCCATCGGTAGGTTTTAAAATTGATGGAATCCCATTGAGGGTCGGGGAGCTCAAAGCGGTAAACGGTTTGCAGTAAGGTCGGCGTTAACACAAGGATGATAGCAACGACCCAAAGCACGGGCGAAGGAAGCCGCTTGAGCAATTCGAGCGTTAATTGACCGAAGGCGATAAGGTAAAGAACATCAAAGGTTTGGAACGGAGGAATTCCCCAAGCACACACGTCCACAATCACGGCCGAAAGCAAGACAAAAAGCCCGGATTTAAACCCATTGGATCGCGTTCCATTCATGGCAAAGGTGTAGCCTGATAGGAAGGTGAACAACGGAGCCGCAAGCGAACAAAGCGCTCGAAACCAAAAGGGCGTGTTCGGTTCAAGTAAGTACGGTGTCGTATTGGCCGTGAGCATAATCAAGATGGCAATGCTCCTCATCGAATCGATGTGCTGGTTTCTCATCGCTCCAAATTTAATGTATTTTTGTTGAGTGTTCGTAGTTGTAGAATTAGAAAAGTAACCAGTAACGTATGCGACAACTGATCTTTCTTATCATTCTTTCCGCCTCCATGATTTCGGGGAAAGTTATCGGCGCTTCTCCCATACGCTTGAACGTTGGTATTTACGTTCGCTCAGTATCGATGAACAACAAAGAACAACAAGCCACCATTGACTTATACTATTGGTATCGTTTCAAGATGCCCGAAGACACCAGCGATTTAGCTTCGTACTACGACCTTGAAATCACCAACGGAGACTTGCTGTTCAATGAAATACAGGAAGAAAAGGTTATTGGGGATGCTTTCTATGTATCCGGTCATATGAAAGGAGTCTTTCATTTCGTGGCGGATTACGAAAACTATCCTTTCGATAAACAAAAATTGATGATTCAATTCGAACACCCAACCTTTGAAGTGGGCGATATTATTTTGGTACCCGATAAAGCTTCTTACCTAAAGTGTAAAGCCCATTCAAACCTGTGGGGACTTTCAAAAAACTTGAAAGCCGATGGTCTGTTCATTCGAAAATCTGAATTTGTGGTGGGCGAAAGGGTCTATGAAACCGATTTTGGTGATCCCAACATTGAAGAACCAAGCAGCACTTACGGTAATTTAACTTTTTACATCTATGTATCGCGTGACTTCTTACCTTACGTTTTAAAGTTCATGCTACCCCTCATTATCATCGTTTCCTTAGCTTACTTGGTGTTTTACATTCCAGCAGAATCGCTCGACCTAGCGGCGGGATTAACCGTGACTTCCTTGTTGGCAGGTATAGCTTTTCAGTGGACCGTTTCAGACGATTTACCCGAAGTAGGTTATTTAACCTGTGTGGACAAGATTTTCTACCTTTCCTATGTGCTCATCATGTTGGCCATGGCTCAAACCGTTTGGACCTACCATTTGGAGTTAAACGGGAATAAAAAACTTTCGGATTTCCTCGAAATCGGGGGGCGGTGGGTATTCCCTCTTGCCTTCTTTGGAGGTTCCCTTTACTACATGCTCAGTTCTTTTTACCGCTAGAAGTTTCATCCCATGATCGATTCCCTCGAATTAGCGAAACGGCAAGCGGTGATTTTTGACCGGGGTCCCATGTACAATGAGTTTGTGCACGATCATATGGTTCGTGAACCTTGGAACGCCTACAGTTCCTTATTTTTCTTCATTCCGGTCATTTTTTGGCTTTGGTACCTTCGCGGTTCTTACCGTAAGCACGGTTTTTTAGTGGCTTTGCTTCCCTTGCTTTTCCTCAACGGTTTGGGCTCCACCTTGTTCCACGCCTTTCGTACGTCCAATGCCTTTCTCATGTTGGATTGGCTTCCGGCAGCCTTGATGTCCTTGTCGTTGTCCGTTTTCTTTTGGAACCGTGTGGTGAGGCGCCTTTGGCTAGCATTCTTGGTGGTCTTTGGATTTTATGCTGTGGGAATTTCAGCCGTAATGCTCCTGAAAAGCGTGGTGCACATTTCTTCGCCCAGCGTGGGTTATTTTTTCTCGGGTGCAGCTTTTTTGGTTCCCGTGATTATCGATTTGTACCGCAACCGCTGGCGTCATGCAGGGTGGTATGTTAGTTCATTGCTTTTGTTGCTGCTATCGTTGACCTGTCGCGTGTTGGATTACCCCACACCCAATCCTTTTCCGTGGATGCCTCAAGGAACCCATTTCTTATGGCATGTTTTCAGCTCCTTTGCGGTATTTACCTTGGGATTTTACGTGTACTTGAGCACCAACGATAGGGCTGGAAGTAGAAAAAATTAGCATTAGGTTTATCGTAATTTAACCTTTGGAGCATAGCTTTGAACATGCGTAAATTATTTGTGTTTTTTCTTGCCGCCTGTGGAGCGCTTTACGGGCAAAACGTTGTCCGAGGGCCTTACTTACAAACCCCAACGGAAAACGGGATGATCGTTATGTGGCGGTCCAATGTTGCTACCAATTCCACAGTTTGGTTTGGAACAGATTCAACACAATTAAACCAAACGGCCTATGGTAATAACAACACCATCAACCATACCGTTCTGGTTACGGGATTGCAGCCCTACACGAAATATTATTATGCAGTAGGCGACCAATCCATTTATGGAGGCGGAAGTTCTCAACATTTTTTCTACACGGCTCCAATTATCGGCTCCCAAGATTCTATACGCATTTGGTCCATCGGAGATTTCGGAAAGGGAAATGCAGGACAAATTGCGGTGAAAAACTCCTATTTAAACTGGACAGGAAACAAGCACACGAATGTATGGTTGTGGTTGGGCGATAATGTGTACAACGACGGGAAAGACAGTGAGTACCAAACCAAGGTTTTTGGTTTAGCGGGATTTAGCGATATTTTTTCTTGGTTGCCTTTTATGCCCACACCGGGAAATCACGATTATAATGAAATATGGGCAGAAAGTGCCTTTTTAGGAATCCCGTATTCAAATATCCCACTGGAAAATCACCAGGGTCCTTACTACGACATTGTTGATGTTCCGGAACAGGCCGAGGCGGGTGGTTATCCATCCAACTTGGAGGTCTTCTATTCGTTTGATTACGGGAACGTTCATTTTATCTCCTTGAACTCGGAAGTGTATGATTTTTTGAATACCGGAACGGGGGTGCAACGTATGATCGACTACATTCATGACGATTTGTCGCAAAACAATAGCGATTTCACGGTTGCCTATTTTCATCAACCACCCTACTCGAAAGGGTCTCACGATTCGGACGGGGCTCAAGAATTGGTGATGAAAACTATGAGGGAGGATGTTATACCGGTATTAGAGTCATACGATGTTGACATCATCCTTTGCGGTCACAGCCATGTATATGAGCGCAGTTTTTTGATTAAGAATCACTACGGTAATAGCGGTTCTTGGAACCCCGCAACCCAATTGGTCAACGGAACCAACGGCTCCATGGCCATGGGAACCCCCTACGTGAAAGAAAAATTTAACCAACAGCACGACGGCTCAGTGTACGTGGTATGCGGGCATTCAGGAAGTGAGAATTCCGATGGTACGATGAATCACCCTATCTTTTGCCACGGAGACAATGGAGCGGGGGTAACAGGCTCTTTTGTGATGGACGTGTACCGAAACCGTTTGGACGGCAAGTATTTACGTTCCGATGGTACCATACAAGACGAATTTACTATCCTCAAGAAAAATATTCCGTCGATAAACATCATCGACACCCTCTGTATTGGAGAAGCAATGACCCTTTCTGCTGTGTTATCGGGTGGATCAGATTCTTTAAGCATTCTTTGGGATGGCACCGGGGAAACATACAATCAGATTACGGTTAATCCCATACAATCGAGTGTTTACACATGCAATGTAATGGATCACCTTACGGGGCAGCAAAGCACCTCGAGCTATCAAATTCATGTTCAGGAATGCGTAAACAAGGTAGAGGGCTCCATCCTAAAACCGTTTATCTTGTTTCCAAAT
>CANMUN010000068.1 GCA_947500875.1 Flavobacteriales bacterium | reverse complement strand
TACGTACCAATTCCGGGTGGAGCGCTGCTGATTCCCGTGAAGTTGAAAGAGTTTCCAACGATGCATAAAGAGTCAGCGCTGTTCCATGAAATGGAGAAAGGATTGTTGACGACAACCGTGATGAATGCGGTGTCCGTGCAGGCCTGTCCAGGGTTTACGATGAGGGAAGCCGTGTAGGTTCCCGGAGCGGGATAGGTAAAGCCCGGTTCAAACAACGTGCTCACATCGGAATTGGTGCCAGGAACACCAAAGTCCCAAGCGTAAGTACTTCCGCCGTAGGAGTTATTCACAAAGTTGACGGTAAGTCCTTGGCAATAGGAAACAAAGGTTGGAAGCTGTTCTTGGCTAGGCAAGAGTGCTTGGAGGGTTATGTTACAGTTAAAAATTCGGAATAGAAAATCACGTACTGTGGAACCAATTATCACCCCATTTCGGGTCTCGGTAACCTTCACGCCCACCACGAATAACCCAATGTTCTGAGGAATAACTTGCATTACGCCCGTTGTTGGATTAATGGTAATCGTTGAACCAGGTCCCAAGGGGTTGTTCGCATTGTAACCGGGCGCCCAAACCACCGGAGGAAATGGGGGTGGCGGCGTTTGAGGCGGAAGGGGTGTAATCGAACTTGCGCCTGCGTTGGGCGTTACCAAGGAGTAACTTAACACGTCTCCATCAGGATCGGTGGCGCTATGGTTGAATATTTTAGCCTCTGTATTGCAAAGCAATATTGGGGGATAGGTTACAAAACGGGGAGAACTGTTCTGATAGAAGGTGCCGTCGCCAACATTCGATCCAGGGATGTGTGTGGTAAGCGTTATGCCCGTATCATCTGGGGTTATCAAGTTCGTTACATTCGGCCCTCGACAGCATCGCTGGTAGGAAATATCATACCCCAAAGGCGTAGGAGGTAAAGTTACAACCGTGATGTAGGTCGCTTTTTCAACACAAATCCCACCGGGAGGGGTAGCGCAAGGATTGTTAAAATCCAGCGGAACGGGCGTGCTTCCGGGAAAAGGAATGGAAACATTCTGGAACAAACTCCCATTACCCAAATGAATGGCCAATTGCAAAGGGTCATCGTAGGCGGCTCCCGAGGAGGCACAGTCTCGGTAAAGGGTAAGGTAAAATCGATATTGGTTGTTTCCTAAATAATCGTAATAAATATCACCGCCAATGATGTGAGAGGCTTTACCTTCGAAGGCTAGTAAAGCAATCAACCATAAAAAAAGGAGCCTCTGCATGTTTCTTCGTCCAAAGTTAGCCAAAACGACCTTGTGAAACAATAGGGTGAAGGTACTCCGCATTCAAGGCCCGCGTTATTTTAGAACCGTCAACCACCTTGCCATCGCCTTCCGGCAAAAAGTAACAGGGATCCAGTCCCAATGCCAAACATTCTTGCTCATAGTAGGATTTTCTGGCGGGATGAAAAGGGTGGACTACATTATGAATTCCCGAGAGATTTTGTTGTAAAATCAACTCTACGAATCGAAGGATATCCGATTGGTGGATTAGATTAACCGGGGCAAGTCCGTTGGATAAATTGGATTTTCCGCTGAAATGCTTCGCAGGATTTCGTTCCGGACCAATTAAGCCACCGAGCCTTAAAACCGCGCCGGTTGGCGGTCCATTCAGGATTAACTTTTCCGCCTCAACAAGGAGCGGGTTCCCTTCGCATACCGAATTCTCATTAACCGATCCTGCAGTTTGAGCATAAACGCTCGTAGAACTTGTAAATAGGGCAAATGAAGGGTGAACTGCGTTCAGAATATTTTGGATAATGCGCAAATAATGCTCACATGGAGGAAGGCAAATCATCAACTTTTCATGCTTGAGTTTCGGTAATTGCTCGTAATCAACAACCTGGTATGCAAGGCCAAGGCTTTTGAATTCCGCCTGTTTCTCAGGAGACCTGCCAATCACACGAACGGAATATCCAACCTCTTTTAATCGAAGAGCCAAGGGCTTTCCCAACCAACCAGCACCCGCCAACACGATTTCTTCTTTCATCATGGCTGTTAAACACAAATGGACGATTTAGGTTGCTTATTTATCCGTATTTTTAGGTAATATCTTCCGTCTTATCGTAATTTTGCAGAAAAACGTTGATTATGTACGATGTTGTAGTTATCGGTTCGGGGCCAGGCGGGTATGTCTCGGCAATACGTTGCGCTCAATTAGGCCTTAAAACGGCCTTAGTGGAAAAATACGCGACCCTAGGCGGGACCTGCCTTAATGTCGGATGCATTCCCTCCAAGGCATTGCTTGATTCCTCGGAACATTTTTTTAACGCGACCCATCATTTCAAGGAACATGGTATCGAAGTCGGGGACGTAAGGGCCAATTTTACACAAATGATCCAGAGGAAAAATGATGTAGTCAGCCAAACGTGTGCAGGGGTTAAATTTTTGATGGACAAAAATAAAATTGAGGTACATCATGGCATAGGATCTTTTATCAATTCTACAACGATTGCTGTCACGGGCCCTGAGGGAGTTAAGGAGCTTCAAACAAAAAATGTTATTATCGCTACGGGTTCTAAGCCTAATTTCTTTCCTAGCATGGTTCCGGATAAACAACGGATTATTACCTCCACGGAGGCTCTTTCACTAAAGGAAATTCCCCAAAAACTCATCGTTATTGGTGGTGGTGTTATTGGCTTAGAGCTCGGCTCCGTTTATGCACGTTTGGGATCCGAGGTGGAAGTGGTGGAAAATTCGCCAACCTTATTGGGTACCATGGACGGTTCTATTGGAAAAGAACTCACCAAAATCCTCAAAAAAGAAGGGCTTAAATTCCATTTTGAACATCAAGTTCAAAAGGTCACCAACTTAGGAGATAGAACTTCCGTTGTTGCCTTAGATAAAAAAGGCAATGAGGTGACTTTTGAAGCAGATTACTGCTTGGTAGCGGTTGGAAGGAAAGCATACACGGAAGGCTTGGGACTTGATAAAGTAGGCATTAGCGTTAACGCTCGCGGACAGGTTGAGGTAAACGACCACCTCCAAACAAGCGTTTCACACATTTATGCGATTGGAGATGTCGTTCGCGGTGCAATGCTAGCGCACAAAGCAGAGGAGGAGGGCGTATTTGTTGCAGAATGGATTGCCGGGCAAAAACCTCACATTAACTACAACCTAATCCCGGGAGTAATTTACACTTGGCCAGAGGTTGCGAGCATCGGAAAAACCGAAGAAGAATTAAAAACCATGGGAATTGAAATCAATGTTGGAAATTTTCCCATTAAAGCCCTGGGAAGAGCAAGGGCCTCGATGGACACTAGCGGTTTTATTAAAATCATCTCGGATAAAGCCACCGATGAAGTGCTTGGGGTTCACATGATTGCTGCCCGGGCTGCGGATTTAATCATGGAAGCAGCGGTTGCTATGGAGTATCGAGCATCGGCAGAGGATATCGCACGCATTTGCCACCCGCACCCGACGTATTCAGAAGCCGTAAAAGAGGCGGCTCTTGGAGCCACTGGAAACCGGTATTTGCATTCTTAAAAGAAATCTCAGGATTACGTAACCTTTAACCCGTTACTTCCGTTAAGTTGCCCACAAACCACGGCAATGACGGTAAAAGAAAAATTGATTAAAGGGCTTAAATGGAGCCTAATTTCTATGGTTTCAATAGTCTTGTTGACGACCCTGCTTATTTACCTGTTTCAAGACCGAATATGCAATGCGGTAATTAGCGAGGTTGGAAAGCAATTCAAAGAACCCGTTTACTTTGAATCAGCCGACGTTACGTTTTGGTCCACTTTTCCAAACCTTGCCATCAACCTCAACGAAGTAAAGGTCAACGATGCCTTCCCTAACGAAAAGAGCCAAGGCAAGTTATTGAAGGCAGAAAGAATACGAATGGTATTTAATCCAATCGATTTATGGAAGGAGAACTATCACATTCGCGTCGTTGAATTAAAAAACGGCGCACTCAACCTGCGAACTTCGAAATCCGGCGCAACGAATTATAATATTCTTCAAGCATCCGAGGACTCTTCCAGTAACCCTTTGGCGGTAAAAATCAGCAGCTTTAGAACCTTAAATTTCGAGGTGAATTATTTAAATGCGGCAGACCAACAAGACATAAAGACCTCGTTGGAGGAAATGACCTTTTCAGGCAACATGAATGATTTAAAGTTTGACTTGAAGGCCAAAGGCCGATTTCACTTGAACGAAATTGAATCCGGAGCCGTTGTTTTGGTAAAGAACAAACCCGTTGAAGTGGATCTTTCCATGAACATAGATGCGGCATCCGGCAACATTTCAATTCCAACAACCCAGTTGCTCATCGCATCTATTCCGTTTTCGCTTGGTGGAATTTACACTCCCGACAGCATGGATATTTCCTTAAACGCAACCTCCTTACCCTTGGCCGAAGTCGTTAACAAATTATCCATTGAAACAGCAAAAAAAGAGATTGATGCTTACAAAGGAAGAGGGACTGTTGATTTTAACTTGAACATAGCGTCTAATAAAAGTCAACCTCATACCACCATTGATTGCAACTTCAGTGTAAAGAACGGACATTTACAAGAACCGGTGAAAAACACCCACATTTCACAATTATCCTTAAAGGGAAGTTATCACAGCAACGGCATTCCACAACAGGATCGGCTGCATTTATCCAACATACATTTTGTAAGCGTTGCAGGACCTTTCAAAGGCAACATTTTCATTAACAACTTTGTAAAACCGAGCATCCAAGGCTCCGTAAAAGGAGGATTGGATTTGGGAATCGTCAATCGACTTTACAGCAACCCATACGTTGAAAAAGTGAAAGGCTTAGCAAAACTTAACGCCGAATTCAACCTTCAACTCGACAAGGAAGTAAACGTGCAGCGAATTAACGGAGATTTGGGCTTAACCAATGTTTGGTTTAAAGCGAACAACGATCACAGAACGTTTGAGAACATCAACGGGAACTTTACCCTCTCAGGTAGCATGGTTGATATTCAGGGCGCCACGCTCGCCGTAAATAACAGCGATTTGAACCTTGATGGACGTTTGGGTAACGTGTATAATTATTTATCGGGCAAAGGAAATTTGCGGGTAGACTGTGCGATTACAAGCCGTAATATACATGTTGAAGACCTGGGAAAAACCACGAAGGAAGAAAAAAAGGATAACGCGGGTAAGCAGTTTGTTTTACCGAGAAACATTGATGGGAAAATCGAATTAAATGCTCAGAAAATTTCGTACGATAATCACCTGTTTGAACAAATCAAGGGAACCTTGAGCATTCAAGACGGAACCTTAAATTTTCCATCACTTTCTTTACGCAACGGAGGCGCTGACATATCTGGCGTATTGAGAATTTCGGAGGATTCCCCTGAACATTTGCTCATAAATGCACAATTAAATTCCCATAATTTACAATTTGCCCCCATGTTCAGGGAGTGGAACAATTTCGAACAAGAGGTCATTACCGCTCATCAAATATCGGGAACCGCCCAAGCGGAGGTGCAGTTTTTTGCTCCTTTTGATTTAGTAGGAGGTATTGATTTGAATCAAATGAACGTAAGTGCTCACGTGAAGGTAATGAACGGTTCCTTGAGGAATGTAAGCGCATTGGAGGAGGTTGCTTCTAGCCTTAAAACGAACGCTGGTAAATTACTCTTGGGGAAAAAGAACATTGATAATTTTGAACGAAACTTGACCAACATTTCATTCAACACCTTAGAAAACACCTTTGTTATAAAGCAAGGCGTACTTGCGATTCCGAACATGCGCATTGAATCAAACGCAATGGATTTGGAATTATCGGGAACCCATTCCTTTGAACAACAAATAGATTATCGAATTAAATTCGATTTAAGGGAACTGCTCGGTGAAGATCGCGATGCTGAATTTGGAAAGGTAATAGACGACGGGACGGGGGCGAAAATTTATTTGAGAATGCATGGGCATTTGGATAACCCCATCATTGAATGGGATAAATCCTCTCGAAAACAAGATATCAAAGAGCAATTGGTGCACGAAAAAGAAACGATAAAATCCATTTTAAAGACCGAATTTGGGGCGTTTAAAAACGACACCACTGTGAAAGAAATTAAAGAAGAGAAGGAAATTAAAGAAGTGGTGAAAATCAACTTCAATTCTAAAAAAGAGGACCGTAAAACCGAAAGCGTTAAAGACCAAACGCCTTCATCCAAAGAGGGAAAAATGAAGTCGAAACTGAACCAATGGAAATCTGAACAAAATCAAGGCAACGTTTCGGTTATAGTAAAAAAAGGTTGAGTAACTTCGGCAGGTGAATAACACCGCCACCGGTTTTTTCGTACAACGAAATGTTTTTTCTATCCGAGCTAAAACATTAGGGTTTTACTTGGAACATGAGGGATTAACCTCCTTTTTGTTGTTTCCTTCCAAAAAACACCCCCCATTAATTCCGTTTGTTCAATATGAACTCGAATATTCGAATTCAACGGGAAATAGCATCCTTAAGCGTTTAGAGATTGTAAGCCAAGATACTTCTTGGTGTAAAGACCCGCAAAAGCTTGCAATCGCATATTTTTTGTGCGATGTGGTCCATCAAACGTGCGAACATCGACAATTTGATATCAGGACAGACCTTGTGCTTAAACAAACCGCTTTAAAATTGGCAACAGCGGAATCCTTATTTCATCTACCCCTTGAATTTTTATGCCAATGGATGGATGCCTTGGGTTATCTACCCGAGCCCATTGACAAGGCATCGGGCTTTGATTTAATGGAGGGCATTTTTTCGCGGGAAGCAATTAATTCAACCCACGGGGCTCAAGCATGGAATAATTTATTGCTCGAAAAACCCGTTTCGGATAAAAAAGAACTAAGAGATGCCTTTCAGTTGATGATCCAGTACCTTCGAGTTCAAATCCCCAATTTTGATGTTTCTAAAACAATGTTAATTATTCAACAAATATTCCATTAGTTTGTTACACCTTTGTATTTTTGATTGACTAACTTAAAATTCCTATTCCATGAAAAAATTAATCCTGATAGTAACAGCATTCATTACTTTTTCCTTTGCGGTGATTAACCAAGGGACCTGGAACTTAGATACCGCGCACTCTCGCTTAGGGTTTACTGCTGTTCATATGGGTATTTCGGATGCAAATGGTGCATTTGACAAGGTTACCTGTACGGTAACTACCGCAAATGATAAAGACTTCAACAATGCAACCTTTGATTTAGTAGCCGACGCTTCGTCAATTAATACAGGTTTGGAGGCCAGAGACAACCACCTGAAGTCGGAAGATTTTTTTGCGGTAAGTCAATTTCCCAACCTTCAATTCAAATCTACCTCCTGCACCAAAGTGAAAGGAAAAAAATACCTAATTAAGGGGAACCTATCCATGCACGGGGTAACCAAAGAAGTATCATTGACCGCGACCCATAACGGAAACGCCAAAAACAGAGCGGGCTTGGATGTCGCAGGATTTAAGATTACTGGAAAATTCAATCGCTTGGATTTTGGAGTCGGCAAGGATATGCCGGTGGCGGTGGTTTCCGATGAAATCAATTTAACAGCTGACCTCGAAGTGATTAAAAATTAGTGCATGCTCATCAAGGGCTTTGTGCTTCTCCTAACCCTCATTGGCATGACGGGTGTTTGGTCCCAATCGGAACAAACCCTTCCCGCTAACCAAAACCATTACGTTTTTACAAAAGCATCGAAAGTTAACCTTCAATCTGACGACTTTTCGGGCTTCTTTGATGCGGTGCAAGGACGGGTGTCCATCAATGACTCTCTGCTCGTCACAGGATTTGACCTTGTTATCGATGTGAACTCTTTATCGCTCAACATGGATGGAATGGCAAAGCATGCGAAGTCGTCCGATTTTTTCGATGCCACCAATTTCCCATCCATTACTTTTTTTGGAAAAGAAGTTACAGCCGCAGATTCTGTGTGGTTTGTTACAGGAACCATGAAATCCAAAGGAAAAGAGGTTTTCAAAACAATTCCCTTTGCGTTTTCCTACGCGAAAAAAGGCCTTATTTCGATCGCATCAGATTTTACCATCAAGCGCTCCGATTTTGGCATTGGCGAGCCTGACGCGGTGAGCGATGAGGTAAAAATTCACGCAGAGTTGTTTGCAAAGAAACCTTGATTTAATTGCTTTGAAATTAATTAAACCTTAATTTAGCCCAATGAAGAATAATTTTACGGCTCCAACGTTTTTGAGAAGTCCGAATCAAGCTTTTTACAAAACCTTGAACCAACGAGTATCAGCCTACTTTGCGGATAAAGACATATCGCGTCATGCTAATTTCGGGATGGTGGTTAAAACGCTGTTTATGATGTGTCTGTATTTTATTCCTATTGTCCTTTCGTTTTACACCGCTTCTCCACTAGGATTCATCGCTTTGTGGATGCTTGCAGGATTAGGAATGGCGGGTTTGGGGCTTTCGGTCATGCACGACGCAAATCACGGCGCATACTCGAATAACAAGAACGTGAATTACTTCGTGGGTAGCATCATGTATTTTATTGGCGGTAACCCAACGAATTGGAAAATTCAACACAATGTTTTACACCACACCTTCACCAATATTGACGGATTCGACGAAGACATTGATCCACCGGTATCTTTGCTCCGCTTTTCTCCTTATTCCGCTTGGAAACCGATCCACAGATATCAGCACATTTACGTCTGGTTTTTTTATTCGTTGATGACCATGATGTGGTTTTTAACCAAAGACTTTAAACAGGCAAAACGTTATAACCAAATGGGGCTCACAAAAACCCAGGGGTTAACTTATGCGCAACACATGGCGTACATTCTTATTGGTAAGGTGATTTATGCCGTTTTGGTTTTGTTTTTACCTCTCTATTTTGCTCAGGTCGCTTGGCCGTACGTAATCATTTCTTTTGTATTAATGCAATTGCTTGCCGGCTTGACGCTATCATTGGTTTTTCAGCCGGCTCACGTAATTCCCGACGCAGCTTTTGCACAACCGAACGATTCCGGTGATGTTGAAGCCGACTCGAGAGTACATCAGTTATACACCACGGCCAATTACTCGATGAAATCCCGTTGGTTTACCTGGTTTGTTGGAGGATTAAATTTCCAAGTTGAACACCATCTTTTTCCTAACATTTGCCATGTTCATTATCGTGCGTTGTCTAAAATTGTAAAGGCAACAGCCGAGGAATTTAATTTGCCGTATCACAGCAACCGAACGTTTATTTCGGCGCTTCGTTCGCATACAAGAATGCTTAAGCTTTTAGGACAAAAAGAATGTCCGGATTTTGTTCATGTTTAAATGAATCTCGATCATATCAGGTCGTTTTGTCATTCTTTACCTTTCGTTTCGGAGGAATTTCCTTTCAATCAAACAACCCTCGTGTTCAAAGTAGGAGGAAAGATGTTTGTATTGGTTGATATTTACCAAGCAGAACGCATAACTTTAAAGTCAAGCCCTTCGGAAGTAGAAGAGTTAACCGAGCGATACGAATGGATCACCCGAGGTTTTCACATGAATAAAACGCATTGGCTTACCCTTGATTTATCATCCCTCCATGCGTCACAATCTATGGTGGAAAACCTTATGCTAACATCGTACAATTTGGTATACCAAGGGCTAACTAAAAAAACAAGGCAAGAACTTGAGAATCGATAAGTTCATATGGTCAGTGCGTTTGGCAAAGACTCGTTCAATTGCCACGGAGTTGGTTGTCAAGAAAAAGGTGCTTTGCAACGATCAACCGGTTAAGGCGGCTAAGGAAGTCAAGCC
>CANMUN010000067.1 GCA_947500875.1 Flavobacteriales bacterium | reverse complement strand
GCAAGTACCTTATCCCATCCAGTAATTTTGGTGAATTTACCGAGGTAAAAGGCAATCAAGTTGGCACTCGGGAGACTTTAACAAAATTCCCATTAAACGAATTGAAGGTTCATTCGAGCAAACTTGGCCTTACTCAAGCGGAGTACATCAATTTCACATGGTGCTGTTTTATGGCGATATGGACCTCGAATCCGGACGTTCAGGTAGGGGTGGTTAAGCAAAATGGACTCATCGAAAAAGTTAAGAACGGCTTTGGACTGGCCATTCAAACGCTACCCTTACAATTTCATGCTGACCTGAATGAAACGCCTGCCACCTTGCTTCCTGTGTTTAAGGAACGGGAACGAAGCGTCGTTGCCTATCCTTTTGTTGATAGTACGCGCCCCGTGTTTAACAACCTTTCGTATAAGGTCCTTATTGCTTTTGAAAACTATCCTTTGAATGAACAATTAGAAAGCGTTGCTTCCTCCTTCGAACTGGTAGAAAGCTATGATTACTCGGAGTTTCCCTTGAGCATTGCAATAACGCCTTCCGCAGAACAAGTAACTTTTCAATGGCACTTCAATTTAGCGAACCACAGCGAGTTACAAATCCTTGAAATTTCAAAAGGCTACATGAGTTACCTAGCCCTGTTTCCTGAACTCATCCATGCCCCGGTAAAATTTGAGCCTTCTTGGAGTCCCAAGCCCAATCAAAACACTTCCGTCAAAGATTTCATGATTGACGTAGAAGAACGAATACAAGCGGATGAGCGTTGGGAATTGTACCAATCCTTGGTTGACACTTTTAAAGCTAGGCAAACGAGCCGTATTTGGTGTTACGGTGATAAGCATCGGAACATGGACTTGGTGCTTATAGCCGCATGGAAAAACGATGTTTCAGTGGTTATGGTTAATGAAAAAGAAAGCGATTCCTTTGTCAACCATCTCAGGTTGTCGCTTCCTCCAGAGGCCATTTTCACCGCCTTTCCGGACCACAGAACCCCTCATGCTGTTTTGCTTGACCTCGTTGATTTGAGCCATGTTCGTGGTTTCGGTGAAAGAAAAAATCCAGCAGCGTCACTTTGCATTTGTACTTCAGGAAGTACGGGAACCCCCAAGGTAGTTCAACTTACGTTACATAATTTGGTAGCGTTCTTTAACGCATGGAATCACAAACTTCCTTGGAGGGATCAAGAACATTTCGCGGTCATTGCTCACCCAGCCTTTGACATTGGCGTAGCAGAACTTATTTTCCCGCTTTGGAAGGGATGGAAACGCACCTTCATCACCAAGGATATGTTTGCCGATGAGTTGAATTTACCACAGCTTTTCCAATCCGTTACCGCCTTTCACATGGTACCAGCCTTGCTCGAACAATGGATCCATGCCGCTCCTAACGATGACAAAGTGCGCATCGTAATGACAGGAGGTGATCGCGTTCCTCCGCGAATTTATAATAACCTGAAGCTTAAGTTCTCAAAAACAAGGCTTTTTCAATTCTACGGTCCCTCTGAATGCAGCGTTTTGGCAACTGGTTTTGAAAATGTAGGACAATACGGCACCGAACTTCTGCCGTTGGGTACGCCATTTGAGCATGCATGCGTAAGTGTGTGCAACGAAGAATTTTCAACCTGTCCTCCTTTTCAAGAAGGAGAAATTATGATAGGTGGCTCTGCTGTTGGCAGCGGGTATTTTGAAAACGAAACAGGTTCCTTTCTTGAACTTCGTGGTGAAAGAATTTACCGCACGGGAGACCGTGGTTTCCAAGACGCCCAAGGAAACTTATTTTTTATGGGGCGAAAGGACCAACAAATAAAAATCAACGGGCAGCGCATTGAGCTTAGCCGTATTGAAAATGCGCTAATGCAGTGGTCGGGCATTGATCAGTGGCAAATCATTTATCATGAACCTGTACTCTCTGCTTTTTACACAACGGAAATCCAGGAACTACCCTCCCGGAATCGTTTACTCGATGTTCTTCCTGCCTACGCAATTCCGTCGAATATTGTAAAATTACCCGCTTTCCCCATCAATAAGAACGGGAAAATTGATCGAATGGCGCTCTTAGAACGAAGCAAAGAACTTAACCACCAAGAAGAAGTTGGCTTAGCGCCTGAATACTTAGGTATACTGCATGAGTTATTTCCGGAAAGAAACATCGATGTTGGGTTGAATTGGTTCGCCAACGGTTTCAATTCAATTGATGCTATGAAAATGAGCGGAAAAGTAAAAAAGAACCTAGCTCAAACCTTAAGCATTCGTTCGATATTAACCTGTGTTAATTTGTCGCAACTTCCCCATTTATTGGAAGATGAATTACTATCAACCGACCGCCGCATTCAACCAAACACTCAGGTGCACGAAGCCGCTTCTCGCTTGTTCTTCCTTTCGGAAAGCGATGAGCAGTTGGCTAAAACCTATTGGATTAGAAGCGCATTTCGTATTAATTTCGACCCAAACCTGGAACCGTTTTTGCAACAATGGGCAAAGGAACAAACGGATTTATCCCTGTGCATAAAATCCATCAAATCATCCTACTATTGGCAACGTTCGAACATTGCTTTGCAGCGCTTGGAGACTTCATCGGTCGTTGAATTTTTGGCGCTTATCGATTCAACCGAACGTTCCATGTTTAAGCATTTGCTTCATGTGTTCTATTCTTTCGTAGAAGGTGAAATTCTGTTAGGAATAACCGTGCATCATGGATTACTCGATGGATTAGGGATGCAACAAATCCTGGAATCATTCCTTAAGGATTTAAAAAACCATCAAGTCACTTTCTTGCAGTTACTTGAACCCGAAACCGAAGAAACTGACACCGCTTTTTGGAGGCCGTACTTGGAAAAGGTGGTTTTAAAAAAACTTCCTTTCGAACGCAAGCAGCCCTTAACGAACAAAAATCAGCTACGGATAGCGTTGAGCCTCAAGGAACAAGCACAGATCATGGCATGGAAAAACACCTACGGATGTTCGACGTTTGAAGCAGGGCTCATCGGATGGGTGCAACACTGGTACCGGTATTTTCCCGAACACGACTTTTCCACGGGAATCGTTGCATCGAGCCGTGGAACTTGGAATGAACATGAAATCGTAGCCATGTCTGCTAATACGCTTCCTATGGTTGTAAATACGGATGAAGCCGAATCAATTCTTCTGCAATGGAAAAGGTTACGGGAAAAGGCGAAACAGCCCTTTGCAGAAATCGCAAAGTTAGAAACGCAAAAACAACAGGAAGGCACACCGTTTTTTAACACCTGCTTTGTTTACAACCAATGGGAAAGTAATCACCATATTACTCCTTTGGAATTTGAAACCCATGGCGTTGCTTTTGACCTTTCCCTCGATTTTATCGATGCAGGAGGAACATGGTATTTTCAGTGGGAATTCGATGCATCCAAATTTAGTCCTGAGGCCATTGAAAAAATCCATGCTGCCTATTTTCAGCGAGAAAATACCGGAGACATGGTTGTCTCGGATGAGGCCCCAACCCTGAAAGAACGTTGGAATCGAACGGTGCAATACTTCCCGAACCGAACTGCTATTCAACAAAAAGAGCAAAGCATCAGCTATGCTGATTTAGATCACAAAATCCAAACATTACGTTCCAGGAATCATGGTTCTTCCTTTGGAATAGTGCCCTTGTTGCTTGAGCGAAGCATCGATCATGTTGCTTTTTTGATGATGATGCTTGTGGAAGAAATCGCCTTCATACCCATCGATGAAGACACCCCGAAGGAACGCATCCAACACATTGTAGCGCTTTGCGGTAATCCTTGTCACTCAGCCAACGACTTGATCATACCATCGGGAACTTTAACTTCTGCAAACCCCCACTTGTGTTATGCCATTGCGACTTCGGGTACTACGGGAAAGCCTAAACTTGTTGGCGTCAAAAAATCAGGTTATGCCGCTGCGATAAGTGCATGGGAACATCAATACACCATTCAACCCGAAGATAGAGTTCTGCAAGCTGCCTCATTTTCGTTCGATGTATTTTTGGGCGATATTGGTCGATCGTTGTTTCAAGGCGCTACCCTCGTTTTAACCGATAAGTTTGAGCGAAAAGACCCTATGTTTCTTTTGGAGGCCCTCAAGGGATATGAGATAACCCTCTTTGAGACCACACCATTGGTGGTGCGATGGTGGATGCAAGAAGCGCCCTTTCACCTGCCAACGTTGCGTTTGCTGATTGTTGGTTCGGACGCATGGAAAATGCACGAGATGCAGTCATTGATCTCGGCAGTAGCTGAAACTACAACCGTGATAAGTTCTTATGGACTTTCGGAGACAACCATTGACAACTCCTTTTTTTCCTGGCGCAACGGTTACCACCCCCAAAGCGTAGTCCCCATAGGTAAAGCCATGCATCATTCGATGTTATCCATTTGCACGGAGCACGGAGCACCTTTACCCGACGGATTGGAAGGATTGTTGAAAATTGATGGCCCCTGTGTTGGACTTGGTTATTTTCAGGATGAGCAATGGAGCAACTTGTATGGATCTTGGATAACTGCGGACCGTGGCATTAAAGATGAATTTGGTGAATTTCATTTTTTGGGAAGAACCGACCAACAAGTAAAAATTAGAGGTCAGCGCTTAGAATTGCATGAAGTGGAGCGAATTATTAGCACGTATCACCCTCAAAAAACATGGGTAGCGTTCACGTACGACTCAGGATTTTCGAGTGAACTTGGTATTGCTTGTACAGGTAATCTAAGTTCTGGGGATAAAAATAGGATCATTCAACATCTTACCAGCTCATTTCCATCGTATTATGTACCAACGGCATGGTTGGAAGTTGAAACCTTCAACATGAATCAAAACGGAAAGATCGACGTTGCACCCCTGATGGAATTAGCGAAAAATCCGGAAAACAACTCGGAAATCACCTTCAGTGGCGATGCATTGGAACGTCTAAGCGCTTTGATAAAGCAGTTATTTGATCGAGAAATCGAAGCGTCGGATCATTTCTTTGGCCTGGGATTATCCAGTTTTGATGCCATGTATTTCGTTCGAGAATGGAATCAGCTATTCCAAGAACGCCTCCAAGTACATCAGCTGTTTTCAGCGTTGGACTTTAAGGGCCTAGCACAATCGATTTCTTTGAGCCCTTTGGAGGAAAAGATGGAAGATGAATCCATGGAATTTTTTCCTGCAAATGCTGCACAACAAGCTATTTGGTTTGAAATTCAGTCAAAAGATAGCAGCATTTACAACCTTCCTCATTGTATTGAACTCCCAAATTATGTGGGGTTAACAACGTCGATTCAAAGCACCTTAAAGGCCTGCAATCCTTTGTTTGTTCGATTTGAAATTACCGAAACCGGGGAATTATTCCAACGACCTTTAGATGCCCATTCTTTTGAAATTAAGAGCCTCTCATTGAGCCATGAAGCCATGGAGGAGTTCAAAAAAAACGCATACTATCGCGCCATAAACTTGCAAACAGGGCCTTGTTTTGAGGCCAACTTTCTCGAATGTGAGGGAAAAACCTATTTCTATTTTAATCCTCATCATATCGTGTATGACGGTGGGTCAGACGCTGCTTTAGCGGAACTATTCGACAAAATACGCAAGGGCCAAGATGCCAAAGCCAAAATAGTTGGGGCGAACATAAGCGCGAGAACTGCCTCGTGGAAAACATACTTCAACCTGGCTCCGCTGCCGAAAGCGCTCCACGGAACAGCTACTCACAGCATCACTCCGAACGTAGTCAGCCTTTTGAGCGCTGAAACCGTTTCGAATATACAGCAGTTACAACAGCAATGGAAGACCAGTCCGTCGGTCATTTACAGCGTCTTATTGGGAAGCGTCTTGGAACGAAATGATGCTTGCATCGATTGGATTTCCTTGGTGGTAGATACGCGCGAAGAACCGTGTATTGGAATGCACATGCGTGCCTTCCCCATACCATATCTCGGAACCTCTACGCTTGAGGAAGAAGTATCTCAGGTACATTCGGCCTTAGAATTCATATACCAGCATAAACATTCGAACATTGTTTATCCAAAAAATACCGAACCTTTTGAATACCATCAAGTTGGTTTGGTAATTCAACATCCACAAGAACTGCTCGAGCAAGCGGTACCGGAGCCCGTACAAATGACGAGGGCGCGACTGCCTATCACGTTATATGTGGAAACTTTTGGTGGACAAGTGCAACTGCGGTGGGAGTACGATGGAGGTTATTTTACGCAAGACAGGGTTCTAAGCTTGCATCAGCAATTTGAGCAACTTTGTCAGGAATGGCTTGGAATGAACGTGGTTCGAAAACCCCTTCAACTATCCGAGGATACGCTACCGATTGCAGGCGCTTATCGCCCAGAAGTGCCACTTAAGACTATTTGGGAAAAATACCTAGGAACGCAAGCAAGTAACGACTTCTTTTTATCAGGAGGGACTTCATTGAAGGCACTCATCATGCTCAAAGAAATACAAGCTACGTTGAAGAAAAGTCCTTCATTGGTATCCTTCTTTAAAGATGCTCGATTTGAAACACTGGAAGCTCAGATGGTCACGAAACATGCGATATTTTGGGAAATGCAGACCGGTTCAAACGGAAATGAGTGGTTTTTTCCGCCCATTTTTGGGTTGGGATTAATATTTAATTCCTACCCTCTGCAACCCGATTATCGTTCGATAGCGTTCAATTATCCAGGAGCCTTGGGTATAGAAGAAGGGATGGAATCCATTGAACATCTTGCAAACTACTTACTGAAAGCCTTTGAGGAGCAACAAGCCTTACCCCAAAAAATAGATCGTATCGTTGCCTACTCTATGGGGGGATTGGTTGCCTTTGAAATGGTTAAATTATTGGAAAAACGCGGTGTACAGGTAGCGCAATTCGTGATTTGGGATAAACCTGCGCAACTCCGCTACGAACCGGATTTTAAGCGTGATTTACACGAAACCTTGTACGAATACGCTCATCAAATTGCCCTAGATGCTCACCAAAAAGAAAGCATTATTAACTGCTTGAAACAACATCAAAGAATGATTGAAACGTGCGTTCAACAAGGAATTGTTCAGAGCGATATCGTTTTGTATTATTGTCAAGATGGATTCGATGATGAGGCAAATGCTGCATGGGCACAATTGACCCGAGGGACATTTCAAGCTTTTGCTTTGAGTTTAGAAATCACGCATTACGACATTCCGAAGCATTGGAATAACGTATAGAATGACTTCCTATTTATTTCGACGCCACCAACTTGTGTAGTCTTCGCCTGGAAGGCGTGGTTTCCCACCTTTTTTAATATCCCGATGCATGCGGCCAATCCCTTCATAATTTCCGGTTCTTTGCGTAATTCGCTCGCATTCAAAACCGCACTTTTTGCATTGTACTTGTTGAACCACCAATAACTGTAGCACATTGTATTTGCCTTTTACAACACCGAACTTCTTCCAAGATTCAGCATCACCATACGTTTGTTCGCTGTTTACTTTCAGCCCGTATTTAAAACAATTAAGGCAACGGTTAGCAACAAAAACCCGCGAAAATCCCCAAAAAACCAAGGAACCTATAAAGAGTTGAAGCATGGAATCATCGCTCGGAAAATTGGGCTCGTAATCCAAGACGTCATCCAAAAAACCACGTAGTAACACCAAGCCAAAGGGCATCAATAGGCAGGCAGTTGCAAACCAGCCTGCAAGCGTATACAATAACCCAAGAAACTTGTAATTGCGTTTTTGCTTTGGGGTGAAATTGGTATCGGTAAATTTGTACATTGCAAAGATTTTTTCAAATATATAAAATTTCATGACCATCTACCTTGACTTCGACGGCACCGTGGTGGAACACCATTATCCTGCGATAGGTGCCGATAATCCACACGCCATTCGCGTAATTCGGGCCTTGCAAGCTCGAGGGCACTCTGTCATTCTGAACACTTACCGAGCAGACCTCAACGACGGAAGTTTGGAAGAGTCTTTGGCCTACTTGAACGATCCCGAGCGAAAGTTGCTGCCGATTACTGAGCATACCCCTTTAAAAATTCATCCCGGTCCTTTTGATTTGAACGAAGCGAAGCGGTTCAACAAGCTGTTCCTGGACGACATTGCCGAAAACATTCCGCTGATTCCGAACCGAGTATTGGACCATGGCCTGATGGTGGATTGGGTCAGCGTGGAGCTGGAATTACAGCAATTTGGCCTTCTGTAAAACTTTTCAACATGTTAACATTTCATAGCGCTTAGCGGTATTTCGAAGATCAATCTTGGGTACTTTTGAGGGTATTCTTACCCCATGCCATTTACGCTTCGCCCTTTAAAAACCCTTGATGACGCTGTGCGCCATTTTATTCAGGAACTGGATTATGAGATGGTCGAACTTTTAATAAAAGACCTTCCGGAAGATGAACCCGGAGAAACGCAGTTATTGCTTCGCCGTTTGGAACGGGCCTTGGAGTATTTCAAAGACCAAGGCGATACTCACCTGAACGTCGTTCAAGGAAAGTGCACGAGTTGCTACCCGAAATCCAGCGGTTTTTCGTTCGTAGGCAACGTGAGCAAATGCTATATGAATCTTATCTTTCACCATTCGAATAAGGGCCATCTCGACCTCATGGAGTGCAACCAATTTAAAACTTCTTTTACCGCGAAAAACCAAGGAGTACGGGTCTATTTGGACGATGAATCGTTCCGTTCTTATACCTTGAACGGAATTGATCAGGACGATGTTCCTTTTTAATTATGGCGCTAATACTAGTGATTTTCGGTAGGTCCCGCTCGAAAGGGTAGCTTCGAATAGGTAATTGCCTGCCGGAAGATGAGACAAAGACAACGAGAGTACGTTTTTCTGAGGAGACATTTGATAGACTACTTTACCTTGTTTGTCAATCACGCGTAACGTTTGAATGACCTCTTCCGCGTAGATTTCAACCTTTCCTTTGCTGGGATTTGGAAACAAGATAAACGGTTTTAGGAAGGAGCCCTCTACCTTGTTTACGCATTCCTGTACATGAATTTGATAGCTCGAGGTGCTTTGCTGCCCCGTTAGGTGATCCGTTATATTGCATGTGTAAACACTCGATTGTATGGGATTAACCGTAATCTGATTGTATGTTTCCCCGGTGCCATCCCAAAGAATGCTTAAGGAATCTGATCCACCCGATAACACAGCTGAAAGGGTCATTGATTCTCCAAGACAGAGGGTGTCGATGATGTTTATCGAAGGAATATTTTTCTTGAGGATAGTAAACTCGTCTTGAATGGTACCATCAGAGCGCAAATACTTTCCATCCAAACGGTTTCTGTACACGTCCATCACAAAAGAGCCTGTTACTCCCGCACCATTGTCTCCGTGGCAAAAGATGGGGTGATTCATCGGACCATCGGAATTCTCACTGCCAGAATGCCCGCATACCACGTACACTGAGCCGTCGTGCTGTTGGTTGAATTTTTCTTTTACGTAAGGGGTTCCCATGGCCATGGAGCCGTTTGTTCCGTTGACCAATTGTGAGGCCGGATCCCAAGATCCGCTATTACCGTAGTGATTCTTAATTAAAAAACTTCGCTCATATACATGGCTGTGACCGCAAAGGATGATGTCAACATCATATGATTCTAAAACCGGTATGACATCCTCCCTCATGGTTTTCATTACCAATTCTTGAGCCTCGTCCGAATCATGAGATCCTTTCGAGTAGGGTGGTTGATGAAAATAGGCAACCGTGAAATCGCTATTGTTTTGCGACAAATCGTCATGAATGTAGTCGATCATACGTTGCACCCCCGTTCCGGTATTCAAAAAATCATACACTTCCG
>CANMUN010000066.1 GCA_947500875.1 Flavobacteriales bacterium | reverse complement strand
GCATAGAACGTTCCCAGCCACTCAACGCCATGCGACTTTTCCATCGCATGATTGATGCTGTCATTAGCTGCAGCAATGGCGGTTAATCCGAGGGTCTCTGCCACGTCGTTACCTGCATAGGAAATGTTCAATCCCCAGCGAAAACCAACTTCTTTTATGGCATTGTTGCGTTCAAATCCAAAGGGACGGCCGGTCAAATAGTAGGTAGCTTGCGCATGAACCGTCAACCCGATAAACCATCCAAAGCCTACCCAAAAAGCACGCATCAGTATTTTAAGATTTTGGTGGTTTGTTGTCCGTTACGGTGCCCAAAACTTAAATAGTAAATCCCCGAAGCCATCGCAGAGGCTGGAATCGTAGCATGGAACACCCCTTCTGCACCCTGTTCCCAAACGGTTTTACCAGCAGCGTCGAATAATCTCATGGTTAATACTTGTCCCTTCCAGGTAACCTGGAAATCTTGGGTACTGGGGTTCGGTTGAACTGAAAAATCAAGGTTAGCCTCATCCAATCCCGATTGGTCTACAAAGAAACAATCCGAAGTGTCTTGGCAGCCTTCTAAAGTAACCACCACCGCAAAGTTACCTGTGGGCTCGGTGGTCGTAAAGCTTTGATTCGTAGCCCCCGGAACCGGTAAATTGGTAGCGCAATCAATCCACTGATAGGTTGCACCGTTTTGTTGTGAACTCAAGGTAATTCCGTTGACGCTAACGGTATTTGATGGAGCAGGCAGCACCTGAAGCGATTGGCTAACAGATGTTGCACAAACCCCTACAGAAGGATTGAAGGTGTAATTCGTAACTCCCGGAGACTGGCTGCTCGCTTGAGGGGACCACGCCCCAGTAACTCCGTTGTTTGAGGTGTTGGGCAAATTGATGGGAGCGAATTGACAGACCGGCGACCATGGATTGAATGCAGGGGTAACAGATGCCTGCACCGTTATCTGAAACGGAGTGGTCGAGGCACAGGCCGTTGCCACTGGAACAAAATTGTAGGTACTTGATCCCACATTATTGATGTTGAATGCCGGATTCCACGTTCCGTTGATGCCGTTCGTTGAGGAGGTAGGCAAGGTAAAAGACGAGTCGTTTTGGCAAACGGTAGAAATGCCATTGAAGGTTGGTACATCTTGACCGCTGCACGTAATGGTGAAGTTGTTGTTCGAAATATCAAAGAACGTTCCTGCGGAGGACATCACCATAACACGCGCGGTATTGGTTGTAACGTTCGGACAGACAATGGTTTCTGACCCATCATTGGCGGTGGAAGAGGACAGGACGTACGGATAACTTTGCCCCCCATTCACTGATAAAAGGATGCGAACGTTGGAACAAGAAATCGGAGCCACATCGGTATTCGCCACCGACCAAGTTACCGTTTGGTTGCTTCCTCCGGGCCAGGTAATGCCCGCAGCGCTTGGATAGGTCACGACAAAAGGCCCCGCCGATGCATTGGTTGTTACGGTCACATCCGTGTAATCGTTGCAAGAGCCCACCGCATGGTTATCCCTAACCGAAAGTCGAAAATCCATTACCCTTGCGACCGAAGGTAAAACCTCCCAAGTGTAAGGGCCGTTGGAGGCTAACGTAGATAATTTAGGGAAGTAGCGGTTTGAATCCAACGACGGGTCAAAGCTTCGGAAATTTGGACCGCCAACAGCGGTTGCTACCGGAGGTTGCGTGGAAGCTTCGTTGTCCATTTGTTCCCATAAATAGGTCAATACATCCCCCTCGGGATCTGTCGCGTGGCCTGTCAAAATAAAAGGAGTGGATATAGGAACCACGATGTTGCCACTGGTAGAATTGATTGTAGGAGCGGTATTATTCAACGCAGTAATTACCTCGCATTGGTGTCCGTTACTCAAAATTTCGTTGCTGATTTCTTGAAGGTTGTATCCGTGGAAATAATCGTCGCTGTTGTTCTGTACGTTGGGTGCGCAGATGCCGGCATATCCCATGATGGTGCTAGCACTTCCAGGCTCTCGTCGCGCAGCAGCCACACTGTTGCAGTTGTTGTTTTGCGTGTGGTTACCCCCGAATTGATGCCCCATTTCATGGGCAACGTAGTCGATATCAAAAGGATCTCCAATAGGGGCGCCGCTTCCCGTTACACCTCGGGCTTTTTGCCCGCCAGTACAAACCACCCCGAGTCCTGCAAGGCCGCCGCTGTTGGTGCCGAATACATGTCCAATGTCGTAATTGGCGCTACCGATGACATTGTCTGTATTGGACTGATTTTGATTAATCATGGTACCGGTATTTCCATTGGCAAAGGGGTCCGTAGAAGCATTGGTGTAAATGATGGAATTGTTGTTAGGAATAATGACCATCGTAATGGCAATGTCTTTTTCATACACGCCGTTTACACGGTTCATGGTTACCACTTGAGCCGCCGCAGCCTGAGCAACCGTTCCTCCATGGAACGTCGTATATTCGGCGGTGGCGGATAATGCCAATCGATAAGTGCGTAATTCGCAGGTGCCGAACATGGTTTTTACCGTCGATTCCGGCTTCGTTTCGAGGGATTCTTGCACGTCGCAAAGTACCTGCTTGTCCGTTGTAAAGTCCTTTTTCCGATAAACCACATAATGCATTGCGTCGCCTTCAAACAAGGGGTCGATGAACATGGTGCTTTGTCCCGGAATAAAAATCATGGCATGCACACCGGACGGTGTAATATCCCATTTTCCATAGGCTCCTGAGCCATCGGTGGGGTAGGCGTCGAAGGTCATGATTTCTGGAAACTTCGCATTGTACTCCGGATGCATGGTTTGATTCCTTTTCACCGTAAATGTGTGTAAAGTCCCATCCGGATAAGGGAATTGAACTTCGGCAACAAACCCGTTTCGTTGTCCTTCGCGGTAAGTGATTCCTTGAAAAGCATCAATCAAACCTTGGGTATTAAGGGAAAAATATCCGGCGTTGTTGGCTTGTATGCGCGGAATTTGTATGCTCGTTAAGTTTTCTTTTGACATCTTTTCCCATTCCAGTAAAATGCTCCGATTGTTTTGAGCGTGAATGGCCGAGAACATCCATGAAAGGCAGAATAAGAAGGAGTAGATTGGCTTCATATTTTTTTTTCGTAAAAATACGAAAGCTAAGATATCTAACGAAGGGATTTATCTACATTTGAAATTAAATTCACTCCGTTCATGAAAACAACAGTATTGAGCATCTTGCTACTTCTTATCACCTTTGTAAGCCAAGCACAATCGCTTAAAGACTTCAAGAAAAAAAACGAAACCAATACCAAAGAGCGAACGGAAATGTTGGATTTGTTGCGTAACGACATTAAGAATCAACTGGAACAAGACGTCGTATTTGTGGTTGACCATTTTAAGGCCTTTGGAAATTATGCTTGGATGGAAGGAAGCGTGCAACGGAAAGATGGGAAAGACCTTGTTTTTCCTGACGAAGCTTGGGACTGTTGCCACGTGGAAGCCTTGTTTAAAAAAGTAAACGGGGCTTGGTTGCTCAAAGCCAACGGCGCCTTCTCCACCGATGTGTGGTACGTTTGCCTGATTACCACCTATCCGGAAATCAACCAAAGCATTTTCTCCGAAACAGCAAGGTCGATGCAGCAAAACTGTTCCAATTGATGTTGATTTTCTCCTACTTGTTGTTTTGTCTATTTCAATGCATTAACGGGCCTTTTACCCTTGCTTATCCAAGTACTGTAAAAGAAATCAAAGAAAATCAAATGGTTTTTCAATCAGGGAAAACCCTCCCCTATGACGACCATAAAGCGAAATCAGCGCAAGAATTACTGGACAATCCCGACATTGAAGACCAGCTTCATTACACGTACAATCGCGGAGAAAGCCGCTACAACACCGATGCAGGTCGAATCCGAAACGATGCTTTTTTTAAAGAACTGTACGGTAAGACGGCCAAGGACGTTAAAGCGAATCTTACCACCGTCATTTGGTGTCCCACTTTGGTACATCAAAAAATCCAATTTTCAACCATCAATGGGGCCAATCTGGCCTTGGAAAAAGTTTCTGCGGAACTAGACCAACACCCGGAATGGAATGCCTATTTAACCAACATTGGCGGCACTTTCAATTGGAGACTTATTAGTGGCACCCAACGCTTAAGCGCCCATGCTTTTGGTATTACCATCGACATTAATACGGCATATTCGAATTATTGGCAATGGGACTGCGGCTGTAAAAACGAAGACGCAATCCTAAACTATAAAAACCGCATTCCTATGGGAATCGTTGAGGTCTTTGAAAAACACGGATTTATTTGGGGAGGGCGTTGGAAACACTACGACACCATGCATTTCGAATACCGCCCAGAAATCTTTATCCCATGAAAAAATACGGCCTCTTGGGCAAATCCCTTCAACACAGTTTTTCGCCCGCCTTTTTCAAGGATTATTTTCAATCCAATGCCATCGATGCCGAATATGAACTTCTTGAATTGGCCTCTATCGAGGAAGTCAGGCCTTTCTTGGAGGGAAGCTTCCAAGGACTGAATGTTACCGTTCCGTACAAGGAAAGCATCCTCGCTTATTTGGGGGATCTCACTCCCGAAGCACGTGCGATTGGCGCCGTTAATACCATCGCCTTCCGAAATGGCAAGACCCTGGGTCATAATACCGATGCCCATGGATTCCAGCAGTCCATCAAACCTTTTTTAACCTTTGAACACGAACGTGCGCTACTATTGGGAACAGGGGGAAGCTCCAAGGCTGTAGCCCATGTTTTAAAAACCCTGGGAATTCAGGTAAATTATGTCAGCAGGAACGGAGCCGGTCCTAATCTGTTTTCCTACGAATCTGTCAATGAGGCGATGCTGTCCGCTTGTAAATTGATCGTTAATTGCACGCCGGTTGGTATGTATCCACTCTCAGAGGCTTGCCCACTCAAAGATCTCAAGGGAATAAGTGAACGTCACTTGGTGGTGGATTTAATCTACAATCCCGAAGAAACCAACTTGCTACATACAGCGCGGCTTCAAGGTGCTGCGGTATTAAATGGACTTCCCATGCTCCACGCACAAGCGCTCATGAGTTGGGAGTTTTGGAATGTCTAACGAAATACTGCTTATCTTTGTTCTTAAAAAATAAACAACATGCGAGTTTTAGCAAGTTTAGCTTTGGTGTTTTGTCTTGTTTCGTTTTTCAATCTTTATAGCCAAACAATACTGACCCAACCAGATAGAACATTGTTCTTTTATAATGATTATGATAATTTAATTGAAATTATCAATGATTGTTCCTTTGATTCGACAACCATCAAAGGGTCCGATGCAGAGATTAAATTTATCGGGGGAGAAAATTATAGAAAGTATACAATACGGCCAAAATTTGGAAGGTCCGTTCAGCTCGTTGCTTCGAAATATAAAAATGGGAATCTTTCCGAATCTGACACCTTGATTTACCCTTTAAAAGTATTCCCTAGTCCTACTCTACTAACATATACGTTATCTAAAAACGGAGGAATGTTATACGTCGGATTTCCGAATGGCGTGGACATCGTTGGGGAATGGTTCACAGTTTTTTCTTACGAATGTGGAGGAATTAAAGGAGAAGGGAATATCATTCCGAGTCAAGCATTAAAAAACTATAAAATAGGTGATATTGTTGGTATTAAATTGTTCATTAAAAATTCAAAAGGAAAATTAACAGAACTTCTGTCAACGGTTACCCTTGTCGAATAGAGAATTAGAAATTTTCCAACTTCCTAACCATGGTTAATATCGTGGCCAATGCCACTGTTTCTCCCGTTTCATCGTACACGTCCACCAAGAATTTTACAATTCCTTTCGCAATGTCGTCCTCGCTGCGTTTTTCTTGATCGATTTTTTCTTTCACAGTAAAACGCACCCCAAGCGTCGCACCTGGGTAAACCGGTTTGGTAAACCGCGCCTCATCCAATCCGTAGTTCAACAATACCGGGCCTTTTTTGGGATCCACGAAAAGCCCTGCTGCTTTGGATAGCACAAAATACCCGTGCGCTACGCGGCGCTCGAAAATCGTTCCTTCCAACGAGGTGGCGTCCATGTGCGCATAGAAATTATCCCCAGAAACGTTGGCGAAATTCACAATGTCGGCATCGGTAACGGTATGCTTGTGGGTGAACACCGTTTCCCCGATCACCAATTCTTCGAAATGTTTTCTAAACACATGCGGGTTCGCTTCGGGCATATCCGACCCCACTTGAAACTGTTGAGTGATTCTAGTAATGGTGGAAGGATGTCCTTGAATAGCGGTGCGCTGCATGTAGTGCAAAACGCCTCGCTTACCTCCCATTTCTTCACCACCACCTGCTCGTCCAGGGCCTCCGTGGGTAAGCAAAGGCATGGGCGAACCATGGCCCGTGCTCTCCTTGGCGCATCGTTCGTTGAGGACCAAAACCCGTCCGTGCATGCTACCAGCGCCCAACACATAATCCAAGGCTTCTGAATCGTCGGGGGTTACAATGGACGATACCAACGAGCCCTTGCCCATACGAGCCAAGGTAATCGCCTCATCCATGGTTCGGTAGGGCATCAAGGTTGAAACCGGCCCAAAACACTCTACGTCGTGGACCTCAGTTTGAACCAAGGGATGGTTATTACGGAATAAAACGGGCGAAAAGAATGCGCCACATTGGGCATCGGCTCCTTGAACCGAAACCTCGTCAAGGGAACCGAATACGATCGACTGGGATTTTGCTAAAATTTGTGCGTTTTCCCTTACCCTTTCCACCTGTAATTTTGTAGCCAAGGCTCCCATGCGCACTCCTTCCACCGAAGGATCACCGACCGTCGTCGAAGCCAAGCGTTTTGTGAGGGCCAATTGCACCTCATCGATGAAGGACTCCGGAACTAAAATCCTGCGAACAGCCGTACATTTTTGACCGGCTTTCACAGTAATTTCCTTGCTTACTTCTTTGATGAAAACGTCAAATTCCGCCGTTCCCGGAACCGCTTTCTCACCGAGGATGCATGCGTTGAGGGAATCCGCCTCCAAATTAAAGGAAACGCTGCGGTCGGCAATTTGCGGTAGGCCTTTTAGGATTTTACCCGTTTTGGCGGAGCCCGTAAAGGTTACTACGTCTTCTGTTTGCACGTGGTCTAGGATACCCCTTCCTAAACCGACGATTAATTGCAAGGACCCTTCGGGAAGAATGTTGGAGGCAACGATGTCGCGGACCACCACTTCGGTTAAGAAGCTGGTGTATTCGGAGGGTTTTACCACGGCGGGTACCCCGGCCATTAAATTGACCGCGATTTTCTCCAGCATTCCCCAGATGGGAAAATTAAATGCGTTGATGTGTACTGCCACGCCTTGTTTTGGAAGCATGATGTGATGCCCAATAAAGGTTCCGTTTTTTGAAAGTGGGGCGGCAACTCCGTCGACATAATAAGGTAAATCGGGAAACTGACGGCGCAGCGAAGCGTTGGCGAAGAGGTTACCAATGCCTCCTTCGATGTCAATCCAAGAATCGATGCGGGTGGCACCTGTCATGGCACTTACGGCATAATAGTGTTCTTTGCGCTCGAGTAAATGCATCGCAAGGGCTTTGAGCATGCGTCCTCGCTCTTGAAAGGTCATTTTTCGCAGGGGATTCCCACCGATCGTCCGTCCATAATGAAGGACCTCAGAAAAATCAATGCCCGCGCTGGAAACTTCGCCAATTTTTTCCCCGGTAATGGCGTGAAATTGTTCGGTTTCTACCCCTTCACCGCTCACCCATTGTCCGAGAATGTAGTTCTGATATGTTTGCATTTGGTTGTGTTTGCTATAGTAAATTTAAGGAAAGAAACCGCTTAATCACCTCCTTTCAACATCGCAAGTTTCTCGTAAGCATCTTTTATATGGGCGATGGGCTCCATGTGAAGGCGAAGTCGATCGTCTTTTTGTACCAGTCGATACCCATTTCCAAGGGCGTTGATCCGGTGAAGGATTTCCGTAAATCGTTCGGTTTCATAGAACGGAGATTGGGGATTGGAAATGAAAGACCCCACCAATTTACCCGACTTGACCACCACGCGTTCCATGCCCAATTGTTGCGCCAACCACCTCAATTGAAAGGAAAACAACAGCTCCTTACCTGCCTTGGGCAGGGGGCCAAAACGGTCGATGAGTTCTTTGCGAAAAAGCTCCAATTCTTCTTCGGTTTTTAGGCTGTCCATGGCCTGGTAGAGGCTCAAACGTTCGGCAACGTTGTTCACGTAGGTATCGGGCAAGCGCACCTCGAAGTCAGACTCAAAAACGCATTCGTTCACATAGGCTTGAAAACTATCGGTGGTGCGTTCATCGAACAGCTCTTTGAATTCGGATTCTTTCAATTCTTGCAGGGCTTCGTTGAGGATTTTTTGGTACATTTCAAAACCAATTTCGGAGATGAAGCCGCTTTGTTCCCCTCCCAGCATGTTTCCTGCTCCACGTATGTCGAGGTCTTTCATGGCGATGTTGAATCCGCTTCCTAGGTCCGAAAACTGCACCAGGGCCTCGAGGCGTTTACGTGCCTCGGAATTCAATACGCTAAAGCGCGGCGCTATAAGGTAGCAAAAGCCTTTTTTGTTGCTTCTTCCCACCCTTCCCCGCAGCTGGTGTAAATCACTTAGACCAAAGGAATGCGCTTCGTTGATGATGATGGTATTGGCATTGGAAATATCAATCCCCGATTCGATGATGGTGGTTGCGAGCAAAACATCGTAGTTCCCCTCCATAAAATCCAGCATCACTTTTTCCAACTTTTCGCCGTCCATTTGGCCGTGTCCGATGCCCACCCTAAGCCCTGGGCAAAGGCGCTGCAACAGCCCGGAAATTTCGGCTAAATTGGAGATGCGGTTGTTGACAAAAAACACTTGACCTCCGCGGCTTACCTCGTAAGAAATAGCATCGCGGATGATTTCTTCTTCAAAGGAGATGATTTCCGTCAATACCGGTTGTCGGTTGGGAGGAGGGGTGTTGATGATGCTTAAATCCCGTGCTCCCATCAAGGAAAACTGCAAGGTCCTTGGAATTGGTGTCGCGGTTAAAGTAAGCGTATCGACGGTAGCGCGCAAGGTTTTTAGTTTGTCTTTAACGGCCACACCGAATTTCTGTTCTTCGTCGACAATCATTAACCCCAAATCCTTGAACTTAACTTTTCCGGCAACCACGGCGTGCGTGCCAATAAGGATATCTATTTTTCCAGCTTTTAGCCTTTCAAGGGTGTCGGAAGTTTGCTTAGCCGATTTGAATCGGTTGATATAATCCACTGTGCATGGAAAGTCTTTCAATCGCTCTTTAAAGGTTCTGTAGTGTTGCATGGACAGGATGGTGGTGGGCACTAAAACGGCGACCTGTTTGCCATCGCAAACCGCTTTAAACGCTGCGCGAATAGCAACCTCCGTTTTTCCAAAACCCACATCACCGCATACCAATCGATCCATGGGTAACGAAGATTCCATGTCTTTTTTTACCTCTTGGGTAGCTTTAAATTGGTCTTGGGTGTCCTCGTACATGAAAGAGGCTTCCAATTCATTTTGCAAATAGGAATCGGGCGAAAAAGCAAACCCGGGTTGCGCTTTTCGCTTGGCGTACAACTGGATAAGGTCGTAGGCCAGCTCTTTAATTTTTTTCTTGGTTTTATTTTTCAGGGTAGCCCATGCTTGGGTTCCAAGTTTATTCACCTTGGGGATGGATCCTTCCTTGCCTGTGAACTTTGAAATCCGATGCAAAGCATGAATCCCTACGTAAAGTACGTCGCCGTCTTTGTAGACCAAACGAACGGCCTCTTGAGGTTTTCCGTTTACATCAATGGTTTCCAACCCCGAAAACATGCCCACCCCGTGGTCGATATGGGTAACGTAATCGCCTTTTTGCAGGTTGTACAACTCTTTAAGGGTCAGCGCTTGGCTCGCTTGCCGGAACCCTTCTTTCAATTGAAAACGGTGATACCGCTCAAACACTTGATGGTCGGTGTAACAAAGCAGG
>CANMUN010000065.1 GCA_947500875.1 Flavobacteriales bacterium | reverse complement strand
TCCACCGACGATTGGAACTTTCGTCCCGAATTTAAAATCAACGAACAGCCCATGGGCAGCATTTTGGAGCAAAGCGGTAATCCCACCATTTTCAT
Organism: Flavobacteriales bacterium; assembly: GCA_947500875.1. Taxonomy (GTDB): domain Bacteria; phylum Bacteroidota; class Bacteroidia; order Flavobacteriales_D; family Crocinitomicaceae; genus UBA952. The sequence continues at coordinate 10,229 of CANMUN010000065.1, read as the reverse complement.
CGATTGCATCGATTTGGATTTATCCGAAACGGTATCCGCTATTTACATCTACCATGGTGTACCTGGAAGCGGACAGCAGGCGACCTTGTTGACCCAAATCAATGGTTTGTCCATGGCAACGTATACGGATTCCTTGTTAAACGGTGAAACCTATTACTATTACGCTCGCATCGTACAAGCCGATGGCGACGAGATCTTCACTTCACCGATTTGGTATACCCGCAACGGCGCAAGCACCGAAGTACTACCTGTAGCCTCATATTCCACGGATGCGTCGCCGGCTTGCCTTGGAGTTCCGTTGCAGTTGACCTACGACGGCACGGGAACCAACAATCAATATTTTTGGTCTTTTTCCAACGGTGTTGTACCTGCCTATTCCACAGAAGCGAATCCCACCATCCACTTTGAACAGACGGGTACCTATCATGTCACCGTTTACGTTGTAAATGCGGCAGGAACATCCTTTTACACCCAAGAAATTAGCGTTGAAGGTTGTGCAGGATTATTGGACCACGGCATGGGGTATAAAGTGTATCCGAATCCGGCAAGTTCTCAACTGACGGTTGAAATTGAGCCGTACACTTCATTCGAGACCTTGGAAATTTGGGATGCCATGGGAAGGAGTATCGCTAGCGAGACCTTGAACGGTTCGGGTAAAAGCACGATAAATCTATCAAATATCCCAAGCGGAATGTACGTGTTACGTTTATACGGTAAAGCCCATCAGGCAACAGAAATGCTTTGGATACGGAAATAGGAAAAAGAGGTAAAATAAGGTAATACCTTGATTTTTATGTGCATACTTAGCGAAATCGCTAAATTTGATTATGCGTTTTGCTATTTCCATTTTCTTTTCATGCTCCGCTTTCATTTTGTTAGCCCAGAGGCTGGAATTCAAAACCTTGGATCCAATTTTATATTTCAATAACGAAAACGGTCAACTCACGGTAATCGACGATACAAATTGGGTAAGGACCTATTCGGTCCAAGGTGCCTTGTTGAGTTCGCAGAAAGTGTTAAACAAAGTGATCAACATGCAGGAGTTAAAGCAAGAATTCATTCCTGTGATGCTGCACAAGAAATTGCATTTTGTGGAACGTGGGTGCGGTAGGGTGTTACGTTTTGACAATGGGACATTGGAACGCATCGACCATAGTTTTTCCCATCGAAACCAATACGATGCATTGATAGTATCGTTCCATGATACCCTCTACTGCATTGGAGGTTATGGTTTTTTTACGGTCAAGGATCACGTAACGTATTTTGACGAGGGGCTTGGGCAATGGTTTCTAAAGAATAAATCCCCTCAAATTGGGCATCAAATCAGCAAGCCCATGTACGAGTGGAACGGAAACAATTTATTGGTCTTTGGAAGTGAAATAGGTGATCATTCGAATGGACGGATGGAATCCAGTACGAGCCTGATGGAATTTTCGTTTAATACCGGTCTGTGGAGAAAGGTTGGTGAGTTAAATGCGGAAGTATCCAGAAGGGCTAAGAATGCCTGGTTTTTTTCTAAAAACACCAGCGTTGGGAGCCAGTATGTGGCTTTGTATTCTCCCAATGAAAATATAGTTCAAGTATTCGCTCAAGACAAAACGATTCGACAGGTTTATACGTTCAAAGATTTTCTCGTAGTGAATAAATTGGTGATGACCTCCTACAAAATGTACCGCCACGTTTTGGAATTTCATGGCAAAAACGAATATCTAAAATCAAAGGGTGCTCGGGTATTGCCTTTTCGAGATAAGGGATTTTCAAGTCCATCATTTTCGTTCAATTTTTGGATCATGCTGCTGGTATCCCTTGTTGTGGTCGGCATATTTTTCGTGAGAAAGAAGTTGTTTTTTCGACCGAGGCAACGAATTTTACCCGAGGAGATTCATGACTTGCTGGCGATATGGATGAGTGCTGAAAACAAGTCCATTGAGCTTTCTGATTTAAACCCTTTGGTAGCTTACGATAACCCAGAATTAGAAACGTTGAAAAAGCGCAGGGAGGGGTTGCTCAAGCGCCTCAAGTCTTATTTGATCGAAAACCACAGGTTTGAAGAGGACGAGGTCTATTCGACTGAACCTAGCCCAAAGGACAAACGCATTAAACTTTTTATGCTCCACCCTAAAGTGGTAAAGTGGTATAATAAGGTAAAATAATTTACTCCTTAGCTTTACCTTGAATTTTCCGAAATTGTTAAGGTTTAATGCGAATTTCGAATTTATTTTCAAATTGCTTAACCATGAATTCGATTAAATCTGCAGGTATATTATTGTTCAGTCTTGGAATGTTCGTGAACCAAGCTATCGCACAAGTTCCATCGTATGTGCCAAGCAACGGTTTGGTAGGCTGGTGGCCTTTCACGGGCAATGCCAATGATCTGAGTGGGAATGGTAACAACGGAACCGTCAATGGAGCAACACTCACCACCGACCGGTTCGGGAATGCGAATCAGGCTTATTTGAATAATACGAGTAGCGGAAGCATATCATTGAATCCCTCGGTTTTGGATAATTTGGGTGCCTTCAATGTTAGCATTTGGTTTAATGCTTCCAATACCCAAAGCGGTGTTTCAGATATTTTTCAGATTGATGCCAACAGTCCTTGCGGCATATACCCTGCACAAACAGGTAATCCAAACAACAACATTTACGTTCGTTATGACAATGGACTCGCTCAGTTTTATTTTTCAATCCAAATTAATGCAACCGTAGTTCAATATACAGTTCCAAGTCCCCCATCAACCAATCAATGGCATTTGGTTAGCGTCAATTATTCCGGAACAACTGTTTCATTTTTTCTAAATGGTCAACTTTTAAACACTCAGCCACTTTCAGGTACATTTTTGACTTTCAATCAACCTTTATTCATTGCAAATTGGTGTACCTACGAGGATTTTAGTGGAAAGGTTGACGACATCGGCATTTGGAACCGTGCTTTAACCCAGCAAGAGATCACCAATCTATATAATGCCAATAACGGTCCACAAGCCACAATAAGTACAGCGAACAATAGCCTCTGTGCAGGACAAAGTACTACGTTAACTGCAACAGTAGCTAATTCAGGCACTTCTTGCAATACCACTGGTTTACCGCCATCCCTGAACAACGGGCTCGTAGGCTATTGGCCCTTCTGCGGGAACGCCAACGATGCTTCAGGCAACGGCAACAACGGAACGGTGAACGGGGCCACCCTGACCTCCGACCGCTTTGGCGTGGCGAACAGTGCGTATAGTTTTGATGGGGTTTCCAATAGTATTGTGATTGCAAATTCACCCAATTATTCGTTTTTATTGAATAGTTCCTCCTCCGTTAGCATATGGATTAATCCTTCCAATTTTAATGGTACGCGGTCAATTATTGGACAGGGCGATGGAGATGGTCAACATCAGAATAGATTTTGGCGCATTTATTTCACTAATTCCATGTTAATTAATCATATAAGAGGGAATGGATATGATCCTTACGATACGCAGAACATGAACTCAACAGTTACCTTGAATAATTGGCATTTAGTGACTATGGTTCGAGACTATAACTCGAATTTAAAATTATACTTGAATGGAGTATTGGTAGATACCGATATCGATATTACAGGATTATCTAGTCCATTTAGTGTAACTAGGAATATTAATGTAGGCGCATTTTTAAACTCATATACTGGTCAACTTATGCAATTTTTTAGCGGCCAACTCGACGACATCGGCATATGGAACCGAGCCTTAACGCCGCAAGAAATCGCGCAGCTGTACAATGCAGGACAGGCCACGTATTCTTGGAGTCCTGGTGGAGCCACTACGCCAAGCATTACGGTTACACCAGCGCAAACTACAACATACACCTGCACTGTTACGATGAACGGCGCTACCACTACGCAAGCGCAAACCATTACGGTCAATGCGCTTCCCAACGTGAGCGGAGGAACTAACCAAACGGTATGTGCTGGAACTTTTGTAACGCTAAGCGGTTTGGGAGCAAGTACCTACGCATGGAACAACGGGGTGAGCAATGGGGTGTCCTTTACGCCGAACAATACCCAAACCTACACGGTCACCGGCACAGACGCCAACGGATGTCAGAATACAGCACAAACGACCATTACCGTAAATGCTTTACCAACAGTTGGAGCTGGTGCAAACCAAACGGTATGTGCAGGAACTTCTGTAACACTAAGCGGTTCAGGTGCAAGTACCTACGTATGGAACAACGGGGTGAGCAATGGGGTGTCCTTTACGCCGAACAATAGCCAAACCTACACGGTCACCGGCACAGACGCCAACGGATGTACAAACACCGCACAAGTGCAAGTAACGGTTAATCCTCTTCCCACCGTCAGTGCGGGTTTACCATTCGCAGTTTGTAGTGGAGCAAATGTTGTCCTTTTCGGTAGCGGAGCTCAAACCTATGCTTGGAGCAATGGAATACAGAATGCAGTGCCCTTTATCCCCGGAAGTACCCAGGTTTACACCGTTACTGGTACGGACGCTAACGGATGTACGAATACAGCACAAACGACCATTACCGTAAATGCTTTATCAACAGTTGGAGCTGGTGCTAACCAAACGGTATGTGCAGGAACTTCTGTTACGCTAAGCGGTTCAGGTGCAAGTACCTACGCATGGAACAACGGGGTGAGCAATGGGGTGTCCTTTACGCCGAACAATAGTCAAACCTACACGGTCACCGGAACAGACGCCAATGGATGTACTAATACCGCACAAGTGCAAGTAACGGTCAATGCGCTTCCAACAGTTGGAGCTGGTGCGAACCAAACGGTATGTGTTGGAACTTCTGTAACCCTGAGCGGATCCGGAGCAAGTACCTACGCTTGGAACAACAACGTGCAAGACGGGGTGGCGTTCACGCCTGCATCGACCCAAACCTACACGGTCACCGGCACAGACGCTAACGGATGTACGAATACGGCACAAACGACCATTACCGTAAATGCTTTACCAACAGTTGGAGCTGTTGCAAACCAAACGGTATGTGCGGGAACTTCTGTAACACTAAGCGGTTCAGGTGCAAGCACCTACGCATGGAACAACAACGTGCAAGACGGGGTGGCGTTCACGCCTGCATCGACCCAAACCTACACGGTCATTGGAACAGACGCCAACGGATGTACTAATACCGCGCAGGTGCTGGTCACGGTTTCAAATCCAAGCAGTTCTACTGTAACCGAGACGGCTTGTTTATCCTACACCTTGAACGGTCAAAGCTACACGCAAAGTGGAACCTATCAGCAAAATCTTACCAACGTTCAAGGCTGTGACTCCACGCTAACCTTAACTTTAACGATACTTCCTTTACCGAATGTTCCCAATATTTATTTGGCACTGAATAATGTAATGTCTACAGATGCTCAAGCTAATACCTCCTATCAATGGATACATTGCACCTCTGGATTACCGATTGCAAATGCTACAGATACCTTTTACATCGCGACCGTCAACGGTGTATATGCTGTTGAAGCATCCAACAGTTGCGGGACAGTTGCCTCAGATTGCATTACGATTAGCAATTCCGGGCTTGATGAGAATGATATTCCACTTAAACTATTTCCAAATCCGAGCAAAGATTTTCTTACCATTGACGGAATAAAGGAATCATCCATAAATTTCGAACTACGTGATGTTACTGGAAGATTGATTATTAAAGGAATATTGGATGCTACGAATAATACTTTGGACATGAAGCCTTTTTCCGATGGAAATTACCGGTTGATTCTAGAGGGCTACGGTGTTTTTTCTGTGGTAAAATATTAGTGATTTCCCCTGGGTGCGGGTTTAAACCCGCACCCAGAGGGGATGATAAAAGACTATTATCCTTGAATGGTCTGCCCTGTTTTTCTCTCAAAACCAACTTTTTATGCTCAGGATTGTTTTCATTAGAAACCATTCAATGCAACGATTATTTATAAGTACCGCAGTGATCGTCATTGCGTTAGTAGGACTTAACTCTTTTTACATGGGACGCATCGAAAAACCCGCTTACACGGTGGAGAAAGAATTATCTACTCGTATCGAAATCCGACAGTATGCATCCATGGTAGTAGCTAAGACCAATCTGCCTGGAGCGTCTTTCGATGATTACGGTTCGCAGGGCTTTCGCAACGTGGCGTCGTACATTTTTGGCAACAACCAACAACAGCAAAAAATTGCTATGACCTCTCCGGTAATCATGGAGCAGGGACAGGAAGCTAGCATGTATTTTGTCATGCCCAAGCAATACGCGAAATCCGATTTACCGCAACCGAATTCAAGCCGGGTAGAAATTACAGAAGTGCAACCGAAACGATTGGCCGTAATTCGTTTTGGAGGTTGGGCCAACGATCGTAGAATTGCAAAGTATCAAGCTCTTTTGAAAGCAGCCTTGGAAAAGGAAAACATCCCATTCAAAGAACCCTTTCTTTTCATGGCGTACAACGCCCCTTGGGACATTATTGCCCGACGCAACGAAGTTGCTGTGGAGTTGTAATGTATCACTAGGGGGCCTTCGACAGGCTCAGGCCCCCCAGACCGGTCCCTGAGCCTGTCGAAGGGCCGGTCTCTGAGCATGAAGAAGGGTTATAATGGTTCTCTGCATTTTGATTTTAACTTCAATGCCTCTAAATTCCCTTCGATTAGCGCTATTTTCTTCGCTCTTGTCCACTTTTGAATCTGTTTTTCTCTTTGAAACGCCAAATAGACTCGATTAAATTTCTCATAATACACCAATTCAACGGGTTGGTATTTTCGAGTATGGTTTGAACCTAAGCCTAATTGGTGTTGCAACAGTCTTTGATTTAAATCTTTTGTACTACCTGTGTAATAACTACCGTTCCCACATTTTAATATGTACACATATCCAACCATCGCAATTCGTTGATTAAAGTGTTGTTTTGTAATTCATGTTACCGGTCCCTGAGTTTGTCGAAGGGCCGGTCCCTGAGCTTTTACCGGTCCCTGAGCTTGTCGAAGGGCCGGTCCCACATATACAAATCCTGTCAAAAACGAATAAAATCTATTTTATTATACAATAACAGGGCACTTGGACAAGTTCAGCGACACTTAAGATTATGTAATACTAGACCGGTCCCTGAGCCTGTCGAAGGGCCGGGCTTAATCATCCCCTCACTGGCAGTCGATAGTATTGTCCGTTCAGTCGGATGAATGCAAAGGAGGTTGGAAGGGAAAACGTAATAGCGTCTTTGGACGCATTCTGTAGCTTTAGGTCTAGGGTTCTTCCCGAATAATCGAAGGCATGGAGGTTGGATAGTTGGAGGTTCTTGCCTTCAATTGTCCATTGTTGCTCCTTCAGTGCTTTGATAGCTATTCCCGATTCCAAGGTTAAAGTCCCACTGGAGCCTGCGCTAATGAGTACGGAGTCAATCGCTTGTCCGCAAGGCCCTGATACGGTACAGATCACCCAGTAATTGCCATTCGCAAAGGTATGCGTTACCTGAGGTCCTGATGCCGTTTGTTGGTCGTCAAAGTCCCAGCTTATTTGGTCGCAGTGCGTGCAATTCGCTTCGAACGTGTAATTGTTAGGTATTCCTCCTGCTTGTACGCTTATATCTACCTGCGTTAGGGTAGAGGGGTGTTGTAATTTCCAGGTAGCCACACTGTCAAGCACCACAAAATTCGCTGCATCCACGAGCAATTGAGCCGTTACCGCATCCAGACCTGCAGTGTAGGCGAGGTTAGGGGTAATGGCCTTGTGAAACAAGGAGACGTAAAATACACTCGCAGCTAGGTAGGTTCCTGCCACCGAGGGATGTGATCCATCGCCCACGTACAGTTGAATGCTGGGGTGAGTTTCACGAATATGCCTCCACGCGGCACCCACGGGAGAAACGGAAGCGTCACTCGAATCAGCAATGCGCAAATAGGCATCGCGAAGTCGGGCATTCATCTTGTGAAAGGTGTTGATGCTATCCCATTGCGGGTCCCCGTTTTCGCGCCCCCAGGTCATGAAGTAATTGACTTGGGCACATGGGTGGTTGGCATCCACGGAATCAGCGAGTTGCATGGCATAAGGAATGGATTGTGTGTTAACTTGTCCAAACGGAAAGGATGGTTCTTGGCTCTGACCTTGTATCACCACATAATCCCAGGCTTGGGCATTGATTTTTTGATAGGTTATTGGATCTTGGCTGTGCATTTGAAAGGTAAAACCGCCGTTGGATTTTGAATCTACCGTCACCTGGTCTCCCATCGCTGTGGCAATTTGGGCAAAGGTTCCGGGTAAATCATTGGCGGCCGTATAGCTGTTTCCTATAAATAATACGTTTAAATTCATTTGTGCGAATTCGGTGTAGGAACAAAGTAGGGCAAGGATTAATAACAAGTTCTTCATCTTCTAAAGTTTTCTTGCGTAAATTTACCTCATGTACGGAACATCTGCGCTACGATTCGTTTTTTTTACAGCGTTATTATGGTACTGCAGTGAAGGAAAGGCCCAATTTCAGTTCATTTACAACGATTCAGTTCCGGTCGTTAAATTGGGAAATGCGCTGAAGTTTCCATGGGCAGGAGGCTTAAATTACCCTCAATTTTCCGAATTGGACTACGATTACGACGGCGACCTGGATCTTATTGCTTTCGATCGAAGCAACGACCAATTAAGGGTTTTTGAACATATAGTGCAATCAGGGGTGCATTCATACCGTTGGAATCCCTACGGTTCATCGTTGTTTCCTAGCGACGTGCGGTATCGGATGTACTTAGCGGATTATAACCTTGATGGCAAAAACGATCTTTTTACCTACGGAATAGGAGGGGTGAAAGTCTATCGAAATACGGGCAGCTCTGGAACGGGACTGCAATGGACGTTGGAAAAAAACCTGCTGTATTCCGATTACAACGGTTTATTCATGGGACTCTACGTAAGTTCGGCGGATATTCCGGCCATTGTGGATGTGGACGGCGACCAAGATCTCGACCTTCTTACTTTTTCCATTGCGGGAGATCATGTGGAATTTCATAAGAATACATCAAAGGAATTATATGGTCATTGTGACAGTTTAATCTTTGAATTGAAAAACCGTTGCTGGGGTGGATTTAACGAGTCGGTGACCACGAACGCAATTACCCTGTTCAGTACAAGCAGTTTGTGCACTACGGGCAACGTACCCAATCCTGAAATCCCCGAAATCATTAAACCCGAAGACGAGGAGAAAGCGCATGCAGGTTCAACCTTATTGGCCCTAGATTTCGACAACAATCAAGTCCTTGACTTGCTGATAGGCGACGTTGCTTACGGTAATTTAAATAAGCTCGTCAATGGAGGTACCAGTCCTAATACGAATTCCGCGATGGTTTCGGTTGACCCGGCCTTTCCATCCAATTCGGTACCTTTAAACCTTCAACTTTTCCCGGGCGCATACTATTTGGATGTGGATTTCGATGGCAAAAAAGACCTGTTGTGCGCACCGAATGCCAAGGGTACTTCCGAAAACGAACGAAGTGTCTGGAAATACAAAAACCAAGGCACCAATGCTTTACCGAATTTTGTCTTTGAAAGCAGTGCGTTTTTGCAGCAAGATATGATCGAACACGGCATTGGCAGCGTTCCCGTCTTAGCAGATGTCACCAACGACAGTTTGCCCGACTTATTCGTGGCCAATTATTTCGTTTACAAACCGACCTTGCTTCAGGAAACCCGCATCGCCTACTACAAGAATACCGGCACCGCACTGCAACCGGTTTTTACCTTTGTTGATGACGACTTTTTGAACCTAAGCCAAAGCGTCACGGGGTTACGAGCCATTCCTACCTTTGGTGATCTTAACGGCGATGGCCGACCGGACATGATTTTGGGATTAGAAGACGGCACGATTCAATATTTCCAGAACAATTCGGTGAACAGTACGCCGAGTTTCGCGGCCCCCGTTTCCAATTATGCTACCATTGATGTAGGGCAAATGGCAGCTCCGCAGTTGTTTGATTTGGATTCCGACGGTTTACTGGACTTGGTGGTGGGTGAAAAAACCGGAACTTTGCAGTATTTCCAAAACCAAGGAAGCGTAAACGTTCCAAATTTTGTCTTAGTAACCCCTCAATTAGGTGGAATCGACATTCAAACCGCCACACCGGACGGTTTTCCCATTCCTCATTTTTTCCGTTGGAACGATACAACCTATCTCATCGTTGGGGGATACGACGGTCAGCTCCGATTTTACGACAGCATTGATAACCATCTAGCGGATACCTTTCACCTGAAAGTTTTTCCCTTTCTCGGGTTGGATGTAGG
>CANMUN010000064.1 GCA_947500875.1 Flavobacteriales bacterium | reverse complement strand
TTTTGGGGCGATTGGGGCTTTATCCATTTGTGTTTTGATATTCAAGGAATGGATGAGCTAAAAGCAGGTTGCGAAAAGGCAGGGTTTCCATTTACCGTAGATAGCTCAGATACCTTTGATATGGGTGAAGCAGGAGGTAGATTCTCGTACATCGAAGATCCCGATGGCGCATGGATCGAATTTGTTGAAACCCACAAAGTCCCTGTAATCAAAAAATTGGGTTGGTACATAAATCTTAAAAATCGCCCAGCGGGTAAGTTCCTTCCCAAATGGATGCTTAAAGCAATGGCATTTAATCGGGTTTAGTAGATATTAATTTGGCGGGTTTATAGCCAATACTTCTGTTAAATTATGGTTGTATTTTTTGTAAACTAGTGGTCAAATATGAAGAAAAGCGCTAATTTAGCGATGAATTTTTTATTTTTCAGATTATGAAACTGATAACACTTATTTCTGCAATTTTCTTGTTTAGTTTTAGCTACGCCCAATGTACTCCTCCTGCTGGTGCTATTGCAGCCAATCCAAATACGGTGTATTATGCGGGCGGAAGCTGTACTTTCTACGATGCTCAGTGCAACCAATTATTGGCAGTTCCCGCCGGTGAAGCTTCATGGTCATGTTCACCAGCACTCGCGGCGTGGGTATTGGTTTCGCCAGTCGCCGGCGGATATTATGAGTTCCCTCATTATGGAAACAATATGCCTCAGATAAATTTTAACCGCTACATGAATCCATTTTGGAATTGTGACACCATTTACAACGAATTAATATTGTTGGATGGTGTAGGTTCAAGTGCGAATTTAATGTTTGAACCAGCCCAAATCATTTCTGTCAAGAACTACAATTACAATACGTCCTTTACTCAAGGAGTCGATTATCAGCTGAATGGAAATACCATTTCTCAGATAAGTCCCAATGTATCCACTACGGTAACCACTACCTTTGGCAGCGGATTGGAAAATAAACAGCACAGTTCATGGACCAATGTAACGTATATTCCCAATCGATCCAATTGGAATGCCAACAACAATTTCACTTATCGTGGACAACAATTACCTAAAACGATGGCCAAATTGAATAACCAATTGCCGTTAACCGTTCAGGCGATTGGAATGTCCATTACCTGCGGTTTGAATGTGAGCGGTTTCATCGGTGATCCGAATAATTTTCAAGCCAATGTCCCCTACATGCATAGTTACATCGATATGCTTGGCACAAAACTTAATCAAGTTTTTGGAAACAATACCAGCATGCTCAACAGTTCTTGTGGCGGTAAAACGATTGCGTGGGTAGATGATTATTGTGAGCCATTGGTGAATCCCAATAACCCTGACTTGGTAATCATCGACATGGGAATGAATGATATTTGGGGAACATCAACGGCGTCATTTATGAACAGCTTACAATCAGCAATGAATAAAATGAAAACCCATAACCCTGATGTGGAATTTATTTTAATTTCGAACATGTTGCCGGATGTCAACGGAATGGGTGCTCCTGCGAACGGTGCAATAGATATGTACGGATTTAGAGCAGCCATGTTGAATTTGGATACTGTAGGTACCGTAGTGTTCGATATGACTTCGATGAGCGACACGATTTATCAGCGCAAAGGAGCCAATCACTGTACAGCCAATTCCCTTCATCCAAATGACTATTTGGCACGATGGTACGCTCAAGGGTTATTTGAAATATTCAATGAGCCGCAAGGGGCAACACTTAACGAAACAGCATTCGGTCATATTGAAGTTTACCCCAATCCAGCTTCTGGATCATTTACCTTGGACCTCGGTAAGGTGATTCTTCCAGCAAGTATTACCTTATTTGATTTGAATGGCCAGAAGGTATTTGAGGCGGAGCAAAACGAACCGATTTTGACATATGATTTAAAATCCAATATTAAAGCAGGAAATTATCTATTAAAAATTTCAAATGGAAAACAATTGTCGGAAAAACTACTTCAGATTCGATAAAATATGGCTTACAATATTTTGTTTTGTAGCTTCTTTTGAAGCGCATAGCACCACCTATTATGTTAGCCCAAATGGTAACAATACCAACGGATTAAGTCCTAACAGCGCGTGGAACGCAATTTCCTCAGTTAACAATTTCATGTTTGCTCCCGGTGACTCCCTTCTTTTTGAGGGTAGTTTCAGTTACACCGGTAACCTTGAATTCGATGCCTTGGATGCAAATAATCCAAATAACCCTTTTTTTATTGGTTCCTATGGGAATGGAATTGCTACGATTCAAACCCTTACTACGGCAAAATGTGGTTTCAAGGCGACCAATACCCAAGGATTTATTTTGAAAAATTTGATGTTCCAAGGACCAGGTGTTGCCATGGCATCGAACAGTGACGGCGTTTTATTTTACACCGACTTACCGGCTGGTTATCTTAGAAATATTGAGCTAAATAATATAGAAGTTTCAGGATTTGGATATTGTGGAATTCGCTTCTATTCCAATTGGTCAGCATCGGTCAATTCCGGTTTTCGAAATGTGAAAATTGATTCTTGTACCGTTCATGATTGCCGCGAAAATGGGATTGTGAGCATCGCCTACGATACGCAAAATTCTACCAACTACCAACATTACGGTTTCCAGATTAAACATACCAAGGTTCATGATATTACGGGGTATTCAGCGAATTCTCATAAAGGAAGTGGTATTGTTTTATCCCAAATCGACTCAGCTTTGATTGAACGTTGTGTGGTATACAATACCGGAAGCCTGAATACTGCTTGTGGCGGTCCTGGTGGCATTTGGGTTTATGCAGCGAATAATGTCACCATTCAGTTCAATGAAAGCCATCACAATAAATCGGGATCTGGAAATGGGTGTGATGGTTTAGGTTTTGATTTGGACGGTGGAACAACCAACTCCGTATTACAATACAATTACTCGCATGACAACGATGGTGCGGGAATTTTGCTTGGAAATTTCACAGGTGCTCGACCTTGGGGGAACAACACAGTACGTTATAATTTTAGCGTGAACGATGCCAGAACCAACAACAGTTCTGTTACCCTTTTTACCGCACCTGGAACCGAATGGTCGGGCCTCAGATTTCATAACAATACGGTTATAACCTCCTCTTCTAACACGAATAACTATCCTACTTTTGGAGCGTTTCAGATGACCGATTACGGTAGCACCATGGCAGGGGTTGAATGCTACAATAACCAGTTCATTACCGATGGATTGCCATTGATTAATGTTCCCGCGACCTTTTTAGACGATGAACCAAGATTTATCAATAACCTGTATTGGTCCAATGGTCAAACACCGGAGTTTTTTTATGGAGGTACTTATAACTCATTGGCTTCTTTCCGTGCCGCAGGTAATTATTGTGAAAAATGGTTGAACAATGATTATGGCATAGTATCCAATCCACAGTTAACCAATTTATGGAACCCTGCACCTATTTTGTATCCAAACCCAACGGAATCCCTTATGAGCTATCGCCTTACTTCAAATTCATCTGCTATTAACCAAGGCTTAGATTTGTTTACCATGTTCGGCATTGGCAGTTTCATGGATTATTTTTGGCATTCACTCCCATTAGGCGCAGCCTATGAGATTGGTGCAGAAGAAGGAGTTTTTTTACAAGTGGGTATAGCACAGAATGGCGATTTTGACCAGTTTAATGTGCTTCCAAACCCCGTAAGGGCGAATGCTGTTTTTCAGGTGTCAAATCCCGAATATATTCAAAAAATCGCCATTTATGATATGCAGGGAAGGATTCAATATATGAACGTTGAGGCGTTAGATGTTCCCGTAAAAGCAGACTTCGGAAAGGGTTATTTTTTCCTAAAAATTTCAACCACCTCAGGGCAGGAATTCATCTTACCTATGCTCGTGATTGATTGACGTTATTCAACCACCAAGCGACGCACTATGCCGTCGATTTCGATAAGATAAACGCCTGACGCCCAATTAGCAGGGATTGATTGCGAATTCCCCGTTACCGTTCAAACCAAAATTCGCATCGAGGCTGTTCGGTAAGCCGTTCACGGAAATAGCAACGACCGTTGGTGTATGGTTGGGGGAAGCGTAGGTAATTGCTTGCTGTGTGTTATTGCTAAACGACTGGGCGCAAAGCCTTCCCACTGCGAAGGCAAGTGCCCAAAGAAAGAAAACGCTACGCATACACGAAGGTAGGGAAAAATCTTTGCGAAATTTTAATCTTCGTGAGCCTCGAGGAAAACCTGCCTTCGGCTGATCCACAGCATAAAAACGGCCATGGAAGCTCCAATGATTAGAATGGCGATGCGTTCCCAACCTTCCAGTGAGAACGAAATCCTCAGCAGAAAGGTCGCAAGAACATACCCTGAATTTCGGATAATGAGAATGGTATTTTTCAAATTTTTCGCGCTGCTTAACAGCAAGATCACATCGGCAAAGGTAAGGAGGGTGAAAAATTCGCGGTAAAAAATATGCGAAGGGTCTTCCAATTTGTGGGGATTTTCGGAAAAACGAAGGAGGTCAACGAGCCAGTCCGAAAAAGAATAAATGGAAAGTCCAAAAAACACCAGCATGAGCACCGTGGCCATCTTATCTTTCAGCCAAACGAAGCGATCGGACAATTGGTATTTGTGGTCTACTCGGCTCGCATCGATGCGGTGGAAGGCCCAAACTAAGAGCATGAGGACTACGAAACCGGTCAGATCTTTCATGAGTTCGCTGTTCCAAAGGAGGTTGGCACCGTCGGTCAGCCCACCTGCATCTTTAAAACAGTTTCGGAGCAGAATGAGGGCCATGATTTCCAATTGCTTTGAAATACTTTTGGTGTAGCTTTTACGGAGGTAATAAATCAACAAATACACTTCGTACACCAGCAAAGAGCTAAAGGGAGAAAACAAGGCGGAAAAAGGATTTCCGAACAGATTCTTGGGAAAATACTGCGGATCAACCCAGCCCCATTTGAGCAAAAAAATGATGAGGGCATGGAGCACAAAGGTGCTTACCCCAAAGTAGAGCGTAAGCAATTCGAAGCGCGCCTTGAACTGGGGTGAAAACAACATGTTAACTTTTTGATTGTTAAATAATTAAACACCCTAAAACTCAAAAAGTTCAAAGCAATTCACTTCCCCTTTTGGTACGCATCGTGCAGGCCTTCTCCTCGTAAAATCATGCTCATGCATTGTTCAATCCTCTTGGCCCTGGTTGCGGCTTGTTTGGGTTGCGAAAAATGAAGCAAATAGGCCCTCTGCCTTCCGGGAGTTAGCCTGTAAAAGGCCGATTTGAACGCCTCGTCTTGCCGAAATGCCTCTTTTAATTCTTCGGTTATTGGGGTTTCTTGCGTCCGAGCCTCTACTTTTTTCCCGCTTTTTCAACTTCGATGGCTTAAAGGATAAAGGCCTTTGCCTGCGGGCGTTGTTCTATGAAGTCCTCCAGTTTTGTGTACCTCAACTGCCTTCCAGCTGTCACATGTTCCGTCTGACGGTGCAAGGCCTCGTTGGGGTCGTCTAACAAAGATCCTTTCATGAACATGACGCTGCAATATTCCATAAACGCATGAATCATGAGGACGTTCTTACCGTTCAGGGTGTAGCAAGGAACCGACCATTTGACTTCTTCCTTGAGCCCGCATTCCAAGGCTAATTCGCGCAGCGCTACGAGGATGGGATGCCAACGATGAACCGTGCACTGAGGTGTGCCTCCTTTTTTGCACCTGCCGCAACCGTCCAACAGGTATTAATCAACCGTCGTAGCTTTGATCGGCATTTCGGAGTTTAGCTTTTGGGTCCAGCCTCCACAATGGCCGAGGCAGTTTCTGTCTCGAATTTACGGAAGTTGTTTTGGAATTTTTGCGCCAGACTTAGGGCGGTCTGGTCGTACATGGCCGGGTCTTCCCACGTATTTCTTGGATTCAACAATTCCGTAGGAACGCCTTCGCAAGCGGTGGGAATCGCCAAATGAAATACGGGGAGCGTTTCGAATGCAACGTAGTCCAACTTGCCTTCGAGGGCCGCAGTAATCATGGCGCGGGTGTAGCTCAACTTCATGCGGCTTCCCACTCCGTAACTTCCTCCGGTCCAACCGGTGTTAATAAGCCAAACGCGGATGTCCATTCCTTCCAGTTTTGCGCCCAATAATTCAGCGTATTTTGCCGGGTGTAAGGGTAAGAAGGCCGCCCCGAATCCAGCCGAAAACGTGGTCGTGGGCTCCGTGATTCCCACTTCGGTTCCAGCGACTTTCGCGGTATATCCTGACATGAAATGGTACATGGCTTGTTCTTTCGTCAACCGAGAAATCGGAGGCAAAACTCCGAAGGCATCTGCTGTAAGAAAAAAGATATTTTTGGGGGTGCTCCCAACCGAAGGAACAACAATGTTATCGATATGGTGGATCGGGTAGGATACCCTGGTGTTTTCCGTAATGGAACCGTCGGCGTAATCGGGTTCATTCGAGCCTTCTTTGAACCCGATGTTCTCCAACAAGGCGCCAGGTTTAATGGCATCGAATATTTGAGGTTCTTTTTCGCGGCTTAAATCAATGGTTTTTGCGTAGCATCCGCCTTCAAAATTAAAGACTTCGTTGTTGGCCCACCCGTGTTCGTCGTCGCCAATCAAACGGCGGTTGGGGTCGGAGGATAAGGTGGTTTTTCCCGTTCCCGACAAACCAAAGAAAATCGCGGTGTCTCCGCCTTCTCCGATGTTGGCAGAGCAGTGCATGGAAAGCACTTTTTGTTGATGAGGTAATAAAAAATTCAGCGCAGAAAAAATGCCTTTTTTAATTTCTCCCGTGTAACCTGTTCCGCCGATTAAAATCATTTTTCGGGTAAAATTCAATACTGCAAAGTTCGATTGACGGGTTTCATCCACGGCAGGATCCGCCAAGAACCCGGGCAGGCAGATAACGTGCCATTCGGGGGAAAAACTGTGCAGCTCCTCTGCGCTGGGCCGCAGGAACATATTGTAGGCGAATAAATTGGACCATGGAAATTCAGCCACCACCCGCAGCGGCAAACGATACGCATCGGAGGCGCAAGCGTAAGCGTCTCGCACGTACAGCGGAATTTCGGAGGCATATGCCATCATTTTATCGTACAAACGGTCGAAGGCTTCGGGGCTAAAACCAAGGTTGACGTCACCCCACCATACGGCATCTTCCGTGAGGGCATCGCGCACAATAAAACGGTCCTTTGGAGACCTTCCGGTGAATTTCCCGGTATTGATGGCCAGGGTACCGTTATCGGTCAATCGCCCCTGGTTCAATTCAAGGGTAATTTCAACCAAACGCTCCGGGGATAAATCCCAGTGAATGGGTTGTGAAGTGGTTAATCCTAATGAGGATTCAAGGTTTTTTGGGGTGTTGTTGATGTGTTGATCTTGCATGAATGAAAGATTAAAGTGCTGCAAAACTAAGGTTATTTCCTCCTGTCAATGTTAAATCTTCCCGTCTTTTACCAACAATTAGAGCAGCGATGTTGAAAACAAACCCACTAAATAGAGGATTTTTGAGTACGGTACGCTAACTTCGTTGTCATGGTAAAATATGTATTACTTTTTGGAATTGGTGCAATAACGGTAATGGGGTGTGTGGTAAACTCGGTAACGAATAGACAAACCACATTCAATGAAAAACCCGCGGAACAAAATCGTTGGTTAACCCCCGCCTTGCTGGCGCTTCAAAATCAACCCCAAAAGCTTACGGCGCAATTGGATTCGAATACGGTTTGTTTCAAAAATGAAGGAGCAACCCTTCCATTAAATAACCTTCAGTCCAGCACTTCGGTCATTACCTTGGGAGGCAACAGCGATGCATTCGTGGAGGGATTGAAGTTGTTTTTTCAACCCAGCGTAGCGTATATTTACGCAGAGCAGGCCTTAGAGGAAGTTGAAAAAATGAAAACGGTCGAACGCTGCATTGTAAGCGTACATGCTGCGGGTCCAAATTCCACCGAATTGAGCGATTGGTCCCTTAAAACCCTAGCTAACATTCCGAAAAGTGAGGAAATGGTTTTGGTGATTTTTGGAGATTTGCGGAAAATCAAGCAAGCGTATCTCGAACGCTTTGATGCCGTATTGTGGGTTCCTGAAAATCATCCAGAGGCCCAAAACCGCTGCGCTCAAAAACTATTGGGGGCGCTTCCATTAGCGGGGGGATTGGATAAAAAAATCTTGGATTTTGAGGTAGGACATGGGATTTCTTTGCCGTCCAATGGCCGTTTGAGTTTCGAAACCCCTGAAGCATTGGGCATGGAATCAAAGCGATTTGAAAAAATAGACCAAATGGCCTTAAACGGCATTAGTGCAGGAGCGTATCCAGGTTGCCAAATCGTGGTGGCCGTAAAAGGCAAGGTAATTTACCGTAAATCCTTTGGGTGCTATACCTACGACAAGGCCTCTACAAAAGTGAGCGATAATTCCCTGTACGACATTGCTTCCATTACCAAAATCGCTGCATCGACCTTAACGGCGATGAAGTTACATTCCGATGGGAAGTTAAACCTGGACGAGCGTTTGGGTAATTACATTCCGGAGGTAACGGGGGAAACAGGCTATAAAAGCATTGTCATCCGTGAAATGATGGCGCACCAGGCAGGATTGGAACCTTTTATTCCTTTCTACAAGCGTACTTTGACCGATGGTAAACCGCTCTTACCTTGGTATGCTACGCAACGGGATGAGGTATTTGGGTTGGAGGTGGCGGATCAATTGTTCATGAAATCTACGTACAAGGACTCCATGTACGCTCGGATTTTACGCAATCCGCTCAAAGAGAAAAAATACGTGTATTCCGATTTATGCTATTATTTCATGCAGCCCATTGTTGAAAAACTAACGGGTCAGTCCTTGGATGCCTATGTTCGTTCTACTTTTTATCAAGCCATGGGGCTTCAATACATCGGATATAAACCCTTAACGCATTTTGCCAAGGAGCAGATTGTTCCAACGGAAAACGAAAATTACTTTCGCAAGCAGTTGCTTTGGGGGCACGTGCACGATCCAGGTGCTGCCATGCTCGGCGGGGTTGCGGGACATGCTGGGTTGTTTTCCAATGCAACCGATTTAGCCAGCATCATGCAGTTGTTCTTGAATAAGGGGAGCTATGCGGGTCAAACCTTTTTCAATGAATCGACGGTAAAAGAATTTACCAAGGCACAATTCGCCGGGAATAAACGAGGCATTGGTTTCGACCGTCCCAGTGCCAACGGCGGAGGAACCTGCGATGAATTGGTTTCTCAGCAGAGTTTCGGCCACTCAGGTTTTACCGGAACCTTGGCATGGGCGGACCCCAAAAACGAGGTGGTGTTTGTATTCCTCTCCAACCGCGTTCATCCGAGTCAAGACAATTGGAAGTTGCGTGACATGGGAATTCGAACCAACATTCAACACGTCGTTTACGAAATCGTCAATGCCCGCTTCGGGAGTTAACAATTCCTTAATATTGCTTACCTTTGCCTTATGAAACCTCGATGGACATTGATTTTTATGATGCTTCAAACACTTTGTTTTGGGCAATCGTACAACTATTATTTTGGCAACATACACGCTCACTCGGGGTATTCAGACGGGAACAAAGACAGCTTAACGTCGGGTATGTATACTCCATATAAGGACTTTATGTATGCGAAGGAATCACAGCACATTGATTTCTATGGCATATCGGAACACAACCACAGCAATGCGGGGATGACCAGTAAGCAAAATTATTACAATGGAGTTGCCGATGCGGAGTTAGCTACAGTGGAGGACAGTTTTGTGGCACTTTACGGCATGGAATGGGGCATCATCTCGCAGGGGGGGCATGTGCTCATTTACGGATATGATAGCTTAATTGGATGGGAAAATAATCTCTACGATGAATACGTTCAGCCCACAGATTTCCATAGTTTGTGGAATGTGATAAACAGTAAACCCAATTGTTTTGGTTACTTGGCACACCCTCAAGCCAACGATTTTGATTCCCTGCTCATCAAGCCGTGGGACGCAACAGCGGACCAAGCGGTGGTTGGCATGCCTTTCCGAAGCGGTCCCGCTTTCTCTCAAAATGTCACTTACAGTAACCCTTCTACCGGTTCGTATTGGTCGAGGTACACGCAGTTGTTGAAACAGGGGTATCATGTTGGAATCGGTTTAGACCACGACACGCATTACAGCGTTTTTGGACGTTCGCAGCAGGGTAGGATGGGGCTCATGGCTCCCAAGCTTACCAAAAATGACATGATGTATGCCTTGCGGAAAATGCATTTTTATTCCACCGACGATTGGAACTTTCGTCCCGAATTTAAAATCAACGAACAGCCCATGGGCAGCATTTTGGAGCAAAGCGGTAATCCCACCATTTTCATCGATTGCATCGATTTGGATTTATCCGAAACGGTATCCGCTATTTACATCTACCA
>CANMUN010000063.1 GCA_947500875.1 Flavobacteriales bacterium | reverse complement strand
GTTTTCCGCGTTAAGGGTGGCATCGAAAGAGGTGAAATTCCCCGATACGTTTGAAATCATCATGTGGCGCACTTTGAAGCCTACTTCGCTGTGCATGTTGTCAATTTTCCAAGTACTCATAGTGTTTTATTTTTCGACAAAGTTAAGGCGCATTATCGCAAAGTCCTCTTGACGTAGGTTAAGGTTTCTTTTGTAATTTTACCCATGCTTCAAAAAGTTCTTGGATTCCTTCTGCTATGCCTTTGTGCCAATGTTTGCTTTGCTCAATTGGAAATGAACGGCAAGCCAAGCCCTAAGAAACGAGAACAGCTCAAGGCGCCAACGCAAGTATGCTTCGAAGCTTTTTCGTTTAGCAGCCACCGCATGCTGTCGCCCAATCCTGATTTTCTTAATACCCCCCTTGGTGAAAGGGCCAAGGAAGTGCCTTTGCGTCTTTGGTCGTATGGTTTAGGCTTGCAGACGGGACTTGGGAAATGGTTGCGCTTTGATGGAGGACTGCAGTTCGTACAAAACGGAGAACAATACGACTACTCGGATGCCCAAAGCGATAGCACCTTTCACTATGAAAACCGATACCGCTACATCGGCATGCCCCTGTCCTTGAATGTTCATTGGGGCAACGCCTTTAAAATTTTCGCTGGACCGGGAATTACCCCAATGATATTTAGTCAATTTGTTCAAAATACGCGATGGACCAGTGCATTAGGCTCAAAAGAGGACGATAAAATCAAGGTAAAAAATAATGAATATGCTTCGTCTGCTTTGGAAGTTTTTGGGCAAATTGGCGCACAATGGACGGGAAAATCAGGCTGGGGTGGCATGGTAAAAGCCGTGTACCGCAAACAAGTAACCAACACCTATTCCAAATACAACGAAGCGGTACACTCCTCTTTCGGATGGGGAATTGGTGTAGGAATCACCAAGAAACTATGATCAAAACCGAGGAACTTATTAGGTATTTGGAGGAACGTTTCCCTCTGTACTTGCAAGAAAGTTACGATAACAGTGGCTTGCAAATAGGAAATCTTGAACAAGAAGTTAAAGGGGTGCTTGTTGCGCTCGATTGCACCGAAGCGGTGGTTCAAGAGGCCGTAACAACGGGTTGCAATACCATCATTACGCATCACCCCTTGCTCTTTAAAGGAATCAAGCGCATTGGCACCAAGAGTTCGATTGAACGCATCATCACGGCGTGCATTAAGAAGGATATAACCCTGTATGCGATTCATACAAATTTAGACAACCACGGAGAAGGTGTCAATAAAAAGATCTGCGACCGATTGGGCTTAAGCAAAACCCGAGCCTTGGTCCCCTTGCGAGGAAGCCTTTATAAACTAACCGTATTTACTCCCATGGATTCCGTTGAAGCGGTTCACGAAAACCTCTGCGCTGCGGGAGCGGGAGCCATTGGGAATTATTACGGTTGCAGTTTTCAAAGCAGCGGAACGGGTATGTTCACCCCCAACGAAAAAGCCAACCCCACGCTAGGTAAAGCGCACATACCGGAACGGGTGGAGGAAATGAAAATGGAGTACCTGGTGCCGAAACACCTTCTTGGATCCGCCTTAGGAGCGATGAGGAAATCGCATCCTTACGAAGAAGTGGCCCACGACCTTGTTTTACTCGAAAACACCGACCATAACCTCGGCAGCGGAATGATTGGAGAATTAGCGGAAGCAATGACGGAACAAAGCTTCTTGAACACGTTAAAAACCACCTTTAAAGCGGGGGTTATACGCAGTACGGCTCCTTTGGGTAAACCGGTCAAGCGCGTCGCCGTATGCGGAGGCAGCGGAAGCTTCCTTTTAACGGAGGCCATTCAGCAAGGAGCCGATGCCTTTGTGTCGTCCGACTTTAAATACCATGAGTTTTTTGGTGCTGAAGGTCGTACCTTGATTGCGGACATTGGCCATTATGAAAGCGAGCAATTTACCCAAGAATTATTGCTTGAAATTATTACGGAAAAATTTCCTACCTTTGCGGTCCGAATAACTGAACATAATACAAATCCGATAAATTTTCTGTAACTATGGCCACTGCAAGTAAGAAAGAAGTTACCATCGCCGACAAGCTGGATGCATTATTTGCGCTTCAGCAGATTGATTCTGAAATCGATCGTATTCGAACGATTCGGGGTGAATTACCCTTGGAGGTGAGGGATTTAGAGGACGAGATTGGCGGTTTGGAAACGAGGATGAACAAAATCAATGAGGAATTAAAGGAATTTCAAACGGAAATTGCCGACCGAAAAATCGCATCCAAAGATTCAGAAGCGGCCATTGCCAAATACAAGGAGCGTCAAAACAACGTGCGAAACAACCGCGAATACGAATCGATTAGCAAGGAAATTGAATTCCAGGAATTGGAAATTAAACTCCACGAAAAGCGAACCAAAGAAGCCAAAGCCAACATTGAGTTTAAAACGGAATTGTTGAACGAGGTGAGCGAGAAATTACATTCCAAAAAGGAAGATCTAGCAAACAAACAAGCCCAGTTGGACGCCATCATCAGCGAAACACAAATCGAAGAGGACAAGTTATTAGCGGATTCTGACAAAGCAAAAGCGAAAATAGAAGAGCGTCTTGTGACCGCATATTTGCGCTTGCGTAACAATTCCAAAAACGGGTTGGCTGTGGTTCAAGTATTGCGTGACGCATGCGGAGGTTGTTTCAATAAAATCCCACCTCAACGGGTTTTGGACATCCTCACGAAAAAGAAGATTTTAGTGTGCGAGCACTGCGGACGTATTCTTGTTCCTGAAGTCGCTACCGAGAACGCTTAAAAATCGGAACGGTAGAGCATGGCTCTCCGAACATCAAGCTTTTTACATAGGGTTTTAGCTCCATGACGAGGCGCGTAAGGGCGTATTCTTGATCGAGGAGTTTGGCACAGCCTTTTACTATAACGCGTTGGTCTTGAAATGCCGCCTTATCCAAAGCAGCGAGTGCGAGATTGATGCGGTAATGTTCCACTTCTTTGGCGGAACCTGCCACGACAAGGGAAGTAAAGGGTTCCAGCGCGGAGGCCACGAGCATGAATGCCCATGTGGGAATAATTGCATCGGTAGCGCAATGTATGCGCACCAAAGCATCTTGGTAGGCGCTCCAATCTTCGGTGTTAACCCAAGCCCTGAAATCTTTTTCTTTTAGGACCAGGCCCTGCCAAAGTTGGGCACTCAAATCGATCTCACGAAGTTGAACCTCTGGAAGTAACTCGCCCAAATCCATCGGCAGCAAGCCGCTTTCTTTCACTTTATTGCGTATCGGTTCCATGGGAGCAAAAATACACAATGTTGGGCGAAGCCCGCGAGGCAAGGTGAAAATGCGCGCCTTCCTTATGCTCGTAAAAAGGAATAATCGTATATTCGTACATACGCAACAAACCTGCTCTTATACACCCAAATCCGTGTGCTTGAGGAAGGTTTATAGCGTGTATAAGCTATCCTTAGCACCAATAGCATGATTGAAAATTATAATAAATAAGAAAAGATGGGAAAAAGTATTTCGATAACAGAACAAATTAGAATAATTGCTATTAAAACTTTAGAAAATAGACCAGAAGGCATAAGGTATTCTGATTTAGTAAGAGAAATTTTAAAAGAAAATAATACATTCAAGCCTAACACTATAAACGGTGCAACTTGGGACTTAGATGCAACTTATCCTAATGAAATATACAAACCAGCACGAGGTGTTTTCAGACTATTAAAATTTAAGGAGATCATAGCAAATCAGCCTGACGAACAACCAATAGCTTTATTACCAAAAACATTAAATAAAAAAGCGATTAAAGAAGAAGATTTTTATAAACCTTTTGCTGACTGGTTAGTTAATGAACTTGAGGAATGTACAAGTGCAATTGGACTAGGCGGAAATATTTTTAAAGACAAATGGGGAACTCCTGACGTAATTGGAGTAAGAGAATCGAAAAGAAGTGACATTATTCAATTTACGACAGAAATTATTGTTGGTGAAATAAAGACTGATACTAACGGATTAATCACCGCGTTTGGACAGGCTTGTGCCTATAGAATCTTCTCGCATAAATCGTATATTGTAGTTCCAAACAACTCGCAACTTGAAGATATATCAAGACTTGACACCTTATGTAGACAGTTTGGAATAGGACTTATTCTCTTTGACAATCAAAATATTGAAGCCCCAAATTTTGAAATACGTGTAAGAGCAATCAAAAGCGAACCGGATATGTTCTTCGTGAATAAAAACTTGAAACAAATTGAAGACAGGCTTTTTAAATAGATTGTAACAACTGTTGCTAACAGCGTGTAAGCGCAACCGTCTGGATATGCGCCTACACGCAAAACGTTACCACCAATCCTGCAAAAACAGAGAGAAATGCTCGTACTCAAAATAATAGTGCCTTAAGATGCACTATTTAATTCAATTACACAAGAAAAACCAATAAATGTATAATATAGTGCTATTTACTGCTCTTTTTATTGAAGTTTTAAAAATTAGTATTACATTTGCATGAAATAATGCTTTATAATGCACTTGTCAGAATTAATAAAAACCATAAAAGAACGTAGAGAAGCACTACAAGTAACGCAGGAGGGGTTGGCAGAACTATCAGGTGTTGGATTGAGAACTTTAAAACAGTTTGAAAGCGGAAAAGGAAATCCTACGCTGTCAACCTTACATAAGATATCTGATGTGTTGGGCATGGAGATTTGCCTAAAAATTAAAAATGTGACGCATACTAAATGAGAAAAGCCAAAGTTTTATTCAAAAATGAAGAAGCGGGTATCTTGACCCAACACGATGATGGTTCGTTTTCATTTCGTTATCACGAAGACTGGGTAGCCAATAACGATAGGCAAAGCATCAGTCTAACTTTACCTAAAAACGAAAAAGAATTTCATTCTAAATACCTGTTTCCATTTTTTTACAGCATGCTTCCTGAAGGTTCTAATAAGCAAGTGGCATGCAAATTAAATAGAATCGACAGAGAGGACTATTTCGGATTGCTTATGGCTACTGCAAAAAATGACAGCATAGGTGCCGTAAGAATTATTAAACTAGAAAATTAATGAGCTTACCAGAAATTAAATATTGTCCCGGCACATTATCTGAAGGTTTTAATACATATAGCAGAACAGCTTTGAATAGAGTTTTTCAGGGCAAGAAGGTGCATCATGTTTTGCCTTACGATTCTCCAGCATCCAACCCAGAAACTAATCAGATGTTTGAAGAGAATCGAAATCGCATGTCGATATCAGGTGTACAAGAAAAATTTTCTGTATTGCTTGACAAAAACAAGTTAAGGCTGATTAATGAAAATGAACAAGGAACCTATATTCTGAAACCAATTCCAATTTCAGGTAAAAAGCCGGATCAAATGCCCGCCAATGAACACTTAACGATGCAAATTGCCCGTCAGGTTTATGGAATAGAGACGGCAGAAAATGCAATGATCTTTTTTAAAGATGGATCACCTGCTTACATTACCAAACGATTTGATGTACGAGAAGATGGTTCGAAATTGGCTCAAGATGACTTTGCTTCTTTAGCAAAAAGAACCCCACAAACCCATGGAGAACATTACAAGTATCTCGGGAGTTATTTAGATGTCTTTGAATTAATGCGTAATTATCTTACCACGTACAAAATTGAGGCTCCAAAACTTTTAAGAATACTTGTCTTTAATTATCTTTTTTCAAATGGAGATGCACACTTTAAAAATTTCTCTATTTTAGAAACATCCTTTGGAGATTTTCGACTGAGCCCGGCTTATGACTTACTTAATAGCCGTATCCATGTAGAAGATAAAGACTTTGCATTAGATGATGGTCTATTGCCTAGAAATCTAGCCCAAGGCAAAATCGGTTTACAATTTGCTAAACTAGCAGAGAAAGCAGAAATCAGTGAAAAGACTTTTCAGGAAATTATGGCATTGATGATTTCCAAACCAGATTTAGTTGAAAAAATGGTAGCTGCTTCTTTTCTAAATGATACCACTAAAAGAAATTATTTCCAATCTTTTCAAGCCCGTTTAAAACAATTGACTAAAGCATGAAATATGATGCACCTAAAGAATTTAAAATTTTGTCGACAATACTAACAAGTACTGGTAAAAGCACCTCCCCAAAAGTGGCGGTTCAGTGCTTCGGTTGACAGTTTTCACTTCGTGGCTGCTTCGCGGTGTGCTCCGAAACCCGCAACTGCGCCTGCACGCAGAATGTTCGCTGCAGGCATGGTATAACATTGCTTTTTAAAGATTTTGGACAAGTATAATCATTCGTTTGTTTTGCCGTGCGGCGAATAAAGACTACTTTCGTTGCGTATTTTGCCACGAATGAAATTTTATATACATCAGTTAGAGGGTTGGCCAAATTTTATTTGGGATTCCGAAGAAATTGTCAATTTGTTAAGTGAGGCAAGGAACCTTCAAGGAAGACTTCAAGGAAAAATGGAATCATTAGGCTTTGAACTCAGAAATGAAGCAGTATTAGATACATTGACCCTAGATGTTATAAAAACATCTGAAATCGAAGGAGAACTATTAAATCACGATCAAGTTCGTTCATCAATTGCAAGAAAGCTTGGGATGGAGATTGCTGGTTCAGTTGAATCTGACAGAAATGTTGATGGTATAGTTGAAATGATGTTAGATGCTACACAAAATTGCTTCGAACCTTTATCAAAAAGTAGGTTGTTCGATTGGTACGCTTCACTATTTCCTACAGGAAGAAGCGGGATGTATAAAATAATTGTTGGGAATTGGAGAAAAGATACCACAGGGCCAATGCAAGTTGTATCAGGTCCGATGGGAAAAGAGAAAGTGCATTTCGAGGCACCTAATTCAGATTTTTTAGAAAAAGAAATGACTAGCTTCATTCATTGGTTTAATCAAAAAGACACCATTGACTTAGTGTTAAAAGCATCAATGGCTCATCTTTGGTTTGTAACCATTCATCCATTCGATAATGGAAATGGTCGTATAACAAGAGCTTTAACAGATATGCTATTAGCTCAAGCCGATAAGAGTAATCAAAGATTTTATAGTATGTCTGCTCAAATCAGAATTGAACGGAAACAATATTATGAAATACTTGAAAAAACACAAAAAGGTGATTTGAATATTACCAATTGGATCAAGTGGTTTTTGCAGTGTTTAATAAATGCGCTTAATTCAACCGATGAAATACTTGTTAAAGTTTTATTTAAAGGAAAATTCTGGCAAATACATTCAAAAACAATTCTCAACGAAAGACAAAAGAAATTAATCAATAAACTTTTAGATGGTTTTGATGGTAAATTAACATCATCAAAATGGGCTAAAATTGCAAAATGCTCAAAGGATACTGCAATACGTGATATTAATGACTTAATAAAAAAAGAAATATTACAAAAGGAAGAAGCAGGAGGAAGAAGTACGAACTATGAAATAACAATAAATACCGGCAGTTAACAGCGCACAAGTAGAACCCGAAAAGGTTATGCGCCTGTGAGCAAATCGTAATGTGCCACACCATTAATTAAAGGTAAATGAAACGATGAATAACACTGAGTATAACGACGAGAATATCCCCTCTTTTTTCTTGAATTATGAATATTTTAATTTAGCCTGGGGCAAAACACACCACGGATATTTTTTGGATCCCTCGCACGGGATCATCATGGAATATCAAAATCCTAATGATTGGTTTTCTTTCACCTCAACTGAAAAATATAGTACGGATGTGTTTTGGGGGTATGAAAAGGATGGAGCCATCCATCGAAAGCTGTTATTCCACAACCTAAAGCAGTCAACCGAGAGAGCCACAAGGCCCACGATGGATTCCATCGATTTGGATAAATTAAAAATGGACCTTGATGCATCGGGGTTTGACGATTCGGGAGGTGGGTGCGATATGGGCGTTACTTCCTATACCCTGTTAATCTACGATCCGATAAAGGACGTTTATCGAAGAAAAATTCTAAAAACAACAGGTGATTCATGCTTAACCAATAAATCATCCTATACCCAAGAATTATTGAGCTATTTTAAGTAAACAAAACCTAAACTTGCGTAACCCTAATTTAGCTCAAGGGCCGTTGGAAAGTAGATCATGAACCCCATTTTTACCCTGATTTTTATTGCGTTTACCTCCTACTCGTTTCCCCAAAACGGTTACCTAAAAAAGAAAGAACTCTTTCTCGGAGCAGATAGTATCGAAGGAAAACGCATCATCGCGGGTATGTATTTAGTGTCCACGGATAGTTTAACACTGCAAATGGATCTGACGATTTTGGACAATTGGATGCAAAAAGATTCAATTACTGAATTTCTAACGCTGGATCAATCCAGTACTCGACAACCGCTGTTTATGATTTCCCACCCTTCCGATACCTTACCGGCCTATCGATACGTCAATGAACATGGATTTGAGATTTATCTGGCTAAAGAACACTGCTTTGAAAGCTATAATCAATATGGCGTAAAGAATAACGCTTCTTGCCAATTTACTTTGGCACAAGTATATTTGCCCGAATACAAGAAATTTTACGTCCATTCTTTACCTTTAATGTATTATAAATGAATCCCCTATCGCCTATGAACCCCTGGATCGAGCGCAACAACGCGCTCCACAAAACCTTTGAATTTTCTACGTTCCAAGAGGCGATGAACTGGATGGCAAAAGCAAGCGTGCATGTTGAATCCTTAAACCATCATCCGAAATGGACCAACGTGTACAACACCGTAACGGTTGAGTTATGTACCCACGATGAAGGGAACATCGTTACGGAGAAAGATTGGACGTTAGCCCGTTTATTCGATTCGATTTAAGGGTTACCTATAAGCACCCCATCACTTTCACCGCCAAATTGTCACCCTTTCTGCTAAGGCATGAGAATTGACAACCCCAATCCGTGAAAAAACACGGATTCGATACCGTCCTCTGGCCTTCGGCTCTTCCCGGCGTAGTCATTATTCTTTTTTTATGGTTGATACAATGGGCGCAGCACCTCTACACGTTCCCATTTTATAAGCTAGGGGTATTACCCCAAACCCTGGAAGGCTTGAAAGGTATCTTTTTGATGCCCTTCATCCATGACAAAAACGACCTGAACCACCTGTTGAACAATTCCATTGCGTTTTTGGTGCTTTCCACCTTGCTCATCTATGCCTACCGCAAACTGGCCTTGCCCGTATTACTGGCTGGCTGGATTTTCGGGGGATTTTTTGTGTGGCTTTTTGCCGAAAATCACAGCTCCTATCACATTGGTTTAAGCGGATTGATCTACTCCTTGGTATCGTTTCTTTTTTTCTCAGGAGTTTTTCGACGGTATTTTCCCCTCCAAGCCCTTTCGCTCTTGGTGGTATTTCTTTACGGCAGCACGCTTTGGGGTATTTTTCCCATTGAACCTAAAATTTCGTGGGAGGGGCACCTTTCCGGTTTTCTCAGTGGAATCGCTTTAGCCTTTGCATTCAGGAACCGTCCGCCTCAAAGGCCCAAATACCAGTACGAAATTGAACAGGAAATGGGCATCGAACCCCCAGATTTGGAGGGGGAATGGCTGAAAAAAATGCAGGCGATGGAAGAAAATCAAAACCCTCTCATTATCAACTACCATTTTCTGCCAACGAACTCGGTTGCTGAAGCTAATCCTCTGGTCGAAAATAACCCTTCCAAAGAGCCGTCCCAGGACCAAGGTGGCTCAAATCCGATCCCAGAAACTCCACCGCCACTAACGCCGCAGTCGGAAGAATAATCTCCTGTTCGGTTAACCAACTCACGATTTCAGATATCCCTTCGTTGTGGCCAATGAACAGGGTATCATGCTTTCCATATTTTTCAAGGATTGATTTCCATTCCGATAGGTCGGCCATGTACAAACTTTCTAAAAATACCGTGTCTGTAGCAAGACCACTCGTGGAAAATTCGCAGGTTTGACGGGTGCGTAAAGCCGTGGAGCAGACCAGGGAAACAATGCTTACGTTTTTTAAATATTCGCTCAAGGAGGAACATTGGCGTAACCCGCGAGGCGCAAGTTCCCGGTCAAAGTCCTTTCCACTCGCCGAAACCTTTTCCGTTTTCGCATGCCTTAAGAAATACCACCTCATAACCCTTGATTTTTCACCAAGCGTTTTCCTAATTCCGCTAAATAAGGCATTGAAAGATGGTCTTCTAAGAGCTGTAAATGCTGGATTCGATGCGCATCGGTGCCTACAAAATCAAAGAGGCAATCGTCCACCATGCGCTCCGCTTGTTTGCGAATATCCGGACCGTAGTGTCCCGTAAGGGAAAGCAAGTTCATTTGCGTATTCACTCCAATTTTACGGTATTTTTCAGCCACTTCTGGCTTGCCATGAAAGTACAAATAGCGTTCAAAGTGGGCCAATATGGGAATGTATCCACGGTCTAATACTCGTTTAAAGGTATCTTCTTCAAACACGGGTGGTGTGGTAAAACTGAACTCCATCAACACGTACCTCTGTTTGCCAAAGCAAAGCAGTTCACGTTCTTTAAGCCGCTCCGCAAAGGTGTCATCCAGGTAATATTCTGCTGCCAGCTCCACTTCGATACCAATGCCAGCGCGAACCTTTTCTTCCTGTAATTGATCGAAAACCCGACGAAGCTTTTCCTCTGAATTCGGATAAATGTCCATTTTTATATGAGGCGTGGTAATGCACTTTTTATAACCTAATGCTTGCATTTTTTGCAATAGCTGAAGGCTATCATCCATGGTTTGGGCACCGTCATCCACTCCCGGAATAAAATGGCTGTGCATGTCGCATCCAATCGCACTGAGGCTCAAGGGATCTTTGGAAGATTGCTCCTTACGCTTGCCCAATAAGCCCGAAAACCACGACATTATTGATAGAATTTCTGATAATAGGCCTGATAAGCTCCTGAGGTAACGTGCTCAATCCATTCAGGATGGCTTAAGTACCAATCCACGGTTTTTTCCAAACCTTCTTCAAAGCGCAGCGAAGGACTCCATCCCAATTCTTGGGT
>CANMUN010000062.1 GCA_947500875.1 Flavobacteriales bacterium | reverse complement strand
TTCTTTTGTTGTGCATAACCTCGCCATTTTTGTTGGTGAAATGTTACGCCAAAAGAACGGCAAATTTCCTCAGTATTGTCCGTAGAAAAGGAATCCATCACAATGATTTCGTCGGCAATTCCTTGCAAACTTTTCAAGCATCTCGGAAGGTTTTTCTCTTCGTTGTAGGTAATGATCGTAGCCGTAATCAACATAGATCAACTATTTTATGCGGATCTTGTCTCCCACTTGGATAATATTCCCTTTGCCTGGATTTAACTTCTTGAGTTGCGCCAAGGATAGATGATATTTCGCAGCGATTTTACTCATGGTATCTCCGGATTTGACCGTGTGGTATTTTTTAGGTTTGGGAGCGGGTTTCGGTGTTGGGTTTTCTGGAACGACTGGCTGGACAGTATTAATTTTTTTCAGGACCAAGCGCTGCCCCTCGTATAAGTTCTCCGTTTGAAGCGCATTCCATTCAAGAATTTGAGCCGTGGTTACCTTGTATTTTTCGGCAATGGAATTAAGGGTTTCTGAAGGTTTTACCTTATGAAAAACCTCCGTTCCTACAATGCTGTCTTCTGCCAATAAGGGATTAGATTCCAACGAATTAATGGAGTTTTCGGGACCTTGAAACGTTGAGGGATTGTCCAATTGAAATAAAGAATCCTCCATGGCGACTAACAATAAAATTCGATCAAGTGGACCTGTAACGCAACGTTGTTTTTCCGAAGCGGGTATAAATTCGGTTTTATAAATGGGGTTCAAGTCTTTAATTTCTTGTAAATCCCAATTCAAATGGGCGGAAATAGTCCCCATTGACAATCCTCTTTTCAAACACATGGTGTCCAATTGAGCATTATGAATTTTAGCAGGAGCGGGCATCAAATTATGCTCTTGATGATAGGTCATGAGGTAGGCAGCAGCGATGAATGTAGGCACATACCCTTGAGTTTCCGAGGGTAAATAGGGTCGTATTGCCCAATACGACCGTTGGTTACCAGAACGTTGCAGCGCACGATTGATGGTTCCTGGCCCCGCATTATAGGCCGCTAAGGCCAAATTCCAATCACCGTAAATTCCGTAGAGTTTTTTGAGAAAGCGGCAAGCAGCATCCGTGGCTTTTATTGGATCCATTCGCTCGTCTAAATAGGAAGTTTCTTCTAAACCGTAATACAATCCTGTACGGTACATGAACTGCCATAAACCTAATGCACCTGCGCGAGATTTAACCTGAGGGCGCAAGCCGCTTTCAATACACGCCAAGTATTTGAGTTCCAACGGGAGTCCGTACTCCGACAACTTCTCTTCAAAAAGATCAAAATATAAGGCCGAACGGCCCAGCACAATTTTAACAAAAGACCGCCGGTTTTTCGCAAAAAACCGAATCGAATTCAGGGTGATGTTGTTGCAATCAAAACCAAAAGGACTGCGATTGTTCATTTCATTTAACCGCTCACAATACATTTCGTCGGAAAATTCAGGCACCGCCTCAGGCTCATAATTCAATGCCTTGATGATGGAATCGGAAACGGTAGTACCCGCATAGTCAGCATAAAAGAAATGCAGGGATTGGGCAACGGTATTCAGAAAGGGGTCAGGGTTCAACGTATCTTTATACAAGCCTTTCTGAGCTACAACGGATTGCGCAGAACAATACCCGACGAACAATACCAAAAATTTAATCGCGCGCATCGTTGACGGTTCGCGAAGCGTGAAACAAAAGCGCTTCTTCAAAGTGATCGGTCATCAATTGAATTCCAAAAGGCATTCCATTTGAACTTTGCGACAAAGGAATGTTCATCGCTGGGTTCCCCGTTAAATTAGCATGTACCGTAAAAATATCCTGCAAATACATTTGAATCGGATCTTTTACGTCGCCAATTTTAAAGGCAGAAGAGGGGGTTGTTGGCAACAAGATGCAATCAACCTCTTTGAACATGTCCTTCGTGGCCTGATACAGCAGCCTCCGTACCTTTTGTCCTTTTGCGTAATATGCTTCGTATTGTTCGTTGGATAAGACAAAGGTTCCTGTGACAATTCTCCGTTTTACCTCCAATCCAAAGCCTTCGGTTCTAGAGTTTACGTACGTCTCGTCAATGCCCTCAGCGTTTTCTGCCCTTTTACCAAAATGAATTCCATCAAATCGAGCCAAATTGGACGAAGCTTCCGCAGTTGATAAAACATAGTATACCGGAACCACAAAGTCTAAATAAGGAAAGTTGAATTCCTTTATTGCGTGACCTTTTTCTCTGAGCTTTTGAACGGCGCCGTTAAAGGCAGATTTTACCTCTGCATCCAAGCCAGGAAGTTCCATGTAATCCTTAATGATTCCAAACCTCAAATGAGTAGGGATATCCGTGGATTGGCTCACCGGTTGAGACGAAGACGTGGCGTCTAAGGGGTCTTTTCCTGCCATAATCGAATATAAAAGCCACGCATCATCAAGATCAGAAGAAAAAACACCCACCTGATCAAAAGAAGAAGCGTAAGCAATCAATCCATAACGGCTAATTCTACCATACGTCGGCTTCAAACCAATGGTTCCTGTCCAAGAGGCTGGTTGACGAACCGATCCTCCAGTATCGCTTCCGAGTGCGACGGTACACAAACCAGCTTGAACCGCTACCGCAGATCCGCCGGAGGATCCCCCTGGGACAAAGTCAGGGTTTAAATAATTCAAAACCGGACCGTAAGCCGAGGTTTCGTTCGAACTACCCATGGCGAATTCATCGCAATTCAATCGGCCAATAATGATTGCATCCTCGGCCAATAACCGTTGTACCGAGGTGGCGGTATAAAGTGATGTAAAGTTCTCCAAAATTTGGGAAGAGGCAGTTACGGTATGTCCTTGATAACAAAGGTTATCTTTTATACCTAGTACAACTCCTGCGAGCTTTCCTGCTGTCCCCTTGGATATTTTTTCTTGGACTCTAAGAGCATCCCGCCGCGCAGATTCTTCAAAAACTTCTAAAAACGCATTTAGATGCTGGTGATTTTGAATTCGTGTTAGATAATGTTCAAGGATTTCCAAAACAGAACTTCCCGACGAAATTGCCGATTGTACCTCACGAACCGATTTAAACATTGGAAGTTACTTTTCCTCGATTTGATTTTCTTTACTTACGGTAGGCTTATTTTCATCGCCTTTTGAAGCATCTTTAAATTCTTTAATACCTTGACCTAAGCCTTTCATCAATTCAGGAATTTTCTTCCCTCCGAACAAGAGCAAAACAATACAAAGTATTAACACTATTTCAAATACACCAAACTTTCCCATGGCACGAAATTTTTTATCAAAAATACAACAAATTAACTTAAGAAAGAATTAGAGTTTTCTTGCTACCTCTACCTCCTCGTATGCTTCCACTAAATCGCCAATTTGAATATCATTGTATTTATCTATGTTCAAACCGCATTCGTAGTTGTTTTTAACTTCTTTGACGTCGTCTTTAAAGCGCTTTAGAGACCCAAGTGTTCCATTATGAATAACTATTCCATCTCGAATTACTCGAACTTTTGAGCTGCGCTTGATGATTCCATCAACCACGTAACACCCGGCAATGGTGCCCACTTTCGTGATCTCGAAGGTCTCACGAATTTCTGCCGTTCCAATAATTTGTTCTTCAATATCCGGCGAAAGCATTCCTTCCATCGCTGATTTGATTTCCTCAATAGCCTTGTAAATAATGGAATACAATCGAATATCTATTTGTTCTGTTTCAGCAAGTTTACGGGCCGAAAGCGATGGACGAACTTGGAATCCAATAATGATTGCGTCTGAGGCTGATGCTAAGTTAATGTCCGCTTCTGAAATCGCTCCAACGCCTTTGTGCACGATGTTCACCTGAATTTCGGGGGTGGACAAGCCCAACAAGGCATCTGACAAGGCTTCAATGGATCCGTCAACATCTCCTTTCACGATAATGTTCAGTTCTTTAAAGTCTCCAATCGCTAACCTTCTTCCAATTTCATCGAGCGTGATATGTTTATTGGTTCTCAAACCTTGTTCACGGTAAAGTTGTTCGCGTTTCGCAGCAATATTTTTTGCCTCACGTTCGTCATCCATCACGCGAAACTTATCCCCGGCACTGGGTGCGCCGCCAATTCCGAGAATAGCCACCGGAGTTGAGGGGCCCGCCTCTTTTAAAGGGCTTCCGTGCTCATCGTGCATGGCTCTTACTCTTCCGTAATGGCGTCCAACTAAAATCACATCCCCCACCTTCATGGTGCCTGATTGCACCAACATATTGGTTACATATCCCTTTCCTTTATCCAAGGAGGATTCAATTACTGTTCCTGCGGCATTTTTATTGGGATTCGCTTTGAGGTCCAACATTTCTGCCTCGAGCAACACTTTCTCGAGTAATTTGTCGATGTTAAGGCCTTGTTTTGCTGAAATTTCTTGGCATTGGTACTTACCTCCCCACTCTTCTACCAAGATATTCATTTGAGATAATTGTTCCCGAATTTTCTCTGGGTTTGCTCCTGCTTTATCAATTTTATTGATGGCAAAAATCATTGGAACACCGGCAGCCTGTGCGTGTGAAATGGCCTCTTTGGTTTGAGGCATAACATCATCGTCTGCGGCGACCAAAATAATGGCAATGTCGGTGACTTGAGCTCCTCGAGCCCGCATCGCGGTAAAGGCCTCGTGACCCGGTGTGTCTAAAAACGTCAGCTTTCGTTGGTCGGCCAGGGTAACGGAATATGCTCCGATGTGCTGCGTTATCCCTCCTGCTTCACCGCTGGTAACGTTGGCGTTTCGAATCCGGTCTAACAGCGATGTTTTACCGTGGTCGACATGCCCCATGACTGTGACGATTGGAGACCGTCCCACTAAATCCTCGGGATTGTCATCCAAAACAGCCTCTGCGTCCTCCACATCAGCGCTTACAAATTGTGTTTCAAAACCAAACTCATCTGCAACAATCTGAATGGTTTCCGCATCCAAACGCTGGTTAATCGACGCAAAAATTCCTAAGGTCATGCAAACCGAAATAACTTGGGTCGGTTGCACTCCCATCATGCTCGCCAACTCAGAAACTGTAACAAACTCGGTTAATTTTAAGATTTTGTCTTCCGCTTCTGCGGCAAGCATTTCTTCTTGGCGGCGTTGGGCATTGCTCTCCCTTTTTAGTTTTCTGTTTTTAGAGGACTTGGATTTATTCCCTTGCCCTGAAAGTCGAGCGAGGGTATCTTTAATTTCTTTTTGAATGTCCTGCTCAGAAATTTCTTTCTTTTCAGGCGTGAATCCTTTTTTATCGCCAAAACTTTTAGTTCCACCGGTGGTTGATGAAGGCTCAATTTTCTTGATCCTTTTGCGTTTCTTTTTGGCGTCTTCAGCGCTGGATGAACTGGTCGTTTGAGTGCTTTTCGGGCGTTCAACGGGCAATTCAATTTTTCCGAGAACTGTGAGTCCTGTCAAAACGGTTCGTTCGGCACTGATCATTTCGGGTTGTTGAGCATCTACCGGAGCTTCAACGATTGGTTTTGGCGCTTGTAATTCCGGTTCTTGTTTTGGCGTTTCTGTGACTTCCTCCACTTTTTTCTTTGGCTTCAGTTGATCTAAATCAATTTTACCAACAACATTTATGGTTGGTTCAGGAGCCAAAACCTTTCGCTTAATTTCGTCTAGATTGATCTCTTCCTCAGCCTCAGTGTTTTTAGGCGCAAGAGCCTCTTCTTCCCGTGTGTCCTTAAGTGAAATGGATTCTTTCTTTTCTTTAGCAACGATGTTCTTAGCCTGTTCTTTTAGGGTTTGGTCTGCCGCAAATTCAGCTCTCAACAAGCCATAATGCTCAGGATCTAACTTTGAGTTAGGGTTTGAATCAATGGAGATTCCTTTCGAAGCCAAAAACTCAATTAAGGTAGGTAACCCTACGTTCAATTCACTTGCCGCTTTGCTTAACCTAATGGGCCTATCAGACATAACTTCTTTTAATAATAAATACTTGTTTACTCAAATTCCGCATTAAGGATTCTAAAGACTTCCTCAATGGTTTCTTTTTCTAAATCAGTTCGTTTTACCAACTCCTCTACCGACATATCCAACACCGCTTTAGCTGTATCGCAGCCAACCGCTTTCAGTTCATCAATAATCCATCCGTCTATTTCATCGATGAATTCTTCCAAATCTACGTCTTCAATGTCTGATTCCCCTTCACGATAAACATCAATTTCATATCCCACCAATTTTCCAGCGAGTTTGATGTTGTTTCCGCCTCGGCCAATGGCTAAGGATACTTGATCCGGTTTTAAGAAAACCTTAACGCGTTTATCTTCTTCATGGATTTCCATCGAAGTAATTTTTGCTGGAGAAAGGGCCCTTTGAATTAATAACTGGCGATTCGAAGTAAAATTAATAACATCAATGTTCTCATTTTTTAATTCACGCACAATCCCATGAATCCTGCTCCCTTTCATTCCTACGCACGCGCCAACGGGATCGATTCGGTCATCGTAGGACTCAACAGCAACTTTTGCTCTTTCTCCGGGCTCACGAACGATTTTCTTTATGGTGATTAATCCATCAAAAACCTCTGGGACCTCCAATTCGAACAACCGCTCAAGGAACTCAGGGGCTGTTCTCGAAAGGATTATTACCGGCGTGCTATTTCTCATGTCCACTTTTGAAACCACAGCACGTATCGTTTCTCCTTTTTTAAAGAAATCCGCAGGGATTTGTTCCGATTTGGGTAAAATAAGTTCATTTTGATCGTCGTCCATTACCAGGATTTCCTTCTTCCAAACTTGATACACCTCGCCGGTAACTATTTCACCAACGCGCTCTTTGTATTTTTTATACAAATGGTCTTTTTCCAGTTCTAAAATCCTTGAAATGAGGTTCTGTCGCAGGGACAATACGTTTCGTCTTCCAAAATCCGAGAACTTAAATTCTTCTGTAACCGATTCCCCAATTTCAAAATCCGGCTCAATTTTAATGGCATCTGAATACGCAATTTCTAAATTCGGATCTTCTACTTCCCCGTCATCTACGATGTCTTTGTTGAGAAAAATCTGAACATCGCCTTTGTCAATATTCACAATAACGTCTATATGCTGATCG
This sequence comes from Flavobacteriales bacterium, assembly GCA_947500875.1. Lineage (GTDB taxonomy): Bacteria > Bacteroidota > Bacteroidia > Flavobacteriales_D > Crocinitomicaceae > UBA952. The sequence continues at coordinate 4,431 of CANMUN010000062.1, read as the reverse complement.
GTATTAAACTTCCTTTTCAACATGGCACGAAACACATCCTCGAGGACATGTTGCATGGTTTGCTTATCGATATTCTTAAGCTCCTTAAACTCGGAGAACGATTCAACTAAATCTGTACTGTTCATGATAAACTATTTAAAAGATATAACGCGTTTGATTTCTTTAATTTCTTTCCTGTCCAGGGTCAACTCTTCAACCACTGACATTTTTTTATTTTTTTCGTTTCTAACCGTTTTCTCAACCGAGAACACAAAACGGTCATCGATAAATTTTGTCAGGGTTGCTTCAATTAACTCGCCGTTGTTCTTTAATACCGTAATTTTTCTCCCTTCATTCTTTATAAATTGCTTTAAATGGCGTAAAGGTCGATCCATTCCTGCGGAGGAAACGTTCAATTCAAAGTCCTCCACTTCTCGGTCGAGGTTGTGTTCAATGTTCCTCGAAACCGAAATACAATCTTCAATGGAAACGCCACCTACTTCGGTATCCAATTCCACGTTGATAACATTCGTCGCTGATATGGTTATGTCCACAATGAAAAGCCCTTTATTCAAGGCGTCTATTCTTTCTTGTGCCAATTCAACAATTCTATTTTTATTCATTTCGTAAAAAAAGAGGGGACTTTCGTCCCCTCATTCTATCGTTAATACAGTGCAAAGATACATCATTTTGATTAAAAACCAAATCTGAATATATTTCCTTTAATTTTGCAATCATGCTTGTAGAGATAGAAGACAAAATCATTTCGGCAGATATTTTCAAGAAAAAATTCGTTTGCGATCTTCTTAGGTGCAAAGGGGCGTGTTGTGTCGAAGGAGACGCAGGAGCACCATTATCGAAAGAGGAAGTGGAAACCATTGCTTCCAACTATTCCAAAATCAAGCCTTATTTAACCCCGGAAGGCATTCAAGTTATTGAACAAAACGGGGTTTCTAGTTTGGACAAAGAAGGAGAACATGTGACTCAACTCGTCAACAACGGTGCTTGCGCTTTTGTCATATACAACGAACAACAACATGCGCTCTGCGCCATAGAAAAAGCGCATATCGAGGGCAAAATCGACAACATAAAACCGATATCTTGCTCCCTGTATCCCATTAGAGTTAAAAAATTCCATGACTTTACTGCACTTCAATACGACCAGTGGTCCATTTGCCAATCTGCATGCAGCCATGGAGAATTGTTGGGCATTCCCATCTATAAGTTCCTGAAAAAGCCCCTTATTCGTGCTTTTGGACAGGAATTTTACCAAGAATTAGAGCTGATTGAGAAGGAAATTGAGCATATTCCTGAAGAGTAGGCATTAAAAAGCCCCTTTCGGGGCTTTTTCCATTCTAATGGCTTTCTTCTTCATTATCCCCCAACGGGACATTTTGAGGAATATAATCTTCTCCCGTAACGTAATTACCGTTAGCGTCCTGTTTAGAATAATCGTAAGGCCAACGATGCACTACAGGTAGTGCGCCTGGCCAGTTACCGTGCATGTGCTCCACAGGTGTTGTCCACTCTAAGGTATTGGATCTCCATGGGTTTTGAGTTGCCTTTGGGCCACGGAATATGCTGTAAAAGAAATTGTACAAGAAAACTATCTGACCTAAAGCAGCAATGATCGCAAATACCGTTACAATTACATTCAAATCCATGATCATGGCGTAGGAATCCGTATCAAATTCCCCGTAAACGGAATAATTATAGTAACGACGCGGTGCGCCCGCAAGACCCACAAAGTGCATTGGGAAAAATACTCCGTAGGCCCCAACGATGGTTATCCAAAAATGAACGTATCCCATACGGGTATTCATCATTTTTCCATACATTTTAGGGAACCAATGATAAACCCCTGCAAACATTCCAAACACGGCCGACATTCCCATTACAATGTGAAAGTGAGCCACCACAAAATACGTATCATGAATGGCGATATCCAATGCGGAGTCAGCCAAAATAATTCCAGTAACTCCTCCTGTAATGAAAGTAGAAACCAAAGCAATAGCAAACAACATTGCTGGTGTAAAGACAATGGACCCTTTCCAAAGGGTAGTAATGTAGTTGAAAACCTTAACCGCTGATGGTATCGCAATCAATAGCGTGGTGAACACGAAGACACTCCCCAAAAACGGATTCATTCCTGTAATAAACATGTGATGTCCCCATACGATAAATGATAAAAACCCAATGGCTAAAATGGAAAGAACCATTGCTTTGTAACCAAAAATCGGTTTACGTGCATTTGTGGCAATGATTTCAGAGGATAGCCCAAGAGCAGGGAGCAATACAATGTACACTTCGGGGTGACCTAAAAACCAAAACAAATGTTGGAAAAGCAAAGGAGAACCACCATGATTTGTAAGCATTTCCTGGCCCACCATTATGTCCGAAAGGTAAAAACTAGTTCCCGCTAAACGGTCCATGATTAAAAGCAAGGCCGCCGAAAAAAGAACAGGGAAAGATAAAACTCCCAAAATCGCCGTTACAAAGAAGGCCCAAATGGTTAGAGGCATGCGTAACATCGACATTCCTGAAGTTCTTAAGTTCAACACCGTTACAATGTAATTAAGGCTACCCAATAAAGAACCTGCGATAAAGATGGCCATAGAAATTAACCACAACGTCATACCAAATCCAGAACCCGTTACAGACTGAGGAAGGGCAGACAACGGCGGATATACCGTCCACCCTGCCATTGCAGGACCGTTTCCTGTGGTTCCCCAATCTCCTGGAATATCTAAACCAAAAATAGATCCGTTGGACACAAATAATGACAAGAACATAATTAAGGAGGAGGCAAAGAAAAACCAAAAAGACAACATGTTCAAGAAACCAGACGCCATATCCCTAGCACCTAGCTGCAATGGAATGAGCAGGTTCGAAAAAGTTCCAGATAATCCACCGGTCAATAAGAAAAACACCATGATTGTTCCATGAATGGTAACCAATCCAAGGTACATGTCTTCCTTCAAAACGCCTTCTGGAGCCCACTGATCCCCAAGAAAGAAGTATAAAAAGTCCGAACTTTCCCCCGGCCAAGCAAGCTGAATCCTAAAAAGAATGGACAAAAGCATTGCCACCAAGCCCATAAAAACAGCAGTTATTAAAAACTGCTTACCAATCATTTTATGATCTTGAGAAAAAATGTATTTACTAACAAAACTTTCTTCATGGTGATGATGACCATGATCCGCGTGTCCGTGTGCGTCGTGTGTTGAAGCCATTGTTATATAATTATTATGTTTAAATCGTTTTTGCTATTGTTGTATCCGCGGCTGCCGCAGCTTGAGGCGCCGGTAGAAACGAAGCCTTAAAATTCTTCGCAGACTTTGCCTTCATCCATGCATTGTACTCCTTTTCTTCCAACACCACCACCATCATTTTCATTCCGTAATGAGCTCCTCCACAGATTTTATTGCACATTAAAACATAGTTGAACGTCGACAAATTCTTTAGTTTACGCATTTCCTTGGTGGTGTAAATTGGCGTAAACTTCAGACGTGTTCCATACCCTGGCACGGTGTTCATTTGCTGACGGAAATGGGGAAAAAACGCCGAATGAATGACATCTTTCGACCTGAAAGTAAATTCGTACGGTTTATTTTTACAAAGATAAAGCGTGTCTTTTTGAATGACATCATTCCAAGCCGCATTATCGTTTGCGGAACTGTAGGTGGCTTTCATTTGATTCAACAGCCTCAATAAACGCTCCTTTCTCCCCAAATTCGTGCGAAGGATAGAAATCGTTGAATCGGTCAAAACCGTATCGCGGTTGTTGAGTAATTTTTGCAGGTCCAAGATTCCACCTGCCGCATAGCGCATGGCATGAATCGACGAATCAATGGTGGATGTCGTAACCAGTCCCAATTCATTGCTCCCTAAAATCAATTTGTAGTCGGTTTTACCAAGAACATTATCCTCTCCTGCATAGCGCGCTGTCCAGTTGAACTGTTGAGCATACAACTCAACCTTTAAAGCGTCCTTACCAGACGGTGCTGTTAATTCATTCCACGTTTGCAAACCAAGGATAATAATTACCGCCAATACAACCGCAGGAACAGACGTCCATATCAGCTCTAATTTGTCGTTGTGCGCTAAGAACGTCGCCTTTATTCCGGGTTTCCGAACGTATTTGTAAGCAAAGAAGAACAGCAAAAAGTTAGTGAGAAAAAATACCGCAAGGATGATTGCAAAATTCACGTTCAACAACCAATCTGTCGATTCACCCTCAATGGAAGCAGCAGGTCCTCGGCCCGTCCATCCGTACTTCAACATCAACCAAATTAGGGCGCCAAATTGAAAAATATTGAACACGAGCATCAATCGTGCGTTTAAGTAATTATCTCTGTCTTGAATGTCGTGTTCCCCATGCTTGCGCAATTTTGCCGCAAGCTCATAGAGCCGCGTTAATTGTGCAATCGCGATTGCACCAATAACTATAAT
>CANMUN010000061.1 GCA_947500875.1 Flavobacteriales bacterium | reverse complement strand
GCTTTGGATTGAAAAAACTCGACATCGATACGGGAATGGGGCTCGGACTTTTTGCAATATTTGGAATCATTCGATATCGAACGGATGCCATCGAAATCAAGGAAATGACGTACTTGTTCTTGGTGATCGGATTGAGCGTGGTAAATGCCCTGTTGGTCACAGAAGTAGAAAAAGATATTTACCAGATCAATTTGTTGGAACTGGGGATGATCAATTTATCCGTGATCGGTGTATTGTATGTTTTGGAGTACTTATGGTTGGTGAAACATGAAACCCGTAAAATCATTAATTACGATCGAATTGACCTGATCAAAACGGAAAATCACGAGGCCTTAAAACAAGATTTGGAAGCCCGTACAGGACTGATTATTAATCGGTTTGAAATAGGTAAAATCGACTTTTTGAACGATACGTGTTTGATCCGAGTATACTACTTTGCCGAAGACCAAGATTTTTCCAATTACGGTGGCTAATCGAAGATGATCCTGGTCCGCCTCATATCTGCCCCCTTAGCAGCTATTTATTGGGCAATCACCTCGGTGCGGAACCTCCTTTTTAACCTCGGGATTTTTAAAACATACGTCATCCCAGGAAAATCCATTTGCATCGGAAACTTGAACCTTGGCGGTTCCGGAAAAAGCCCATTGACGCGCTACTTGATTGATCGCCTTCAACCTGAATTCAAGGTTCAGGTTTTGTCACGAGGCTATGGCCGAAAAACCAAAGGACATGTAATGGTCAAATCCCACCATACCGCAAGGGATGTCGGCGATGAAGCCGTTCAGTATTTTTTTGATCAAGCGCATGAAGTGCACGTATGCGAACGAAGAAAGGATGCCGTTCTGAGCATGAATCGCTATGACCACGTACTGTTATTGGACGATGCTTTACAACACCGCTATGTACGGGCTGGCTTGACGATATTGGTCAGTGATTATAACCGACCTTTTTTCAAAGATTACACCTTACCTCTTGGTGGACTGCGAGAAGGTAGAAATGGCGCTAAACGAGCTGACATTGTCGTGTTCACCAAATGTCCTTTGAATCTCAGCCAAGAAGCGCAACAATCCTATCTGCAAGCGCTACAGCCGTTTATGGTTCCCGTATTTTTTTCCAGCGTGCATTACCTTCCACTCAAGCCCATCACTTCCAAGGCAGTTGTGAACCCCGAACATGTTGTATTGGTTACAGGAATTGCCAACCCTGCCCCCCTTGAAAAACACTTATTGAATCACTACTCCGTAACCCATCTTTCATTCGGCGATCATTTTAACTACACCTTAAAGGACCTGAAAGAAATTCACAGGAAATTTACTACTTTTGATATCGAAAAAACGATAATTATTACCACAGAAAAAGACTTCATGAGATTGCAAGAAACATCCATGACGGTGGAAATGTCCAATTACCCTTGGTACGTTCAACCCATCGGCCTCACCTTGGATCGAGAAGAAGCATTTTTACAAACCATCCAAGATTATGTTAGAAAAAATTAAAGAAACCGCGGCATACCTGCAATCAAGAACCTCCGTAAAACCGAGTGTTGGTATCATCTTAGGTACCGGTCTCGGTGGATTAGTCAAAGAAATTAAGGCCATCGATGTTATTCCCTACGAGGAGATTCCCCATTTTCCCGTTTCGACGGTAGAAGGCCATTCTGGGAAATTAATTTTTGGCGAATTGGGAGGTAAACAAGTGGTTGCCATGCAAGGACGTTTTCATTATTACGAAGGATACGACTTGCAGCAAGTAACTTTTCCAGTGCGTGTCATGAAATTCTTAGGAATCGAACGCTTGTTTGTAAGCAACGCTTCAGGAGGAGTGAATCCTAATTTTGAAGTAGGTGAAATCATGATCATGAACGATCATATCAACTTGTTCCCGGGCAACCCACTGATTGGAAAGAACCTTGACGAGTTAGGTCCACGTTTTCCGGACATGAGTGTTCCCTATGATCCAACCATGATTGATCTTGCCTTGGACATCGCGAAACAAGGTGGTATTAAAGTTTCTGTTGGATGTTATGCAGGGCTAACTGGTCCAACCCTCGAAACTCCAGCTGAATATGGCTATGTTCGTGCAATTGGCGCCGATGCTGTTGGGATGTCAACCGTACCGGAAGTTATCGTAGCGCGTCACATGTCGATTCCCTGCTTTGCCATTTCCATCATCACCGATTTAGGGGTACCTGGAAAAATACAGAAAGTTACCCACCAAGATGTTGTGGAAGTCGCGAGCCGACAAGAGCCAAAAATGACGCACATCATGAAAGAACTTATTTCCCGAGCCTAGTACAATGGACGAAACAACCCGTTCAAAATACCGCGCTGTCATTGGACTTGAAGTTCATGCCCAAATGTTGACTGCCTCAAAAGCCTATTCTTCCGACAAAAATGCCTACGGAGAGGCTCCGAATTCTTTGGTGAGCCCCGTAAGCCTTGGTCACCCGGGTACGTTACCTGTGATGAATGAAAAGACCATTGATTTCGCCATCCGTTTGGGGCTGGCCTGCGGTTGTACGATTCGAGAACATCAGTGCTTTGCGCGAAAAAATTACTTTTACCCCGACCTCCCGAAAGGGTATCAAATCACCCAGGATAAAACTCCGATTTGTACCGGTGGGTCCATTATCATTCGAGACGAATCTGGCCAAGAAAAAGCAATCGGTCTCACCCGCATTCACATGGAAGAAGATGCGGGAAAGAGCATCCATGACATCGATGTTTACGACACGCTGATTGACCTGAATCGTGCGGGCGTTCCACTCCTGGAAATCGTATCCGAACCCGACCTAGCTTCTTCAACCGAGGCGTATAACTACCTCACAGAGGTTCGTAAGTTGGTTCGCTATTTGGACATTTGCGACGGCAACATGGAAGAAGGTTCGTTGCGATGCGATGCCAACATTTCCGTTATGCTTTCCGATGCCAATACGTTTGGAACAAAAGTTGAGGTAAAAAACATGAACTCCATTCGTAATGTTCAACGAGCCATTGAATTTGAAATAAACCGTCAAATCGAACTTTTGGAATCGCAACAAACCATCGTTCAAGAAACGCGTGCTTTCGATGCCCTAAAAGGCATTACCGTTTCCTTAAGAGCCAAAGAAGCCGCCAACGATTACCGTTATTTTCCGGAACCCGATTTACCCCCACTTCACATTACCCAAACAAAAATTGCGGAGATAGAACAATCGTTACCTCCCTTACCCCGAAACTTGTTTCTCAAATATACCCGGGAATTGCATTTGAGCGAATACGACGCCTACCACTTAACCGACCAAAAGTCCATTGCCTTATACTACGAAGAACTCATAATGATTACGCCCCATTTCAAGGCCGCCGCCAATTGGATGATGGGTGAGGTTAAATCGTACTTGAATGAGCAGGGGGTTGATATACAACAGTTTCCAATTGATCCAAAACGCCTAGCGGGTTTAATTGCCTTAATCGCAGAAGGAACCGTATCGCATTCCATCGCGGCTCAGCGAATTTTCCCTATCATGTTGAAAGATTCAAGAGAGGCTATGGTCATTGCTAAAGAACAGGACCTTTTGCAAACCACAGACCATGAAGCAGTGCAACGTTTCATTGACGATGTTCTGGCGTCAAATAGCAAAGAGGTAGAACGCTACCGAGGCGGGGAAAAGCAACTCATTGGTTTTTTCATGGGACAATTCATGAAAATTTCGGGTGGAAAAGTAGATCCCAAAACAGCCAATCAACTTCTACGATCAGCCCTTGATGTATGAGATACGTGGTATTCATAGCGATATTAACTTGGTTCATTGCGGGTTGCAAAGAAAACCCGAACACCGGTGGTAAAACCGTTAACTTTTGGATCAAGGGGCATTTAAAGGGAGCCTCTGGACTCACACTGTATCTAGAAACTCCGAGTGAAAACGGGATGATTACAGTAATGTCGGGCGTCGTGGATTCGGATGAGAACCTCCACATTGAAGGCAATATTGCGGGTCTTGGCTTCTATCAACTTCGATTGGGGGAGAATAAACAGAATGCCATTCCTGTAACACCGTCGCCCGGTGAACATTTGGAGATCGAAGCAAACTCGAGCAACTTCACGGAACAACCGAAATTATCCGGAACAACATGGGGTTCAGTGATGGTACAATACTTGAAGTTACTTGCACAATTTCGCCGTCAACAGGAAGCATTGATGGGAAATCAGCAAATGTTGACCGAAGAAGAATTCAATGCTCGTTTATTGGTCAATAAAAAACCGATCACGGATTTCGTAGTTCAATCCATCAACAAAGACCCGAGCAATCCCGCGAATCTGGTTTTGGCCATGGAACTTTTCCCCATGACCGGTTTTGAAGGGTGGAATCCAGCCTTCTTGGAGGTTTTCAAAGAGGTGGTTACAGCGTTCAAATCAACGTTGGGCGAAGTTCCTGCTACGCAAGCCTTGAGCGCTCAATACGACCAATTAGAGGCTGGATATACGCAATACGAACAAGTCGAAAACGGTGAAATTACTGCTCCCAATTTCGCTCTCACCAATACGGAAGGAAAAGCAGTACAATTGAGCGATTTTCAGGGTAAACTAGTGCTCATCGATTTTTGGGCGTCGTGGTGTGGGCCTTGCCGGCAGGAAAGTCCCAACATGGTACGAATTTACAATAAGTTTAAGAACCGTAATTTTACCATTCTGTCGGTTTCGCTGGACGAGGATCCTGCCAAATGGAAAGAAGCCATCGCTGCAGACGGCCTGGTTTGGAAAAATCATGTGAGCGATTTAAGGGGTTGGAAAAGTGGGATGCCGGCCCTTTATGGCTTTGATGGAATTCCTTTTACCGTATTGGTTAATCCAGAAGGTAAAATCATTGCTCGGGGATTGCGCAACAAGGCCCTTGAACAAAAAATTGACTTATTTTACACAAAAATACCATGAGAATTATTGCCCTTACATGTTGTTTGATTTCAACGGGATGGATTTTTTCCCAGTGCTTTGTTAGTGTTGAAGGAACTTTCACCAATGCCGGTGGAGACTCCATCTACATTGCCAAATTTGATGGAAAAAAATACACCAACTATAAAGGAGTTAAGTCGGATAAAACCGGAAAATTCAGCATAAAAACCAATGTGCCAACTCCAGATTATTACGTAATTCGGGTTGGAGAAATGCATACCAACATCATCTTGAGGGATAGTAGCAAAATCAAGGTCTATGGCGATAAAAAGAAGTTAAAGGAGGTATGCAATTTTGTGGGTTCAGATGAATCTCAAGCCATGAATCAATTTGCCATTCGGATGGAGAAGTGGAATGTAAAACGCGATTCTGCCTACAAAGCCATGAATACGATTCCGGTGGAAGATACTGCCCGACGACGAAAGTTCAACGATTACATGACACGGGAATACCTCTCCTATTTGAATGACCGTCAACAATTTGTTAATTCGAACATGGGCTCCGCTGCATTGATTGTAGTGCTGGTATCCCTGAGCATCGATAACGAATACGATGCATGGAAGGCCATTTTGGCCGAATTGGTTAAATCCTTTCCCAACAGTCCTACCATCAAGGAATATGTCAATTACGGTAACAGCATCGAAAAAGCAAAACAAGAAGAAAAGCAGCGTGCCGAATTAGCCGCACAATTTGAACCCGGTAAACCGGCCCCAGACTTTACAGAATTAGCCACCGATAGGACCACTACACTTTCTTTATCCGGTCTGAAAAGTTCTTATGTGCTCATCGACTTTTGGGCATCGTGGTGCGGACCGTGTAGGAAGGAAAATCCCAACGTCGTTAAAACGTACAATAAATACAAAGACGATGGTTTTACAGTTCTTAGCGTGAGTTTAGACTCCGATCAAGGAAAGTGGTTGTCTGCCATTCAAGCGGATGGACTGGTCTGGCCAAACCATGTCAGCGATCTCGGCGGGTGGAGCAGTAAGGTGCCCCGTTTGTACAACGTTTCGAGCATCCCCTTTACGGTATTAGTGGACAAAGAAGGGAACATCGTTCAAACCAATTTGCGAGGCATTCAATTGGAAAATAAACTCGCTGAAATTTTCGGACATTAACATGAGTGTTGCGTATTTCGCTTCTGACTTTCATCTTGGAGCACCGGATAAGGCACAATCGAAAGTTCGAGAAAAGTCCATAGTAGCTTGGCTAGAATACGCTTCAAAGGATGCTACGGACATTTACTTGGTAGGCGATGTTTTTGACTTTTGGTTCGAATACCGTCATGTTATTCCTAAGGGCTACGCTAGGTTATTTGGAACGATTGCTCGCCTGAGCGATCAAGGAATACGGTTTCATTTTTTTTACGGCAACCACGATATGTGGGTAAAGAACTATTTCGAGGAAGAATTGAACATGTTGACTTACCCCGAGCCCATCAGCCTCACCATGCATGGAAAAAAAATACTGCTAGGACATGGTGACGGACTCGGTCCAGGAGACAGAGGTTATAAAATCATAAAAAAACTCTTGAGAAACCGATGGTGTCAATGGGCTTTTGCCCGACTTCACCCCAACTTCGGGATCGGATTAGCTTCTTTTTTTTCAGGTAAAAGCCGCGAAAGCCAAGGAAACGAACATGAATTTCGTGGCAGGGAAAAAGAATGGCTTTACCTTTATTCCATGGACCATCAGAACCATGACCCTCACGATTATTACGTGTTCGGGCACCGCCATTTACCCCTAAAGATGAACATCAACCATGGAGTTTATTACAACTTAGGGGAATGGATTAACTTCAGTACTTTCTTAAAAATGGACTCTCCAATACCTGCATTTCTCAGATGGAATGGACAAGCAGCAGAACCCTACGAACCCAAGTACGATGCTGCAATTTAATCAGCTTGAATTGGATAACCTTGACCGCGTAGCGGGAAAAATCGCTGATTTATTGCCCAACTATGCTTGCCTTGAATTAACAGGGGAAATGGGATCGGGGAAAACAACCCTTGTGATGTCTTTGCTGCATCACTTGGGTGTTGAACAGACGGAGGGTTCGCCAACCTTTAGCCTCATTCAGCCCTATCACCTACCCAACCAACGGATGGTTTACCATATTGATGCCTTTCGATTAAATAGCGAGGAGGAGGCATACCAATTGGGCTTTGATGAGTTATTTCAGGAAGAAGCTTTTTTCATCGTCGAATGGCCCGAAATAATTAGTAACTTGCTACCTGAACCGCGGATTTCGTTAAAGATCGAAAATTCAATGGATCAACACCGTAATTACACGCTTGAATATGGCCACTAATCCTGATTTACTGAAGAGTTTACTGCATCAAGGCGCAATCCTAACCCAGGAGGAAATGCTTGAAATTAAACCCAAAAAAGGACAGCTTTTTATTGGAATCCCCAAAGAAACTTCATTCCAAGAACGCCGAGTTGCCCTCGTGCCAGAGGCGGTTTCACTTCTCGTCGCGAATGGCCATAGGGTTCGAGTTGAAACAGGTGCAGGTGAAGGAACCAATTTTACGGACAACGAATACAGTGAGGCCGGCGCTGAGATAGTATACGACCAGCGACATATCTACACCTGCGATATGATTTTTAAGGTGGCACCTCCAACCGAGGCAGAGATCGGAATGATGCCGGGAAATCAAACGTTCATTTCGGCCCTTCAAATCGCAACCCAACCCAAGGAGATTCTACAAAAACTCATGGCCAAAAAAACAACCTGCATTGCATGGGATTACATCCGGGATGAAGAGGGCGTTTTCTCCGTTGTTCGGACCATGGGCGAAATTGCAGGAAACACCTCGATTCTGGTGGCTGGAGAGCTGCTATCATGCTATTCGCAAGGCAAAGGCATGATGCTGGGTGGCGTTACGGGAGTTCAGCCAACGGAGGTCGTGATCATCGGTGCAGGTACTGTCGGAGAATTCGCCACTCGAGCAGCCTTAGGCCTTGGCGCTTCGGTCAAAGTATTTGATAATTCTGTTGCGAGGCTCAGAAGGCTTCAAAATGCCGTCGGAAACCGTGTTTACACTTCGGTCATTCAACCAAAAGTACTCGCAAAAGCCATACGTCGGGCAGACGTTGCCATCGGTGCGTTGCGCTCAAGCGTTGGAAAAACCCCTTGCGTTGTTTCCGAAGACATGGTTCGACAAATGAAAGAGGGATCGGTAATTGTTGACGTCAGCATTGACCAAGGAGGTTGTTTTGAAACCTCCAAAGTCACGAACCATCATCAACCGATTTTCATCGAACACGGAGTTGTACACTATTGCGTTCCAAACATCGCCTCCAGGGTTTCACGTACCGCTTCTTTTGCACTTTCAAATATCTTTTCGCCATTGCTTTTAGACATTGGGGAACAAGGTACCTTAGACGATGTAATCCGCTATAAACCCGGGTTTAAAGACGGTGTTTACATTTACAAAGGGGTGTTGACGAACGAAATTTTAGGCAAGGTATTCGACTTAAGTTATCAACCTTTGGACTTATTACTGCCTCGTTGATGTTCCACAAATTGTCTTTCCCTGCAACGGAACTCAAATTGCAGAAAAAAGAAGCGAAAATTCAGGTGTTTTGCCTCATTCGTAAGAAGTGGTTAAATCTTACACCTGAAGAGTGGGTACGCCAGCATGTAATTGCTTATTTAATTCGTAGCCAGCAGATTCCCGCGAGTAGAATTGCCGTTGAAAAGAGCTTTCATTACCACGACCGCAAAAAGCGTTGGGACATTGTGAGTTACGACGGTCATGGTCAACCGGAAATACTGGTAGAATGTAAGGCCCCCGAGGTGCCTGTAATCGAAGAAACGCTGCATCAAATAAGTGCCTATCAGCACGTGGTCAAAGCGCGAAAACTAATCCTCACGAACGGAATCGATTGCCTATCTTTTGACGGAATAAGGTGGCACCGGGGCATTGAATCAATTTAGGTTCACCCCCCATAAACCGGACTTCATTTGCTTATATTCCCGGCCCAAATAAGCCAATAGGGCCCTCATGGGATCCATTGCTTTTTCCGTTTCATCCGAGAGTGTTTGCTTGCGAAGTTTGAGTTGCAATTTCATAAACATCGCGTGAAGGCAAATTTCAACAGGATGTGAACTCACCATCGACGATTTTAGAGCATATTCCTGAATGCTCTTTTCTGCGAGACTTACCAAGGTCGCATATTTTTCGTCCTTCATAATTTCAAGTAGCGTCCGATGCAATAAGGTCAATTCCGTGAAAACCTCCTCCAATTCGTAAAGATGCCCTTTATTCTTTTTTCCCGAACGGATCAGTTCCTCGCAAATCTGGGAATACCAGAGCTCATAGGCCGCTTGATAAGAAGGATTCGGAAGCACCGATGGAAGCAGTTGTTGTTTGATGCTATCCATATCGCAGTTGAGGCTTCTTACTATGTCCTCGATTTGATACATATAAAGTAAAAACTCTATAATGTTCTCCTTTTGCTTTTGTTGGGCGATAAGCATAGTTATTTTAAATCGTTCTCAATAGATGCCTGATTTTCATTCAAAAAGCGAATAAAATCAGCGGTTACATTCATTTTAGTATTGATGAAATTCAATTGCCCCCCAACCCCGTGAATCAAAAGAATATCAATGTTGTTTTTTTCGCAATAGGCTTTACCCAAGACTTCAATTTTCTTGGTAATTGCCTCAATTTTTTTCATCGACTCCTGTTCCAAGCGAGCACCTTCCGTTTGCTGGTACTGCACCAGTTGCTGCTCCATGGACTGCGCCTTTTGTTGAATCTGAAGAATTTCATTTTGAGATAATAAGCCATTCCTTGCTTTTTCATCGTTTCTTCGCACGTAATCCTCCAATTCCTTGGACCGTTTTTGAATTTCGGATTCAAAGATTCGCTGTTTTTTAGTAACCGCCTTGTCTTCTCGCTTGTAATACTTGAATCCTTCTTTTAAACTGTCTTGGTAGTAAAACGCAATCACCAAATTGTTGTCGTACCGCGTGATAACGGTAGGCTTAGAAGGTTCTTTCTTGACGTCTTTTTTATCGTTGGAACAAGCAAAAGCGACCAGCGCTGAAAATATCAATAACGTTCTTTTCATGGAATCTGAGAATTAATTAATTGCACATAATCTTCGCGCATGGTTAAAAATCGTTTGAGGCAAGAAGCCCAAAACTCATGCGAGAGACGCGACGTAAATTGTTCTAAATCCACGACGTCACTAACGGGAATTTTAAACGTCTGCTCGTAATTATCCAACGTAATTTTAAGCAAATACTTCCCGTTGTACTCATGTACTTGAATGAGGTAATGGGGATGGGGAATTTCCTTAACCAATCGCATATTCAAATTTACGAATTATTCCAGGTTCACGATAGCCTATTGACTACCGCTTTTAGGGTATTTATTTAGAATCATTCTAAAATACCGTTTTTTAGGTATTGAATTCGGCCGATGCGCTCCGTTACTTTGCAGCAAAATTCACTGCTTATGAATCGCATTCTATTGGCTGCATTGTGCTTGCTACTCATTATAACCAACGCCGTTGGACAAGACGGTCAGCTTAGAACTTCGGAAGTAATCGTTCGCACCTACGTTCAATCGAAAACAATGCCCGACTCCATTTACAATATGCGCATTGTAGCTGGCAAAAAATTCGAGGTTGTATCCTTAACGTCTAAAGACATCGACTTATCCACCAACAATTACCGACAAGCGTTTCGAAAAACACCCGGAATTTTTGTTTCGGAACATGATGCTTCAGGTCTTCAAACCAGCATTTCTACCCGGGGACTGAGTGCCAACCGTTCTTGGGAATTCAACATGCGCCAAAACGGCTACGACATTGCTGCAGATCCTTCAGGCTATGCCGAAGCGTATTATTCGCCTACGCTTGATGCCGTAGCCAACGTACAAATTTATCGTGGATCATCTGCCTTGCAATATGGATCTCAATTCGGTGGTATGATCAATTATCAACTCAAAGAAAACATTGGTGAACGTCCCATCGTTTATGAGGGTTCACATACCGCTGGCTCCTTTGGGCTGTTCAACAGTTTCAATGCCATCGGGGGTAAAAAGGGCGCTTGGTCTTATTACGGATTCATGCATCATCGCCAAGCTCAAGGCTTTCGGGCCAACAGTCGATATTTTACGCATACCTATTATGGGAAATTGGGATACGAATGGAAAGGAGGAAAAATTACCGCTGAGTACACCAACAGTTCGTATTTAAGTCAACAAGCCGGCGGCTTACACGACACCATGGCATCTAGCCATCCGGACACCTCCTTAAGGGCTCGAAATTGGTTCGAATTACCGTGGAAAATGGCCTCCATTCAATGGAATCACGAAATAAATAAAAGCTTAAGCCTTCAAGGCACTGTCAACTACCTCAACGGTCACCGCAACAGCGTAGGTTTTTTAAAACCCCTGAACATTGCAGACACCTTCAATGTAACCCTCGGTGGTTACAATCCAAGAGATGTCGATGTCGATGTCTACAACACCTTATCGAGTGAAATTCGATTCAACAAGGGCTTTAAATTGGGAGGTAAACAACAGACCTTAACAGGAGG
>CANMUN010000060.1 GCA_947500875.1 Flavobacteriales bacterium | reverse complement strand
CCGGTGCCGCTTCCTATTCCCTGCAAGGTCACTTTTTAAGCGACAACCGTGATTCCTTACAAAAATGGGCTTTTCCTCCAAACACTTTGGGTTCCCAACAATTTCTTACCCTCCTTGCCAACAAAAAGGGAAGTACTTTTCTAGTGAACCATTTTGAGACGGCGATTGACCATAACATCGTATGGAAATATTCGGTTCCCAACGCCAACATCCCGAACTGGACAGGCTTGGGTTTTGATGACTCCTCTTGGCTCAATGGTACGATGAGCATTGGTTACGGCGACGGCGATGATAGTACCCAAGTTGTAGGACCTATCACCAGTTATTATGCTCGATGTGTCTTTCAAATCAGTCAATACCAAGACATCGTTCGCGCCATATTAGACATCGATTACGACGACGGATTCGTTGCATACTTGAATGGAATCGAAATTGCACGTGCAGGATTGGTCGGTACTCCACCAAATTTCGATGAACTTGCTGCGGATCAAGAAGCTCAATTATACCAAGGCGGCCAATTGAGCAGTATCGAAATCGACATGAGTATATTGATGAATGTTTTAGTAAATGGCACCAATATATTGGCTATCGAAGTACACAACAGCGATCCCAACAGTTCCGACATAACCTGTAGGCCTTTTTTAACGTTCGGCTTTGGAAGTAATCAAACACAGTACAATGGTACTACCCACCCCTACTTCAATGTTGGAAATCAAGGAGGCACCTTGGAAACAAATTTTGGAATTGCCACGGCTGGAGAAACACTCTACCTAAGCAATGCTTCTGGCATACTAGATTCCTTGGTCGTACCTGACCTTGAGGCGGAGATGTCGGTGGGGAAAAACCAAGACGGAGCTGGCCCTCTCGTTGTCTTCCCCATCCCAACGCCAAATACTACCAACAATTCATCCAACGGTTATTCGGGGTATGAATCCATGCCAGTTATTCAGCAGGTAGGAGGAATCTACCTTCAAAGCCTAAGTGTCAGCGTTACGAACACCTCGTTCCATGGCGGAATCGTTCGGTACACTTTAAACGGGAATGACCCAGACACGAACTCAACACTTTATACGGGACCAATATCCCTCGACACCCATAGCGTGGTCAAGGTGCGGTGTTTTCCTGTTGGAACCAATTTACTCCCAAGTCCCATAGAGGCAGAAACCTTTTTATTCAACGAGAGCAGCACCATTCCCATCATTGCATTAACCATTGATTCCAACGATTTGGTAGGCCCTACAGGTATTTTCGACAATTGGTGGACTGACTGGAAGCGTCCGTGCGTCATTGAATATTTTGACACCACAGGAGTTAAACGTTTTGAAAGCAAAGCATCGGTAAAACCCGATGGTGGTGCCGGAGGAAGTCGGTCGAATCCACAACATAGCGTTACCGTTGAGCCGGCCAACAATACCTTCGGAACAGGTTTACCTATTCATTTCCCAATTATACCCGAAAAACCCTATGTGGATGATTATTACGCCCTTTTCATTCGCAATGGTAGTAACTTTTGGAATCAATACCATCAACGCGATGCTACCTTTATGAGGGTCATGCGAAAAACCAATGCCAATTCCCAAGCCTATCAACCCGCTCAAGTGTTTATCAATGGAAAATACTTCGGCTTGTACGAACTTCGTGAAAAAGCGAATGAAGGTTATTTCAATGAAAACTACGGCAACCACATGGACAGCCTGGATTTGCTGTCCGTGAGTTATTGGTACGGTATGGTGCTTCGAACGGTTAAAGGTTCCGATTCATCCTTTTTTGATATGATTTCTAGCATTTCGACCTTGGATAAATCCGACCCCAAATACCTTTTTTACTGTGATCGGAAACTGGACACCAAAAACTATGCGGACTATCTCATCGGGGAATTTTGGTACGCCAATGTCGATTGGATTTACAACAACATGAAAATGGCACGACCTAGGACCTACAACAATAAATGGCGGTTTTTCTTACAGGATGTTGAGTGGGGCTTAGGTGGGTGGACAGGATACGACGCAGATATGTTCAATTGGTTCCAAAATGCAAATCAACCAAATTATTATTACACCATTTATAGTCATTTAATTCAAGACAGTACTTACCGAAACTACTTCATCAATCGCTTTGCGGATCTCATGAATACCACCCTCCATCCGAACAGCTATACCCCTATCGTGAATGGAATGTACGAACAATTACTCCCTGAAATGCCGAGACATTTTGCTTTGTGGACAGGAGATATACCGGGAGGAATGGCAAATTACGAAAATCAAAAAAACAACATTCTTTACCATTTTAATAACCGAAGCCCTGTGGTAAGAAGTCAGATGCTTGGGAATTATGGCCTTGACAACACCGTGAATGTTACCTTAAAAACCATCCCCGAAAATGCCGGCTTCATCAAAATTAGTACGATCATTCCGGATTCTCTACCGTGGACTGGGGTTTATTTTAACGGGAATCCTGTTAGAATTAGTGCCCATGCAAATCCGGGTTTCACCTTTGATCATTGGGAATACAACATCAATTTGGATCCCAATCAATTAACTCAATCCAGTGTGGTATTGAACATTGCTACGGACGATTATTTTCATGCAGTCTTTCAAGGTTCGTCCCGTGACACAACGCTTACGGTCTCCGAAATCCACTACAACCCCGATCCTTCGCTGGATGGTGGAAATTGGATTGAGTTGCACAATTTTGGTGACCACGCGATGGATTTAACAGGTTACCGCGTAAAAAGCAGCAATTTCTACGACAACTTTGAATTTAAGGACGGAACCACGCTACCTGCGAATGGTTATTTGGTCGTTGCGCAAGATACAACACTTTTCAAAAGTATTTACACAGGGGTTAATAACGTAACCGGAGGAAGCGTTTTTGGCTGGGAAAACAACGAGGACTCCATTTATGTCCTTGGTCCACACAACGAAAGCATCGTTGCTATGCATTACCACGACGATGCCCCCTACCCGCGCTGCGCGGATGGGTACGGAAGAACCATGGAAAACAAGTACAGCAATGAACAAATACTGGATTCTACGTCGTGGTTTTGCGGGTGTATCGGAGGATCCCCTGGAGAAGCGTACCAACCGTGCCAAGAAGAACTCATTGTGAGTGAATTCAACCTCGGAAAAGTTGAAATACTCCACAACGCGGAAGATTGGATCGAACTCAAAAACAACACGGATCAATCGATGTCACTGAATGGATACGTATTGAAGGACGAGCGAAACAACCACGAATTTATATTGACAGGAATTACCTTGGATCCAGGAGCTTATGCCGTATTGGTGAAAGATTCATCCTTATTCCATCAGCGCCATGAAGACTTCAACGGACAAGCGCTTTATCAAATTCCTTTTGGAATCTCGAAAAACGATGCAATACGCATTTTTGATCCCAACGGTGTGATTGTACAAAGCGTTTTCATCGATACCTTGGGCAATTGGTTGACGGCTCCTTTTAATGAGGACTACACCTTTGAATACCTAGAGTTTGGCACGAACCAAACCTTGGCAGACCAATGGTTTGTTGGATGTGTAGGAGGTTCTCCAGGAAGAGCCTTTAGCCCTTGCCCAGAAGTGCCAAGCAATGAATGGGCTTGGATTTTTCCCAACCCGAATAGCGGAGATTTTACGTTAAATGTTGTATCCGAAGGGAAAACCACCTATCAATTGTTCAATGATCGGGGTCAATACCTCATGGAAGGATCCGTGCAGAAAACCCTCAATCCCATCGCCACCCAACCCGTAGACATCTCGAAATTCGCTCACGGGATGTACCTGTTGCGTGTTACACGCAACGAGGAGTCTCGCGTATTTAGGGTGATTAAGCTGTAACCTTAGCGCTCTCGTTGAGCAAGGCAATCATAGCAGCACACGTAACGTAGAGTTGCGTTGCTGTTTCGTCGTCCATGCTGGAGCCGTCTTCATCGTCCGTAGAAACTTCAATGGACATGAATTTCAGCAATTCCGGCTGATCGCAAAATTCTTCGATGCGTTCGTTGGCCTCCTCGTCGTTTTCCGTGCCGAAATAATCTTCCAACATATCTTCAAATGGTTGCTCAAAACCTTCGATCATGGCTTCAGTAACCATCGTCGTTGGAATCCCTGCTTGAAGGTAGCTTTCGTTGATGACCCAATAGTAATAAAGTAAATATCCTTCTAAGGCTTCGTTTTCGTATTCTGCCGGTGCAGCAAGAACATAGTCCAATAAAATCGGTTGTTTTTCCGACAACTGGGTGATGGCTTCCTCAAATTGTTCGTCCGTTACGTTATCAATCCATTGCGTAGCTTTGTCGATATGTTCAAATTGAATGTGTTGCATAAAAATTAAGTTTAATTGGTATAAAGATAAGGCAATAAAATGACTATGACTATGTAACCCAGGCTACACAAGAACAGTGACATTCCGATTACCTTTGTACTCAAGATGAAAAAAGAACACCTGATTTTAGCAAGTATTACCCTGCTTGGGATGGCTTTTGGGTATGCATATTATCGATTTTACGGCTGTACTGATGGCTGTGCAATAACGGGTAACCCATGGCGTTCCACGCTATATTTCGGCATTCTTTTTTTTCTAGGAAGCACCTTAATTAAAGATTTAATAACAAAAAAATCATGAAAGAATTTAACGGAACCATCGTGGACGTAAGAACGCGAGCAGAATTCAGTGGAGGCCATGTGGCTCAATCGGTGAACATACCACTGCAAGAAATTATGGAACATGTCGAGGAGATAAAGCAGATGAAAACCCCCATCATTTTCTGCTGTGCTTCAGGTGGACGAAGTGGCCAAGCCGCACAATATTTCAAATCTTTAGGAGTAGATTGTGAAAACGGAGGCGGTTGGATGGAGGTTAATCATCGTTTTAATTCATAAGCCATGGGAATTTTTAGTCGAATTTTCGGACCGGGGGTGGATTACGCTCAATTGGTAAAAAACGGTGCTATCATTTTGGATGTCCGAACTCCCGGAGAATATGTGGGTAGACATATTAAAGGATCCAAAAACATTCCTTTACAAAGCTTGCAGCAGCAACTTAAAAATTTACCAAAGGACAAAGCAATCATCACCTGTTGTGCTTCAGGAATGCGCAGCGGATCTGCCAAATCCATGCTTCAAAACAACGGATTTAAAGAAGTTTACAACGGTGGGGGTTGGTCCAGCCTGCAAGGTAAAATTTAGTGGGTTCCTGCGTTTCGCTTTTGAGATAATGGGCTAATTGCCTAACTTCGTAACCTCTTTAAAGTATACATAGCATGCAACTGTGGAATAAATACAGCAAAGAGGAATTGGAGCAGCAATTGCGCGCGAAGAACCATCGTTATACCTTGGTTTCTTTCTATCAATATGCTCACCTATCCGATCCCTCCGTTTTCAGAAATGAACTGTTCAGTACGTGGATGTCGCTTGACATCATTGGTCGAACCTATGTCGCAAAAGAAGGTATTAACGCTCAAATTGCAGTACCTGAACAGCATTTCGAGGCATTTAAACAAAAGCTATATGCCTATCCTTTTTTAAACGGCATTCGCTTAAATGTGGCTGTAGACACCGGAGCAACCGAATTCCCTTTCCTTAAACTAAAAATTAAGGTAAGGGATAAAATTCTGGCCGATGGCTTGAACGATGAAAGCTTCGATGTAACCAACAAAGGAAAACACTTAACCGCAAAAGAATTCAACGAATTAACTTCTCAAGAGGATTGTCTATTGGTGGATTTTAGAAACCATTACGAACACGAGGTGGGACATTTTAAAGACGCCATTTTACCTGACGTAGATACTTTTCGAGATTCTCTGCCCGTCATAGAGCAAGAAATCCTCAAAGGCAACGAGGACCGCAAGGTAATCATGTACTGCACTGGTGGAATTCGTTGTGAAAAAGCCTCGGCGTGGTTTCGCCACAAAGGATTTAAAAACGTATATCAACTCGACGGAGGAATTATCAAATACGCCAACGATTGCAAAGAAGAAGGTTTGGAAAGTAAATTCATTGGAAAGAATTTTGTTTTTGACGAACGAAGGGCTGAGCGCATTTCAGAAGACGTCATCAGCCAATGCCACCAGTGCGGAGCACCATGCGATGAGCACACCAATTGTGCCTTTGAAGGTTGTCATCTCTTGTTTATTCAATGCGAGTCGTGCAAAACGAAAACGGAAAATTGCTGCTCTTCGGCATGCCAGGATATCATACACCTTCCGGAAGAAGAACAAAAACAAATCCGCCAAAAAATAACTAAAAGCAATCTGGTATTCAAAAAAGGACGGTTCAAATTATCCTAATCAGCACATAGAGCTTAATTTCCTATCTTTGAAAAAAACTGACTTATGAACCCCTTACTCTACGTTAATTGGTCTTTTGATGCCGAAATAATCCCAGGTTACAGAACGCCCAATTGGTATGGATTGCTCTTCGTTTCAGGAATGATTCTTGGTTATTTCGTCATCCAACGAATGTTCAAGAAAGAAGGAATCAGTGAAAGTGTTCTTGATAAGTTAGTGCTCTTTATGGTTCCTGCTACCGTGATTGGTGCACGGCTCGGCCACGTTATGTTCTATGGTCCCTATTGGGGTTCTGAAGGTTATTTTTCCCATCCGATTCGGATTTTGTACATCTGGGAAGGTGGCCTAGCAAGCCATGGAGCCGCAGTAGTTATTCTCTTGGCCCTGTGGTATTTTTCCAAAAAAGTAGTGCAAAAACCCTACCTATGGATCCTCGATAGGATCGCAGCCCCCATTGCTATTGCGGGTGCCTTCATCCGTTTAGGTAATTTAGTGAACCACGAAATGGTGGGTTATATCACCGATGTTCCTTGGGGTTTTCGGTTCTTACACAACGATTGCATTCCCAATGAATTCGGTCAATACCTGTGCGATTGGTCGACCGTACCCGTGCGTCATCCCGCAAACATCTATGAATCATTGGCCTATTTCTTTTCGTTTGGCGTCTTAATGTACTTATATTGGAAAAAAGAAGCTTGGAAACAACCAGGATTGGTTTTTGGCAGTTTTCTTATATTGGTTTTTGGATTTAGATTTCTCATTGAATTCTTAAAAGAAAGCCAAACCGACAGCGATAATTCGGTATTTGTTAGCACTGGCTTAAACATGGGACAATGGTTGAGCGTCCCCTTGGTATTGGTCGGAATTGCTCTAATCGTTCGTGCCTTGCGCCAAAAAAAATAGCATTGAAAGATTAAAATCGTATCGGTTTTACGTCCAATCCTACCTATATTTGCACAAACTAATATACGATGCCAAAACAAGCTGCACCCAAAGTTGTAAAAGGCGATACACCTGGTGACAAGTTCAGTAAAGAAACCTACGTTAAGTGGTACAAAGACATGCTCCTCATTCGCCGTTTTGAAGAAAAGACCGGACAACTCTACATCCAACAAAAATTCGGTGGATTTTGCCATTTATACATCGGTCAAGAGGCTATTGTGGTTGGAACTGCAAGCGCTGTACGTCCCGGAGATAAGCACATGACCGCATACCGCGATCACGCCCACCCGATTGCTCTTGGCACGGATCCTAGGGTATTGATGGCAGAATTGTATGGAAGAACGACGGGTTGCTCGAAGGGAAAAGGAGGCTCCATGCACTTTTTCGACAAGGAAAAGAATTTCATGGGGGGTCATGGAATTGTAGGTGCACAAATTCCTATGGGAACAGGAGTAGCCTTCGCGGAACAATACAACGAAACCGATAATGTGGCAATCGTATCCATGGGAGACGGAGCCGTTCGTCAAGGTGCCTTGCACGAAACGTTCAACATGGCCATGATATGGAAATTGCCCGTGATTTACATCATTGAAAACAACAACTACGCGATGGGAACGAGTGTGGAACGAACTACGAACGTTACGGACCTTTCCAAAATTGGTCTCTCCTACGATATGCCCTCGAAAGTGGTGAATGGAATGCGTCCCGAATACGTTCACAACGCGATTGAAGAGGCAGCCGGTCGGGCGAGAAGAGGCGATGGTCCTACCTTGTTGGACATTCGAACCTACCGCTACAAAGGACACTCCATGTCGGATCCTCAAAAATACCGCACCAAAGAAGAAGTCAACGACTGGATGGATAAAGACCCCATCGACCACGTGTTGGATATCATTAAGGACCGTAAGTGGTTAACCGACAAAGAAATTGAAGCGATCGACCAATGGGTGAAAAAAGAAGTGGAGGAAAGCGTTGCGTTCGCAGAAAATTCTCCCTACCCCTCAGCAGATGAATTGTACCAAGATGTGTACATTCAAACCGATTATCCTTACATTAAAGAGTATTAAAAGCATATGGCTGAAGTAATTTACATGCCCAAATTGAGCGACACCATGACCGAAGGTGTGGTGGCTGCGTGGTTAAAAAAAGTGGGGGATTCCGTTAAATCAGGAGAACTTATCGCTGAAATTGAAACCGATAAAGCGACCATGGAATTTGAGTCGTTTTTCGACGGAGTTTTACTTCATATCGGAGTGGAAGCCGGCAAAGGCGCTCCGGTCAATTCGCTTTTGGCAATTATTGGTCAAGCAGGTGAAGACATTTCCGGACTTTTAGCCAGTGCTCCCGCCGTGGAAGAAAAATCGTCACCGGAACCGACTGCAGCCCCAGCTCCCGTTGCTGTTCCAAGCCCTGCTCCGGCGCCTGTGGTACCGAAGGTGGCTGCTGTGACCAACAACGACCGCGTGTACGCCTCACCCCTTGCAAAGAAACTGGCCGACGAAAAAGGCATCGATCTTCAGTACGTGGCGGGAAGCGGCGAAAACGGAAGAATTGTCAAACGCGACGTTGAACACTACCATCCCCACCCTAACGGCACCGTGGTCGCCGCAGGGTCTCGCTCCGGCTTAACCACTGAGACTTTTACCGATGAACCCGTTACGCAAATGCGTAAAACCATTGCACGACGTTTAGCCGAGAGTAAATTTACCGCTCCTCACTTTTACCTTACCTTGGACATCGACATGGATAACGCCATTGCTTTTCGCAAATCGGTGAATAACGTGGAAGGATATAAGATTTCGTTCAACGATATTGTTGTCAAAGCGGTAGCGCTTTCTTTGAGGAAGCATCCTGCGGTTAATTCGGCATGGATGGGAGATTTCATACGTCGAAATCAACACGTGCACATTGGTGTCGCTGTTGCTGTAGACGAAGGACTTCTCGTACCGGTAGTTCGTTTTGCCGACACTAAGAGTTTTATGGAAATTTCTGGCGAAGTAAAAACTTTTGCTGAAAAAGCAAAAACTAAAAAATTACAACCAAGCGATTGGGAAGGTAACACCTTCACTATTTCCAACCTTGGAATGTTTGGCATTGAATCGTTTACCGCGATTGTTAACCCACCTGATAGCTGCATTCTAGCCGTCGGTGGAATTAAAGAGGTTCCCGTAGTAAAAAATGGAGCCATTGTTCCGGGCAACGTAATGAAAGTTACCTTATCCTGCGACCACCGAGTGGTTGATGGTGCCAGCGGAGCAGCTTTCCTGCAGTCTTTCAAGGAATGCATGGAAAATCCGGTGTCGATGTTGTTGTAAAATCAACGCATGAACTTACTACGAATCCTACCCTGTGCTGTTCTATGTTTGGTAACATGGATGGCCCATGGACAGGCAACGATTCGGGTAACCGTACTTTCGGTTCAAACAGGCATTTACCAAGATTGTGATGGATTATT
Organism: Flavobacteriales bacterium; assembly: GCA_947500875.1. Classification (GTDB taxonomy): domain Bacteria; phylum Bacteroidota; class Bacteroidia; order Flavobacteriales_D; family Crocinitomicaceae; genus UBA952. The sequence continues at coordinate 1,929 of CANMUN010000060.1, read as the reverse complement.
TACGGGGAACTCCGATTTTGTGTGGGAATTTACTGCCACCGATAACACCGTAGGATACTCCAACAACAATCCGGCCCTATTTGGAATCCTTGGTTTTAATTACGCCTATAAAAACAACGACAACGGCCCTTACACGATGTTCAGTCCAGGGGGGACTTTTTCGCCCAACAACGGATTGTTCTTTGATCACGATTACCTCTGCCCTACGAATGTTCCGAGTTCCATCAACCTGGCGTGGGAAGCCTACGACAACGACGAACCTGGAAATTATGCCGTATTCAACAACGTCGATGGTCAAACCAATCAGCAAAATGCAGTAATGGCAGTTCCTGTTGGTGCGGGTTCGCTTTTTTACACGTTTACCGCCAATTCCGTTGATCCCGGATGTAATCAAATTTACACCATCAATTTGCGCGTCGATCGGATTCCCATTGTGGTGAACTATATGCAGGACAATGTCTGCAATGCGAATCCCTTGGCGCTCAACACGACCTATAGTTTTGGCTGGTGTCCTGGCACCTTGGAGCCCAATGAACCTGCCGCCAACGATGTGCAAAATGCAGGATCTCTTTGGTCAAAATTCGTTGCGCCTGCCTCGGGCAGTGTGGAAATCACCTCCGATTTAGCCGGAACGCAAATTGGAACCTATTTTCAGATTTATCACGCAGCGGATGGCGGGAATTGTACCGATGGCATTCATGCAGTAACAGGAGCGTTGATCAAGGATAAATTTGAGTACTTATCCCATGTGGATTTTTCGGACGGAATCGATTTACTCGGGGTTGATCCTGAGGCAGAAATCACCTTAAATTCCTGCAATCCCATTCCCTTAATCAGCTATCAAAAGCTCATTCCTGGACAAACCTACTACATTCAGTTTACCTCGGATCAAGTCAACGATAACGGTTATTTTCAATTGCGGGTCAACGGCTTAGGCGGTGGTCCACCGGATTTGGAGGATGTTCCTTGCCTTTCAACCACCGTGAATTATGGAACCGCAGCCATATCCTCGGCGCAAAACAGCAATTCAACCACCGTACTGAATTTTGGGTGCGCCTTTGACGGAGGCAACAATGCCGGCGAAACAGGACAAGCGCACAACAGTGCTAATCCGAATCAATACCACGCCTACGATTATCCCCATGCCGCGGTTGGGAATCCTACCATGAATGAAAGCGTGTGGTTGAACTTCATTGCTCCCAATCAAGGACGCATTGTTTTTGAAACCGATTACCAAAGTGCCTTGTACGGCGAGAGTGCTGCCCTCTTCGGCTACGACACGTCCTTTGCACCCGGAGTACCCAACGATTATCTTTGTTCGAACCTCAAATTCATCGATTCCGACGAAGGAGGCACCAACGGATTTCTTGGAGGGGACCCCAGTGCCATAGTTCAAGCTCCTTGCCTAGAGCCGGGATACACGTATTTTGGCATGGTGGATCCATCCGATGCCTTAACACCTTTGAGTTCTCAATCCATTAAAACGTGGGTTCATGACCCAAGTGTGATAGATCCAACGCAAAACCCACCAGGAAACGACATTCTTTGCCTGACCCTACAAAACCCGTTGTATGAGGTTCCTGTGATACCTGCTGGGGTCAATCCTCCTTTTCAAGCCGTGGCGGGAACCAACTTATTGGCATGTCAGGAATACTTGGCGGGTGAGCCCAACGTTGACCCAAATCCTGCTAACTGCGCGAACCAAACCGTTTGGCATTATTTTGTCGCTCCAGGTTCCGGAGCCGTTGAAATGAGCATCAGGGCCTACATTGGAATGAATTTGCTGCGCTTCAATATTTTTGAATTGCTGAACGGGAACGGATGCTACGGGGGCTTGGCTCCAGCAACTTACACAACCAATGGAACACGCTTTGACCCAGTAATAACTCCCGTTGTTAGCGGTTCCGCAACCTTCTCTGGGCAACAGGT
>CANMUN010000059.1 GCA_947500875.1 Flavobacteriales bacterium | reverse complement strand
TAACTTACTTATAACATTACCAAAAGTTTATCAAGCATACACCTTTTGATGTAATAGTAATAGGTTTAGTGTACCTGTAAATTTAGAATAAATCTTACAAATCATCGAACGGCGAAGGCCTTGTGTTTAAGCCCGCTTAAGGTTTCAAGCTCTCCAACAAGACCTTTTCCCATCCTTGCCAACGGTATTGAAATCCCAGGGTTTCGTTGTGCCAAATGAAGCAAAAGGTGCCGCCGTAGCGTTGAACTGCCGCTTTTAAGGCTTGCACCTCCGTTTGCGCTTGCTCCGGGGTGAGCCCCATGTATTCGTTGAGCGTCCCGTCCATATAACAAAAGGGTTGCAGCTGCAAGGCGCTTTCTTCATTCGTGCGCAAGTTATACCACGGGGTTCTTCGAGCCGTTCCCATCCGAAATCCCGGTTGATCCGCATATCCCATGGAATAATCTACCAAGATGTTTTCCCGGCATAATTGCTCGTAGGTGTGCGGTAATTTGAGCTGTAAAAAGTGCTGTCGACTGGTGCTTACCCTCGACTCAAGTACCGCTTCCAGCCTCAATTTTTCCCGGTGAAGGAGGCTTGGATTCGTATAGGTTCCATAACCCGGATGAATTCCTACCGCACATTGTTGCGACATTTTTCGTATTTCCTCGGCCTGCACCCCATTATCGTATGGAAGGTTCTTGTGGTAGGTTCCATAATCGGACATCGACCAAAAACACTGGGTGTTGGCATACGCCGCTGCGATTTCCGCCATCCGATCGAATGTATCAAAAGGGTCACGGCGCTGCCTGAAAAGGACCGCTATGCGCTCGCTCACCCGCTTGAATCTTCCAAAGAGCAGGTCTTTCATGAGCCCCAGGCCGTTGCGAACGAGTCCCTTTTCACGGTAGGCAAAGGTGGCGTCGATGTCGAAGGTGGGCGCTATCAAAAAATCCCGTTGGGGTTGTTCCGCCAAGCAAAGTCTTTCAATGAGCGCCTCGGCCCAATGGTCGGCTATGGGGATGTGCAACCAACCAAATACGGATTGCAACGATTTTATGCCTTCAAAACGGTCATGACGGTCACGTTCCGTAGCCCAATATTCTTCGTAGCGGCTTAACACAAAGAACATCGAGGCAAGCATGTCAGGCACGCCATCGAAGGAAATGACTTCTCCCAAATCAATCTCGAATTGGTCGATTGCGTAGTTCCGCACATCGTTTTCGAACAATAAGGCGGAGGGTGTGAGGTTCAAAGCATCGGACGCTTCGCGTTCGGAGTAATTCAGTTTGGGCCCTTTTATCGCTTCAAAAGTTTCCCAGTCCGAAGTGCTTTGGTACGTTAGGCCTCGCGCCGAAAAGATAAAATCCAAAGTGTAACTCAACCGCGGGGAGGGTTGTTCCGAAAAAACGTACGTCATAGGTTCTCGAGCATCAAACGGCAGATTTCTTCGGCGGCACGCCCGTTGCCAAATAGAGGAGGGTAGGTGTAGCTGTTGGATTCTTGAAACGCCATGAAAGCTTCAACCATGGCCGCTTGATTGGCTCCAACCAGTCGTGCAGTGCCGTGTTCAACGATTTCCACCCATTCCGTTTGTTCGCGCAAAATGATGCAGGGTTTTTCAAAGAAAAACGCTTCTTTTTGAACCCCACCGCTGTCGGTAATAACCAAACTGCAGCGGCTTTCCAAGGATATCATGTCGAGAAAACCGGCCGGTTCTATGAGCTTAATTCCTCCGTGTCCGTAGAGTTGCTCCATAAGCTCTGGACTCAGCAACTCTGTCATTTTCTTGCGGGTTCTTGGATGCAGGGGTAATACCAAGGTTTGTTCAGATACTTCTTGTATTCGCAGGAGTCCCTGAACTATGTTGTTCAGGTTTTCCGCATGATCGGTATTGGAATCGCGGTGGATGGTGCAAAGGATAAAATTCTTGTCCTGAAGGTGCAATACGTCAGCAATGCGTTTGCTTTCACGTGATTTTTCGGCAAAATACATGCTATTGTCGAACATGATGTCGCCGGTTTTAAACACTTTCGGACGGTCAATGCTTGCTTGTCCCTTGGCGTCCAAGGAAAATCCTTCTTTGAGGAGGTTTTCGATGCCTTGTTGGGTTGGTACGAACAACAACGTACTGCAATGATCGCAGGTGATTCGATTGATTTCCTCGGGCATCGACTTGTTGTAGGAGCGGAGTCCTGCCTCGATGTGAACCACTGGAATGTGCAATTTTACGGCGGCAATCGCTCCTGCTAAGGTGGAATTGGTGTCTCCGTACACCAACAACGCATCGGGTTTTTCCGACAACAATACCGTTTCAATGCCTTCCAACATTTTGGCCGTTTGTTCGCCGTGATGACCACTTCCAACGGACAATTGGTGTTGAGGTCTGGGGATGTTCATTTCGCTAAAAAAGACCTCGGACATGTTGTCGTCGTAGTGCTGTCCGGTATGAACGATAACTTCAGTGATGTGCTCGGAAAAGTGATCGGCAATCGCACGGCTAATGGCAGCGGCTTTGATGATTTGCGGTCTTGCACCTATAATGGTTACTATTTTCATGCGGGGTCTAACAGGCCTTCATCGGCGAAGCTAAAGTAGCCAAAATCGGTGTAAATGAGGTGGTCTAGGATAGGTAAATCAATGTAATTCCCAAATTTCTGGAAGTTTTTCGTCAACCGCAGGTCTTGGTCGCTGGGTTTTGGATTTCCGCTGGGGTGGTTGTGGCAGAGGATGATGGCCGTTGCTTTAAAATCCAAAGCGATTTTGAATAGAATACGACCGTCTGCTACTGTTCCTGTAATGCCCCCGCGTGATAGCCGGTGTGCGTGGATGATTTCATTGTTGTTATTCATCAGCAAAATGAGGAATTCCTCGTGCGGTAACATGGAAAAGGACTTACGTACATAATGGTAGACGTCCCGAGAATTTTTGATGATAGCACCCTTGGTTGGAACTTGAGCACTCATTCTGCGCCCCAATTCGAAACATGCCAACAGGATAGACGCTTTTGCAGGACCAATGCCTTTAAATTGTTGGAGATCCGCTTTGGTAGCGCAAAACATGCGGTGCAGATCGTTGTTGTAGTGCACCAAAACATCCAAGGCTAACTCTTTGGCATTTTTGTGTTGAATTCCTTTCCCAAGGATTAAGGCAAGGAGTTCAGAATCGGTAAGTGACCTTGGTCCGTGTTGGTGAAGTTTGTTCCTCGGTTGGTCCGAAGTAGGAAGTTGTAACAGGTTCATAGGCAAAAAAGTGCCTATAACGAACAAATTACCGCTTTTCGTATGGATTTTTACTTTTTATAGAAAGGTAGCTTCACCACCTTGGCTTCAACCCCTTTTTCTCGGATTTCAATGTAAATCGGGCTATCCAAAGCGGAATGCTCCTTGGTGACGTAACCCAATCCAATACCGATTTTCATGGAAGGAGACATCGTTCCAGAGGTGACTTTACCGATTTCAGCGCCGTTGGCATCGAGGATTCGGTAGTCGTGGCGAGGAATACCGCGTTCCACCATTTCAAAAGCGATTAATTTCCGCGTAATACCTTGTTCTTTTTGCGCCTTTAAGGTCGCTGCATCCACAAAATCTTTGGTGAATTTGGTGATCCAACCAAGTCCTGCTTCAAGGGGAGAGGTGGTATCGTCGATGTCGTTTCCGTAAAGACAGAATCCCATTTCCAAGCGAAGGGTGTCTCTGGCAGCTAAACCAATGGGTTTAATTCCGAAAGATGCTCCCGCAGCGAATACGGCATCCCATACGTGAGGTGCGGCATCGTTGGGTACATAAATTTCGAAACCTCCGGAACCCGTATAACCGGTAGCGGAAATGTAGATATCGGAACATCCTGCAAAATCGCCTTTTACGAAGGTATAGTAGGGCATCTCCGACAAATTCACTTGCGTGAGGGATTGCATGGCTTCTGCCGCTTTTGGACCTTGAATGGCCAGTAAGGAATAGCGGTCTGAGGCATTTTCCATTTCAACACCCTCGGTATTGTGCGAAGCAATCCAATTCCAATCTTTCTCAATGTTGGAAGCATTGACCACCAACAAATATTCTTCTTGGTGTATGCGGTATATGATTAAGTCATCGACAATTCCACCTTTTCCGTTGGGCATGCAGCTGTACTGTGCTTTGCCGTCGAACAACACGGAGGCATCGTTGGTGCTTACGCGTTGAATCAAATCCAAGGCTTTAGGGCCGCGTAGAAAAAACTCGCCCATGTGCGACACATCAAAAACGCCGACAGCATTGCGAACAGTTTCATGTTCAATATTCACCCCCTCGTACTGAACAGGCATGTTATACCCCGCAAACGGAACCATTTTCGCATTAGCATCCAGGTGTTTTTGAAGGAGGGCGGTGTTTTTCATGGTTAGCCTTTTACGCGTTCAACATAGATTCCGGTTCGGGTGTCCACTTTGATGACTTCTCCGTTATCAATGAACAGCGGGACGCGTACTTCAGCACCCGTTGCAATGGTTGCTGGCTTCATGGAGTTGGTGGCGGTATCGCCTTTAACTCCCGGCTCGGTGTAGGTAACTTCCGAAACAATGTACATCGGCAAGTCCACTACCAACGGCATTTCTTCCTCCGCGTGAAACAAGATATTCACCACCATGCCTTCTTGTAAAAAAAGCGGTTTTTCAATCATTTTTCCCGCAATGTTGACTTGTTCAAAGCTTTCATTGTTCATAAAAACAAATTCCGAACCTTCCTGGTAGAGGTATTGGTATTCACGGTTTTCGATGCGCACAGGTTCTATTTTATGCCCTGCGGAAAACGTGTGGTCCAATACTTTGCCGGATTCTATCTGACGCATCTTGGTACGCACAAAAGCCGGTCCTTTTCCTGGTTTTACGTGTTGAAATTCAATGATTTGAAATAATTTTTCGTTGTGCTTGATGCACAAACCGTTGCGAATGTCTGCGGTGGTTGCCATAAATTCAGTTTAATTACGCCGACAAAGATAGTTAATTCCTTCAAAGTATGTTTTCGTAGCTTCCGCCCTTCGAACCTGCGCTTCTATTTCTGAAGCAATCGCAAACGGTAGTCAATAAGTTCCTCGATGATGTTCAAGGGAAGGGGCTGGTCGAGTGGTAGTTGTACTGCACCTTTCGAGCATTTCAGGTGTTCGAATCGGTGCTTTAGGGCTTCAATGGGTTTGGAAGTTGGATACAAACCAATATGGTGCTTGTTCCCCGCAAAATAAATAACCGCATGACCGTTCATTTTGAAGCAAGGCATGTTGTAACTCATGCACTCTTCCGCGAATGGAAGTTTGTTTTTAATGAAAGCATATATCTCGGTGAGATGGGTTCGGGTTTTATCCGCGCTCTGAGCTATGTAGGATTCAATCGGCGACATTGGATATCATGGATTTGATACCTTAAAATTAAGGATTAGGCTGTATGCTGAAAAATCCCGAAGGCAATCTCCCCCCATTTCACTACCTTTGATGTATGAAATGGGTGTGGTGGTTTTTTTGTTCGGCTTCCTTGGTTTATGGGCAGTCGCCGTTGCAGCAAAAAGAGCAAGAATTAAAGGCGTTGAAACTGAAGGAACAGGAAATCAATGCCGAAATTGAACGCTTAAAGTTAATGCAGTGTTTGAACTTGTTACAATACCAGGGTTATCCTGCTTCACCCCAACCGCTCGAGATCCTTGAGCATTCGGCTTATGCTATGGGCTTTGATTGCAACTATAAAATGCCCGCATGGACTTTTCACGTAGTAATTCCCGATATAACCTTTGGAAACGTGAGCCGCAGCAACGATTTTAGGGTAGATTCGATGGCCGCTTGCGGTTCTTCCGAGGAGCAGGATTATTTCATTCGTAAGCAAAACCCAGACGGCACCTTCTCCCACGATGGTTTCGGCTTTGACCGTGGGCACTTGATCCCTTCTGCCGATTTTAAGTGGTCGCCCATTGGATTAAGTGAAACGTATTTCTATAGCAACATGAGCCCCCAGCGTCCGCAGTTTAACCGAGAGTCCTGGGCGGAGGTTGAAGGCTTGGTGCGAAAAATGGTGGAGGCTGAAAAGAAGAACCTGTACGTTCTTACGGCTCCGATTTTAAGCGGAGCATTAAAAACCGTGGAAAGGTCCGTACACCAATTGAAAATACCTGATTGGCACTACAAAATTGTAGCGGATTTATCCGAAGAAACCCCGAGAGGAATGGCCTTTTTAATGCCCAATCGAAAATGCGAATACCGACCAAGTCATTATGTCGTCAGCATCGATAGCCTTGAAAAACTGACTGGCTTGGATTTTTTTCCCAAGTTAAACGATAGTTTGGAACGGAAAATAGAATCTTTCGCTGATTTTACGGCGTGGAAAACGCAGTCGAATTCCAATGACGTTGAACCGCTCAATGCGCTTGAATTACCCAAAGGGTATTTCAATACCGAACAGGCCTTGTCGAAAGTGGGAGCTACCTGCACGATTGTCGGTAAAGTGGTCAGTGCGAAATTTTCTGCGAAATCCGAGGCCACGTTCCTGAATTTGGATCAGTCGTTTCCCAAGCAAATTTTTTCCTTGATGATTTGGAAAGATGGCCGCAGGAATTTCAGCTATAAACCTGAAGCGGATTTGTTGGGTAAATACATCGCAGTTACCGGTAAAGTGTCCTTGGACAAAAACGGTACCCCTGGCATTACGGTGGATAAAGAAGAGCAAATTCAAGTGTGGGAAGACGATTTTTCGAAGGACTAAAGGACGTTTCGAAGGATTGCAAAAGCGATCACAATGCCTAAGATTATCAACGTAGCGTGGTGACCAAACAACACGTTTCTCCAGCGCAACATTTTTTCGGAGGGTGCTTTCATGACGTTGAAGATAATGCTCAATGCCAAGTAAGGAAGGGCCAGCACCAACAGTGCATTTTGACGAAAGGCTTCACGAAATTCAAAATTGAGTAAGGCGTGAATTGCCCGTTGTGAACCGCATCCAGGGCAATCGTAGTGGGTAAGGGTTTTGACCGGACATTTAGGAAAAAAATGCGAAGTGCTTGGGTCAAACCAACCGTAAATCAACAACAAAGCCAATGCAAGAATCGAAAAAACGAAGATTTTGACCCGTTTTCGGGGAGAATTTTCTGTTTTGTTCACGCTCATCAATCAAAATTCATAAACGTATCCGCCATTATTAAAAGAAAGTATAATGTTCCGAAAATAAAACCGCTCACCAACCCAATAATCATCCAACGTTTCGCCTTTTTGGAGGCCTCTTCTGCTCCTTCGTAATTCCCGGTTTTGTAAAGCGATTCTACGTTGGAGGCATTGACAATGCCAATGATACCAAAAGGCATACAACAAAAGACCGTAACCAAAATCGATTCAATTAAATAAGATTTCGGGGGGTTCTGCGGTTTAAGGTATTCGTTGATGTCCATACAAACAGTTTTATCAAAGGTAGGTAAAAAATAAAAAAGGTTTTATTGCTAATTATTCAGGACAATATAGGCATTTAAGCTCGTAGCAATGAGGACCCATAGCGCATAGGGTAAAAGCAACCAAGCTTTCCATGAGCGCAAAGGAATGAAACGTAGTATGGAAAAGTAGATAACAGCGGTCAACGCGATTAAATCCACCAACGAAAGGATGGTCCAATGGTATTTAAAAAACAGGGGATTCCACGCTACGTTGAAGATCCATTGGAAAAGATAAATTCCCCAAAAAAGACGCCTGTTTTGCGATGTCTCATGGGCCATAGCGAGATAAACACTGTAGCATACCATCAAAAAGGTCCATGCCGCACCAAAAACCCAACCCGGAGGGGTCCACGGGGCTTTGTTTAAGTTTTGGTACCAATCCGAAGCGACTCCATCGGCCGTAAAGGAACCTCCTATGGCTAAAGCACCGAAATTAAGGAAAAGGAATAAAAGAATAAAGCCAGTTCGTTTTATGCCCATAAAGTCTGTTGAATTTGTTGAATTTTTTCCTGCAATGAAAGGTTCAGTACTTCGTCCGTGATGCCTTTATCTGGACAGAAGTTTTGCTGAAAGTTGGGCAATGAAAAATGGTCTAAAATTACCGCTTGATGCCTCGGAAATCGTTCCAATGCCGCTGTCATGACTCCCATCCCTCCGCGAGGACCAGGAGACGTTGAGAGAAGAAAAAACCGACAGTTCTCAAAGGTGCGTTGTTTCAACCGAGAACACCAATCAAACAGGTTTTTAAAGGCAGCAGTATAGGTTCCATTGTGTTCTGCAAGGCTGAGTATAACCAAGTCGGCTTCTTCCATTTTTGCTAAAAACGACGACACTGCTGCAGGGATTTCCATGGTTTCACGGTCTTCGCTGTACAAAGCACATTCATAATCCGAAAGGTGCAAGGTTGCTACTTCTGCGTTTTCGAAGCGTTGTGCCACATGGATAGCCAATTGCTGGTTGATGGAGGATTTACTCGTTGATGCTCCGAAGGCGATAATTTTCATGTTAGAACAATTTAGAAAGTAACCAATACCAGAAAACACCTATAATAATAAGCCCCATCAGAATGCCAACAATGCCCACGATTTTAATCCATGTTACGCTAAATCGGTCCAAGGACTCTTGCAATTTTTTTTCATGTTCATCGGTTTGACGGTTCATAGGTTTCGTTTTAGTAATGGTTGGGTTTATCGTTCATCAAAAATTCAAGGGTCCCTCCCTGAACGAGTTCGTTGTGGTCGACAAAGGGAGTTTTTAGCACCTTTCCGTTCCATCGAACTTCTTTCACATATACATTTGCCGGGGATTGATTTTTCGTGGAAATTACTAAGGTTTTGTGGTTGGGTAGGGGAAGTTCCGCACGCACCACGATTGGACTACCCAAGGCATAGGTCGTTGAACCCGGGGTTACGGGGTAAAATCCCAAAGCACTGAAAACGTACCAAGCACTCATTTGTCCCGCATCGTCATTGCCACATAGACCATCGATTTCTGGAGAATACATTTCGTTTAGAATGATTCGAACCGTCTTTTGCGTTTTGTCCGGTCGACCGGTCCAATTGAAGAGGTAGGGAATGTGATGACTGGGTTCGTTGCCATGGACGTAATTTCCAAGGATACCGTCCCGTGTGATGTCCTCGTTTTTTTCGATGTACTTGTCCGCGATTTCCATGGTAAATAAGGAATCGAGGTGCTCGGTCATGCGTTTTTTTCCTCCCATCATGTGCACCATATCCGGAATATCATGAGGTACGTATAGGCCATAATTCCAGGCATTTCCTTCGATGAAGCCCTGTCCGTGGGTATCCATGGGGTCAAAGTCCGTTCTGAATTTTCCACTGGACATTTTGGGCCGCATAAAACCTGACGTTCCATCGTAAACATTCCGATAGTAGGTGGATCGTTCCGAGAATTGCTGCCGAAGGGAATCCTTACCAACATGCTGGGCGATTTGTGCAATGCACCAATCATCGTAGGCGTATTCAAGGGTTTTGGATACCGAAGAATGGCTCATATCATCCGGTACATAACGGTACCTTAAATAAGGTCCTATGCCTTCGAAATAAGGTACGTTTGCCGTGGAAGTACATGCCAATAAAGCTTTTTCACGGTCGAAGTCACCAACCTTTTTTACAACCGCATCGGCAAGGACAGAAGCAGCATGGTACCCAATCATGCACCAATTTTCATTGGCATAATGGCTCCAAATAGGTAACATTCTGTGAACACTTTGCGATTGATGCGCAAGCATGCTTTTTATCATGTCGTTGTTGCGTTCTTGTTGTACAAGGTTGAAAAGCGGATGCAGGGCCCTATAAGTATCCCACAAGGAAAATGTGGTATAGTTGGTGAATCCATCGGAAACATGAATGTTTTGATCCAATCCGCGGTATTTTCCGTCCACGTCCTCGTAAAGGATTGGTGAAAGGTTGGTATGGTAGAGTGCCGTGTAAAAACTTACTTTATCGCTCGAATCCATTGTTTCAACCTTGATTTTTTCAAGTTCTGCGTTCCACCGCAGACGGGCTTCCTCTACCACCTCATCAAAACGCCAGTGCGGGAGTTCTGTGGAAAGGTTGAGTCGAGCCCCTTCGGTGCTAACGGAACTTAAGGCTACCTTGACCATCAGCGGTTTGTTGGCTTGCGTTTTGAATTTAAACCAAACGCGGAGTTCCTTTCCAGCCATTTCTGGAAAGTCACGGGCTTCGTTAAACCGACGGTAAAAACCCTTGTAATGGTTTTTGTCGTAGCGTTGATACCCATAGTGCACGATGGGTTGAGAGAAATGAATCGTAAAAAATACTTTGCGGTCGCGCGCCCATCCGTTGGTTTGTCGGTATCCAGTGATGGTTGAGTCATTTTCGATGCGCAGGAAAGTCCATACGTTCTTATCCTTGTGGTGGTAGACGTTGTAGACCAGGTCCAACAATAAATTGGCGTCATCGCTTGTCGGAAAATGATAGCGGTGAAATCCAACACGTTCAGTGGCTGTCATTTCGGCTTTAATTCCATGTTGTTCCAGCATGACTTGATAATAACCGGGCTTGGCAAGCTCGGTGGTATGTGAAAACGAAGAGGCATGACCGTGGTCTTGCATTTCGTTGCGTTTACTTAAGTCAAGGGTACCGCAGGTAGGCATGATTAATAGGTCGCCCAAATCCGAATGTCCTGTACCGCTGAAATTCGTATGCGCAAATCCAAGGATGCTCGTATCGGAGTATTGATAACCTGCGCAATAATCGTAGGTAGCTTTGTTGTAGGTACCATCTTCATGAAACATGGGAATGAAATTCGTTTGAGGACTCACTTGAACCATACCAAAAGGAACGGTTGCGCCAGGATAAACATGCCCCATTTTGCTCGTGCCAATTCGAGGATTGACGAATTGGGTATAGTCGCTAGTGCCTTGACCCTTTACAGCATACATCATGAAAATACTGATCCAGAAGAAAACGTGATGCATGAACGAATATACTTCAAAAATTTAACATGGAACTTATTGCACCCAATCCCGCCAAATTTCTTGGGTGAGGCACGGAACCTGATGGTTTTTGCAAACATTCATCGTGTGCCCTGTTCCACCTTGATTCGGATTGGTTAAATCGTCGTAAAATATACCGGCGTGAATCTTTTGCAACGTTTTACTTCCCAATACTTTCAACGTATCTCGAAGAATGTAAGCAGCCTTCAGCGCATAAGGATCCCTATTTCCTTGGGCATATCGGTCCACGAGCCCGGCCATTTTTTTATTTTTCTTGGTTTCGTAAATCAATCCTGGCTCTTCAAGCAAGCTGATGTCGTCCATGGAAACTTGTTTCAAATTTTGAGCATATTCTTGACGGTGTTTTGCATAAGGAAGAATTACTTCAATGCGCTCCGGTGCAATGGCCGCAACGCCTGCGGTAAACAAGGCATCAGCCCCTGGGGCATTTCCGCTGCGAAAACGCATCCATTGGGTGGATTCCGCTAATTGCTTTCCCAGCGCAGTTAATAAGGGAGCATCTGCGCTTAAAACGGCTCGTTTGCCTTCCAAAAGAACAATGGAACCCTCCTTGTCAAAGGCGGCGATGAATTCTTGAAAGGTCATCCTCCCTAAAAGTTGCCAACGTGTATTTGTATCTTTTCCCGGAGCGTCTCAACGCTTTCCCATGCCTGATTGTCTTTGCTATTGTAGGAGAAACCCTCAGCTACTCGAGCTGCACCGTG